>JANXZQ010000542.1 GCA_025355445.1 Gammaproteobacteria bacterium
GATGGCGGTGACCTTGGGATCCGCAATGGGATTGCGCGAACCCGCTTCGTATCGATACCAGCCGGCATTGGTTTTTTGCCCGAATCGGCCGGCCTCGCACAGAGCATCCGCCACATTGGAAAAATCCTTGCCGGGAAATTCCGCCGCGCGCCGTTTGCGCAGCGCCCATCCGATGTCGAGACCCGCCAGATCACCCACCCGAAAAGGCCCCATTGCCATGCCGAAATCCTGCAGCGCCGCATCGACCTGCTGCGGCAAAGCGCCGGCCATGATCAAATCGTGAGCGGCGGCGCCGTAGCGCGCCAACATGCGGTTGCCGATGAAACCGTCGCACACCCCGGATACCACGGCGACTTTGTTCATGGTTTTCGCCAAACGCATGGCCGTCGCCAGCACGTCCTTCCCCGTGGCGGCGCCGCGCACCACCTCGAGCAGACGCATCACATTGGCGGGGCTGAAGAAATGCAGCCCGATCACATCCTGAGGCCGGCGAGTAAATTTCGCGATCTCATCGAGATTCAATGCGGAGGTATTCGAGGCGAGGATCGCGCCCGGCTGCACCACGGCATCCAGCTTCTCGAATACCTGGCGCTTCACGTCCATGTTCTCGAATACCGCCTCGATGCTCAAATCCACATCGCGTAGAACGGCGTAGTCCAATGTCGGCGTGATCAGCGCCAACCGCCTGGCGAGGCCGGCTTCGGTGAGCGTGCCCTTGCGCAGGGCGCCTTGGTAGTTGCGGCGAATGTTGGCGAGACCGCGGTCGAGTGCCTCCTGCTGGGTTTCCAACAACACCACCGGCAGACCCGCGTTGATGAGGCTCATGGCGATGCCGCCGCCCATGGTGCCGGCGCCGATGACGCCCACCTTGCGGATGGGTCTGACCGGCGTGTCGTCGGGCACGCCCTGAATTTTCGAGGCCGCACGCTCGGCTTGAAACACATGCCGCAAAGCCGCCGACTCGGGCGATAGCATCAGCGTGGTGAATAGTTCGCGCTCTCGTTTGAGACCGGCATCGAACGGCTTTTCGACCGCCGCCGCGACCGCCTCGACACAGGCCAGCGGCGCCGGGTAGGGCCCTGCGACCGCCTTCACCGAATTGCGCGCAAATTGAAAGAACGCCTCCGCGATCGGCATGTCCAGGGTCACATCGCGGACGCGCTTGTGCGGCAATTTTTCGCCGATCACCCGGCGCGCAAACCTCAAGGAGGCTTCGCGCAAGTCGCCTTCTGCAAAGGCATCGAACAGAGGCGTGTCGCGCAGTTTCTCGGCGGGCACCGTGGTTCCCGAGACGATGAGATTGAGCGCGGCTTCAACTCCCAGCAATCGCGGCAGCCGCTGCGTACCGCCGGCGCCGGGCAGCAGGCCGAGTTTGACCTCAGGCAACGCAATGCGTGCCCCCGCCACTGCGACTCGGAAGTGACAACCCAGCGCCAATTCCAAGCCGCCGCCCATGCATACCCCGCCGATGGCGGCGATCACTGCTTTCTTACTGTCCTCGACTTCGAGGATCAAGGTACGCAGATTCGGATACGCCGTGGCCTTCGGGGTTCCAAACTCGCGAATGTCCGCGCCCCCGGAAAAGCCCGCGCCTGAACCGATCAACACGATGGCGCCCACGCCGGAGTCTGCGTTCGCGCGCGTGACGCCTAAGGCCACCGCGGCGCGCAACTCCTGCCCGAGACTATTGACCGGGGGATTATCGAACGTAAGGACGGCGACGCCGTCCTCCACCGCGTAATTCAGCTTATCCATACGATCTTATCCATACGAGACCCTCAATTCCACGGTGCAGAACTGAGTTCCGCCAAGAACAACCAATGTAGCAGTGCCGGCCCGCCTTTGAAAGCAGGCCCATGGCAGCTACGGCTCATACCCGCTCGAATGCCAGAGCCGCGCCCTGCCCCACTCCCACGCACATCGTCGCCAATGCGTAGCGGCCGCCCCGCCGCTGCAACTCTTGAACTGCGGCGCCGGCAATGCGGGCGCCGGACATGCCGAGCGGATGGCCCAGGGCGATGGCGCCGCCGTTGCAGTTGACGTGTTCGGCGTCGTCGCCGAAGCCAAAGGCACGCACACAAGCCAGCGCCTGCGACGCGAAGGCCTCATTGAGTTCGATCACATCGAATTGCGCCACCTTTAGGCGCAAGCGGGCGGCAAGTTTCTCCACCGCCGGGATGGGCCCCACCCCCATGATGCGCGGTGCCACTCCCGCGCAGGCAAAGCCCAGCACACGCGCCCTCACCTGGAGTGCGTATTTCTCGACCGCCGCGCCGGAAGCCAGCAGCAGCGCTGCGGCGCCGTCGTTGATTCCCGATGCGTTGCCGGCCGTGACGGTGCCGCCCGGACGCACGATGGGCTTGAGTTTGGCCAGCCCTTCCAGGGTGGTCTGCGGGCGCAAGCCTTCATCCCTTTCGATCACCTGTGCCGCGCCTTTCGCCTGCGCCACCGTCACCGGCACGATTTGCTGGGCGAACACGCCGGCATCCTGCGCGCGCGCGGCACGCTGTTGGGAGCGCAAGGCAAAGGCGTCCTGATCCTCGCGCGAGATGTTGAATTCAGCGGCAACATTCTCAGCCGTTTCCGGCATCGAATCCACGCCGTAAAGCGCCTTCATCTGCGGGTTCACGAAGCGCCAGCCGATGGTGGTGTCATAAATATCCGCCGTGCGTTGGAAGGCGCGCTCCGCCTTTCCCATGACGAAGGGAGCGCGCGTCATCGACTCGACGCCGCCGGCAATGGCGAGTTCGACCTCGCCCGCACGGATCGCGCGCGCCGCTGCCGCCACCGCATCCAGTCCGGAAGCGCACAATCGATTGAGCGTCACGCCGGGCACGTGCACCGGCAGGCCGGAGAGCAGCAGCGCCATGCGCGCGACATTGCGGTTGTCTTCGCCGGCCTGATTGGCGCAACCCAAGAACACTTCCTCGACAGCCTCGCCAATGGATTTGTTGCGTGCGACCAGGTGCTTGATCGCGATCGCCGCCAAATCGTCCGGGCGCACCCCCGACAGGCCGCCTTCATAGCGGCCGATCGGCGTACGCGCGAAATCGCAGATGTAGGCGTCGGTCACTTCAAACGTGCGCCCGCTTGAACAGGCTGACGAGCTCGCCCCACGCGCGCTCGGCCTGGGGCTCATTGTAGATCGGCGGTTTGCCCGGAGTCTTGGGCATATCCTTCACGCACCAGCCGTGCAGACAGCCCGCATAAACTTCGATTTTTGCCTGCAGATGGGCCGCCTTGAACGCTTCGGCCAGTTGAGTCTTCGCCTCGGGCTGCCGCTCATCATCATTCATCGCTACGCCGAAGTAGAACTGCGCCTGCATTTTCGGCACCAGCAAGTGAGGACTGTCGGGCTTGTCGGTCACCAAACCACCTCCGTGGAAGGACGCACCGGCGCCGATGCGCTCGGGATTGGAGGCGGCCGCCTGCATGCTCATGGGGCCGCCCATGCAGTAACCGAACACGCCCATTTTGGCCTTTTTGTTGACCGAGACCTGCGCATCCAAGAATTTGACGTACGCCATGGCGTCCTGCATCACGGCTTCGCTGGTCAACGGCGCTCGCAACACGTCGATTTTTGCGCGGTCGACAGGATTGCTGAAATCGATGTCGGCAGACAAACCGGGCGGCTTCGTCGTCCGATAGAATGGATTGGGCACGAGCACGGTGAAGCCATCCGCAGCCAACCGCTTCGCCATGTCGCGCATGGTGGGGCGCAGACCGAATACGTCGGTGAATAGAATGACGCCCGGCCACTCACCCTTTTGCGGGTGAATGAGCGCGGCATCGCAGACCCCCGCGGCGGTAGTCACCTGTACATCGGTGTCGACCATCTGTGCCGCCGTGGCGCCCGCGGCGGCCGATGCCGCGGCAAGGCCCGCCCCGGCAACGCCGGCGGCGATGGAAAGCGCGGTGAACTCCCGGCGCGAAATCGTGTTCGGTGTATCGGACATGCGGAACCCCTTGCTGCTTGGAAGGAATGCGAAGGCTTGAGTGGCCGCCATTATAGTCCAACGGTCGATGTGTAATACTTCGACCCCTCGCGGGCCCCAACCATCGACACATGAACACTCTTCACGGCAGGACCGCATTGGTCACCGGCGCGGCCAGCGGCATCGGCCGTGCCGGCGCCTTGTTGTTCGCAGCCGCGGGCGCCGCCGTCGTGGCGCTGGACCGCGCTCCGGAAGTCGAGGACACGGCAGCGCAAATCCGCGCCGCCGGAGGGCGTGCCTTGGCCCTGGTACGGGATGCTTCCGCCGAGCAAGACATTTCCGGCGCTGTGGCTCTCACGATCAAGGAGTATGGCGCACTCGATGTGTGCTTTGCGAATGCCGGTATCAGCGGCGGCTTGGTGCCGTTTTTCGAGGAGACCGTCGAGCACTGGATGCAGGTTCTCAACATCAACTTGATCGGCACTTTTCTCGCGGCAAAGTACGCGGCGCTGGCAATGGTTGAACGCAAGCGCGGCTCCATCATCTGCACGGCCTCGGTCGCCGGTCTGCGCTCCGGCGCCGGCGGCATGCCCTACAGCGCCAGCAAAGCCGGCGTCATCAGTCTGGTGCAAACCGCCGCCAACCAATTGAGCGGCACGGGCGTGCGCATCAATGCCATTTGTCCGGGGCTGATCGAGAGCGGCATGACCCGGCCGATTTTCGAGCAGGCGCGCGCCCGCGGCAGCGAGCGCAAAATCGGACAACTCAATCCGCTGCGTCGCCCGGGCAACCCAGGCGAGATCGCGCAGACCGCGCTCTTTCTTGCATCCGATGCATCGTCATATGTCAATGGTCAGGCCATCGCCGTGGACGGCGGCCTGTCCACATCACACCCCATCGTCATCAAGCACGAAAAATGAGACTATCTTCAGGGAAATGACCATGCGATTCCGAATTGCCAGCGCTCTCTTGATATGCGGCGTGCTCGCGGCCTCTGCCCGCGCGGAGCTGCCGGCGGATATCGGCAGTGGACCCTCGGTGGCGACCCTGCCCGTGCCGGCATCGAAACATTGGGTGTGGGTAAACGACTTCGTGTTTCCGCACATGGCCGACGGCATGGCGTACTTGGTCGACGGCGATTCGGGCCGCTACTTGGGCACCTTGAGCACGGGATACGGCTTCGCACGTGTGGTTCTGCCCCGCGACGGCAAGGTCATCTATTCTCCCGAATCCTATTTCTCGCGCGGCACCCGCGGCAAGCGCACCGACGTCGTCACCTTGTATGATCCCGGCACGCTGAAACCGCTCGGCGAGATCGCCATTCCGCCGAAGCGATCGTCAAACCTGCCGATGATGGCCAATTCGGTATTGACCGACGACGAACGCTTCCTTCTCATCTACAACTTCAATCCGGCGCAGAGCGTGACGGTGGTCGATACCGCGACCCGCAAGTTCGTCCGTGAAGTCGAGACGCCCGGGTGTGCGCTGATTTTTCCCAGCGGGCCGCGCTCGTTCTTCTCTGTGTGCGGCGACGGTTCATTGTCGCAGGTGGAACTCGACAACAATGGAGCCGCGCAGCAGAAGCGCACGCAGCCATTGTTCAACATGTCCGGCGATCCCGTGACCGAAAAAGCCGTGCGGATCAATGACACCTGGTACTTCGTCTCCTTTGCCGGCCGCATCTATCCGCTCAAAGTCGGCGCGCAGCAGGCCGTGCTGGGAACACCCTGGTGGCTGCCCTCGGAGGCTGAGCGCAAGGCGGGCTGG
>JANXZQ010000007.1 GCA_025355445.1 Gammaproteobacteria bacterium
GGTCAAATTCCGATACTGCCTGGATCCACCCTAACGCTGCCAGTTCGAGGGCTGGATCCAAGCCTGCAACCTCCCTGGCTACCCGACGGCGAATCGCCTTGGATCGTGCATCTGGCACGACGAGGCGCACTTCGCGTAAACCGCGCGCGCGCCATCGATCACGCATCGCCTTCATTCGCTCAGCCGCTGCCATTGTACTTCTCCACTGGCGTAACGCGTGACAGTGAAACGCGTTACGACGATGGGAGCAATATCGCCCGGAGGGTCCGGGGATGGCAACGTAGCGGGCCTGCTTTCTCTTCACGGTCATTCAAATTCGTTCCCTTTCGTTGCCACGCAAATCGAAAACGAAGAGCTTCTGGCGCCTGCGGCGTCAGACTGCATCGAAGACCGATCAAAAGCTTCCAATCCTCGATATCCGATCAGGACATTTTAATTCAGCCGGAAGGCGGACATGTGAACTTAGCTCAAGCAGCGGGTGTGATACCTCGGTCATCCGCGGACCGTCCGCGCCCTGTCCCTGGCTAACTTTTCCGGAAGACCCCGCAACGCGTCTAATCTGCGTTCCCCGATGCACGCCATAGTCGCCGCAGCTGCCTGCGGTGCTTTCGGAAGCTATGGAAGAGTTCCATTTGGCGAGCGTCAATGTCCGCTGATAGTTCAGTCGTCGCACGACGATAACGCCATTGGCGCTTGAGCGCGTGTATCAAACATGACGTGTCGTGAAAGTCCCCCAGGCAGTCTTGCAACTTGCTCAATTGTTTGACCTCCGTCCGCGCTGCGCCGGGATGGGTCGATTCGCACTGCTCCAACAGGTACCTCAGTGTCTTGATCCTCACTCGAATCTTATGCAAATGCCGAAAACCGTGCCCACGGTAACGAAGTGCCGCGCGGAGGCGCAGGCGACGACGCCTCAAGACACGCTGCGTCATTGAACTCATCGGCTCTTCAGTTGCAACGATCAATCCAGGGTGCGACGCGATGGTTCGCAGCCTTACGAGGCGCACCGTCTATGAGTCGGTGCCCATCGTGAATTCTAAATCGCAAACCGCCTGCGATCTGCTCTGCGCAATCGCAGACCTCAATCGGTTCTCTTGAGAATAGCTAGCGATAAAGTGTTGGGTGACGTCCGCTTCCCTCACCGCCTCGAGATGATGGGCCAACTCCTCCAACGCGGCCGCATAGCGACGGAATACGGTGCGATTCAAAGCCCGTTTAAAGGCGCATAGAACCGCGCGCAATCGACGTGAAGCAGTGCGCGTTTTATGCACCGTATCTGGCGTGACCGCTCGTGACAGTCCTACAATTGTGCTATCCAGGGATTCCTGCAGATGCTGGATGGTCTGACGCAAAGCCACGGTGGCGGTTAATTCAGGTGCGGGAGCACTTCCTACCGATTGTCGAGGAGGCATGTGTTAGTCAACTACGACAGCCATCGGCGCGCATCACTTTGTGCACTGCGCCCACGCGGCGCAGGCGCGATAGGTAGTCTGCGGTCGCATTCATATCCTGCTCATCAAAGCTATGTAAGAAGCGCACCAAGTTCTCATCGACGTTATATCGACGACCATCACCCAGTTTGTGCATTTGGTCGACCAAGCAGCCGTATTGTTGATTTCGCAGCGATGGCACAAAGCCGTCCCCATCGCAACTCGACCTGCGATAAGACGCCGTGCATGGTATTACTATCGCGTTCAAAAGCCTGAAATGTTGACCAGCTGCCGGATAAGATAAGCAAATCTTTGGCCCGCCAACGCCGGTATTGCACGGTTCGCATCGCCTTGAGCTTGGGAATCGTGACAGCGTGCGCAATAATGGCTAAATTTCAAGGCTCCGAGATCTGGATGAGCATCGCGCGACAACGCCGTTTGAGTCGCTCGACGGACCGTTTCTTCTGACGCGCGCGCCTCGCCGGTCACCAGCGCGAACACGGCCGCGATCGCGGCAAGAACTCCCGTACACGGCGCGCTGATGCCCCCCACCACAATGATCACCTCGGCGCTTGCTTGATACCCGGATTTCAGTATCTTGCAATGCGCCACAGAGAGTTATGAGGGTTTATGCGCATGAGATTGGCGTGAGTACTGAGCTACTCCAACCATTGGAGGAAGCACGACATCCAGATTCACGCCCTAATTCGCGCTCAGTTCTGCAATAGCCGAGAGGAGTGCGTTGGTATCGACCGGCTTGCTCAGAAAACGACACTGCGGAATGGATGTCTTGACGACTCGCATCATCGATTGCAAATCGCCGCTCAGTAGGGTTGCCGGAATGTTGCGGCCTTGCTGGCTGCGCAGCTGCTGAAGAACGTCGAGCCCAGTCAGCTTTCCATCGAGGTGATAGTCCGTGATGAACAGGTCGCCCGGCTGTATATCGAGCAACAAGGCCTGCGCATCTGCGACGGTGGCCGACGTGCGTGTTTCAAACCCTTCCAGGCTTAGAAATAATGCGGTCGCTACGCGAACAGAATCATTGTCCTCCAACAATATCACTCGGCACCGGGGCCGGCCATTTGTGACTGTGACAGCACCGACCTCCCTTGCCGGGGCCTGCGTTTCCAATAGCAGTCTATGTCGGGGTATCCGCACGCTAACGCACGTTCCCTTCCCCAGTGTCGAGGCAACCGAAACCGAATACCCGAGCACTCGTGCTACTTCGCGGACGATGGCGAGACCCAAACCGACGCCCAGCCGCTGCGCGCCTTGCGGCCCGATCTGGTAATACTCATCGAAAATCCTCTCTACTTTGTCGCTCGGAATGCCGACGCCGGAATCTTCAATCTTAAGGACCAGCGCATCGGGTTCCGCTGCCTGCGAAATCCGCACATAGCCTCGCTCGGTATACTTGAGTGCATTACCGATCAGATTTTGCAATAGTTGAGCGAATAAGGTGCGATCCGTGGACATCACAACCTGAGTATCCGAGAATTCCAACTGCAGATTCTTCGCCGCGGCTGAAGATGCGAACTCTTGCGCAAGATGCTCGAACGCCGCGGTGAGGCTGACAGGCGATAGTTGCGGTTCAACAGCGCCAGATTCGAGGCGGCTGATATCCAGCAGCGCGTTCAATAGCCGAGTCGCACTGTCGATGGCCAATTCCTGGTGGCGTACGATCTCGCTCAAATCCGGAGCATCTTGCGTCAGCTTCCGCATGGAAGCGTTCATCATCCGTATTGCTTGCAACGGCTGGCGCAAATCGTGACTCGCTGTCGCCAGAAAGCGGCTCTTGGCACGATTGGCGCGGTCCGCGTCCTCTCGCGCCGCAACGAGGGCGTCGCTGATGGAACGCCGCTCGGTCACATCGCGTATGGCCGCCGCTACAAACCTTTGCTCGCCATCGGTAAAGGGCGAGAGCCGAATACCTGCCGGGAATTCAGAGCCATCGGCGCGTCGTGCAAATAGATCACTGATTCGCGCTCCCATCTCGCGACTGGACAGCTCACGCAAAAAGCTCGATACGTGCGCACCGTGACGTGCCTGGAATCGTTCCGGGATCAGCATTTTGATGGGTCGACCTATGAGCTGCTCGGGTCGATAGCCGAATAAACTGCTCGAAGTTTCATTGGAAAATTGAATAATTCCCCGCGCGTCCACGACAAGCATCGCATCCGGCGAGAATTGCAATAGGCGCTGCGCAATGGAGCTAATTTCGGCCATGACAGACCCTAAATGCCCTACGCGGGCCAGCGAGTGCGGACTTGTTGCGTTGAATTAGCCGTTAACCATATCACAATGGCCGCCGGCCGGCGCAAACGGCAGCGAACGAAATCGATCCGTCACTAAGGGGCGGGCGCAAGTTGTTTCGGCAATTCACAGCGACACGCCGGCGATCAATCCGGCACACTGACTAGTGGCCGGGGCTGAGCAGCATTCGGCAGATTATCGGCGTTCGTCGACTGTTGGCGACGAGAGGTACCCTCGCAACCTTCGCGCAAGCGGGCGAACGCATGCTCAATCGGCCGGCACTTATGGTCGATCGTGCTCTCGATGTGTTTGGACAAGATTAATCTCGAAGAAATCGCACGAAGGAACGATTGGGTTTGATAATTTTGCCGGCGGGCGGCAGACGCTTTTGGTTTAGATTGCCCGTCGCGGAAACTTCATCGGAGTCACCCATGACAAAACCAACTGAAAAAGACATTGTTCCGGCTGTTTATGTGGTTGACGACGACGACGGCATGCGACGCGCTCTCGATACGTTGTTAAGCACCGTTGGATACAAGACAGCGGTTTTTTCGCGCCCTGGCGAATTCTTGGCAAACTTCAAGGCCGACGCGTCGGGGTGCCTTGTACTGGATATACGTATGCCGGACATGAGTGGGCTAGAAGTACAACAGCACCTGAATCGTATGGGTTCGATGATGCCTGTCATATTTATCACCGGTCATGGCGATGTACCGATGGCCGTGCAGGCGATGAAGGAAGGGGCCTACGAATTTATTCAGAAGCCGTTTCGGGATCAAGATCTTCTGGATCGCATTAATCACGCTCTGAAGCAAGACGCCGAGAATCGCAGCACCGTGGCGCGCCGCGCCCAAGTCCAGCAACGGCTCGAATCTCTGACGCCGCGCGAGCGACAGGTGATGGATATGGTAGTCGATGGTGCCGCGAACAAAGTAATCGCGATTGATTTGAGCTTGAGCGAACGGACTGTGGAAATCCATCGCGGCAAGGTAATGGAAAAGATGGGCGCGCGTTCGGTGGCTCATCTGGTGAAATTACACCTGACACTGACTGATAAAGCGTAAGCGCCAGCGGGCTCCCCGCATCGTGGGTCGGGAATCCCTGATGTAACCGTGACCGAGATTGCCGATACTTGCCATACAGCATACTTATCGGTACCCAACCATGTCGCCCATCACGTTAACTTTTCGCGACCTCGGCCGCTCTGGCGCCCTCGAGGATCGCGTGCGGAAATTGGGATCTAGATTGGAGCGCTACAACGAGCGGATCACACAATGTCATATAATGCTCGTAGGCCCCGATAGACGCATCGAAACCCAGGCGCGCTATTTGGTCAAAATTGACCTGATCGTCCCCGGTGCGAAAATCCATGCCGACAGCCTCCATCTTGATGGCGCAGGACACAAGGACATATACCTTGCTTTGCGCAACGCCTTTAATAATGCAAAGCGGCAGTTGCAAGAGCTTCAGCGCGATCGCTCCGAAGCGGCGAGCATAACGGGTCCAAGGGTGACTCTTGCGTGTGGAATGTCGGGAATTCCCAGCAACGCCGGCGTCTGGATCGATCACCGCCAATCGATAGTCGTGACGCTCACCGCCAACGGTGAACATATCGCGCATATCGCCTCTCATGTTGAAAAACATCCCGAGCGAGGTGGTGACTCTCCCTTGAAGGGATCTTATGAAGCACGTCAAGTGCCGGCCGACGACAGTCGCCAGCGGGCGCTGACGGAGAAACTCAATATCTACTACGACACCGTGATCGCTGCGCTTCGCGACTGCGAGAGCGTACTGCTCCTTGGCCCCGGCGAGGCCAAAGGCGAATTGCATAAGCGGCTGCTGAAGCGCAAGCGTGGACCCAGAGTGGCGGCTGTGAAGGCCGAGGACAAAATGACAGATCCGCAAATCATCGCCAAAGTACGTGCACATTTCGGAGTTAGCGTCCCGCGTGCTCAGCCGGTGACGTAGGCGACTCCTCGATCAGTCGTCCAGCACTCATATTGACTCGAGATAGGCAACGACGGCTTGCATTTGATCCTTCGTGAGATCTTTTATTACTCCATGCATGACCGGCGCGGTGCGCAGCACGCTTTGAATCACGAGCAGCTGCTTAAACAAGTAGGGTGCATGTTGCCCGTCAAGGCGCGGAAATGCGGCCATACCCTCGGCATGCGCGCCGTGACAGGAAGCGCACGGCGGTATCCCGCGTGTGGGAACCCCTTCCTCGAACAAGCTCTTACCCTGCGCAATCAGTGTGGAATTCCCTCCCCGCCCGGGCGCGGCGGGTTGCGCGGCAAAATAGCCCGCCAACGCACTGATCGTCGCGTCGCTCAGTTGGGCAGCCATCCCCCACATGTACGCCTGAGCGTCCGGATCCGCGCGCGATTGATCCTTGAACGCCTTCAGCTGTAATTCGATGTAGGGTGCCTGCTGCGCGGCCAGATTCGGGAAGGTCGGCGACACGCTGCGGCCATTAACTCCATGGCAAGTGCCACAGGTTTCGACGGTCTTGCTTAGAGCCCCCCTCTGGGCGTCGGTCATATTATCCGGTAGGTCACCTGCGCCGTAGGCGCCGGCGCACACGAATATGCTTATTCCAAAGGCGACAATATTGCGCCTGCAGTTTCGTGTTGAGCCAGGGCAGGTAGTTCACCTCGAGTACGTAGCCGTTGGTGTCGGGATTGCTAGTCGCGCTGCCCGTGACCGGCCCCGGGACATAGAGAAGTGAATCGGAGCTTCCGGTGGTACTGAAGTATCCAATGGTACCGCCAATCCGCCGCTGGTAATAGTATTCGCCCGTCAATTTGAGCGTCTTGAGGTTGTTCTTCGTATTTGCAGCGAATCCGTCGAGGACGCTTGCGTTAAGTGTTTGGTGCTCCCTAATGTAGGTCCCCAGGAAAGTTACCAGATGGTCCTCGCCGATGAACTGGTACTGCATATCCACGGCGGTGTCCCTGAACTTATCGAGGCCACCCGCCAGCGCCGTTCCATTTCCCGGATGAACGTTTGCATTCAAGCCGAAGGCGTCTACCGACAAGGAATTGCGGTCCCAGCGTTGCTCGTAGGCCAATCGCCAATAGGGCGCCGATCCCCGTACCACGTTGGCTTGCGTACTATCCAAGGGATGAGCGCCCCCTGGTATGGCGGCGGTGTAATACGGGTGGCTTCGGTTCTTAGGACAGATTTCTTGATGGGCTAAGTGGATCTGCCGATTGTGTTGATGATCTCTTCGCTCTGTCTGTTCGTCAATCGTTCCCAAGCTGCGCAGTCTGGCGCGTAGCGGCAGAAGCTCTTCGATCCTTGCCGCAGTGATGCCGATCATGCCGCGAGCCTGCACTGCGCACGACCGTAGTAAACATCGTCCGGGGTCTGGTAGTCCAGTGCCTGGTGAACGCGCTCTGCATTGTAAAAATCAAAGTACTCGGTCAATCCTTGCCGCAGCTGCGTTCCGGTCTCGTAGGCGCGCAGATAGATATTCTCGTATTTCACACTGCGCCACAGGCGCTCGATAAACACATTGTCGATCCATCGACCCTTGCCGTCCATGCTGATCTGGACCCCGGCTGACTTCAGCGTATCGATCCACTCCCCGCAGGTAAACTGAGATCCCTGGTCCGTGTTGAAGATCTCCGGCTTCCCGTTTTTCCCAGTGCTTCCTGTAGCGCCTCGATGCAGAAGTCCGGCGTCATCGTGTTCGACACTCTCCAGGACAGCGTTTTGCGGCTGCCGACATCGATGATCGCCACCAGATACTGGAAACCATGTGCCATCGGAAGGTACGTCAGATCGGCTGCCCACACGTGATTAGGACGTTCGATCTTCAGGCCGGTGAGCAGGTACGGGTAGATCGCAGATAATGGCGCAGAAATGCTCGTGCGCGGTTTACGGTAGATCGTCTCCATGCCCATCCGCCGCATCAGCGTCGTCACATGCCGGCGGCCGACCTCGTGTCCCTGATTTTGCAGCTCCCGGGTCAGCTTTCGCGCCCCGTAGAATGGCCACTTCAGATGCAACTCGTCCAAAATCCGCATCAGCTTCAGATCTCGCTCCGGCAAGCCACGCGCGACGTAGTAAACGCTCGAACGGCTCAGATCCAGCAGCTGTGCTTGGCGCTTCACGGGCACCTCGCCATCCCGCTCAATCATCGCTTTCCGCTCGGGCCGGGGAATTTCCCGAGCGCGCCTTCTAAAAAA
>JANXZQ010000018.1 GCA_025355445.1 Gammaproteobacteria bacterium
GTGAGCACTTCCTGCAGTTGCTCGATGAGGTTGGCGTTCATGCCGCCACCTCGATTGCTTTGCGCCAGTCAACGACACCTCCGCCACGCCCGCAAGGATGGCAGAACCAAACGCGCTTCTCAGGATCGACGGACAAAGACGGGCGCTTGTCGTCATGGAAGCAGCAACGGAACACCACCCTCCGACCGCGACGAACGCCCGGGCCACAGACACTTTCGACATCGGCGAGGAGATTCGCATTCTCCCACTCGATGTAGCGACCGCTGCGAGGTCGACGTCCTCGCAGTCGTCGCAAACGCCGGCACGCTTCTTCCTCTGCGAGGGCCAGGCAGTTGGCAAGCGCATCGCGGAAGTCATCGCACAGCGGATACTTCAACACCCCACGTAGTTCGCGGATGTAGTTGATCACATCCTCGCCGGAGCCCAACCATCGCCAGGTCACAGCATCAAAGTTCAAGACGTTGAACAAGCGATCCTCGGCGGTCTTCCCGTCGACCTCGCGCTTCCAAACCCGCGCGCCGTTGTAAAGGCTCAGGTCGGGCAACACGCCGTCAAATTCTGCGGCCAAGTCAGCGGCGAAGATGGATGCTGGATCGAACAGGTAGAAGGGAGTCGTCATTGCTGCCCCCTTGCATCTGCAAGCGAGGGTGGCGCCGTGACGCGGACGAAGTCGCCCGTACGAGCACGATGCCTGCACTGAGGGCACTGGCGAAACCAGCCGCCCGCACCGGCCCAACGACGGTCCACACGTCCAGCTAACGCCAACTCAGCGGCCAGAAAGACCGCGCGGCACTTCGGACAACCACGACGACGCGGCGGCTTGCTTGACGTTCTCGACGGGTAACGATTAGGGTGCATTTACCAACATCATCCATTCGTGGGTGCGACTGCGGGCCCTGATAGGCCCGCTTCGTCGTCTCTACCGTTCCTTCAGCCAGCCCCATCTCCGGCCGTTCATTTCCAAGCCCCAAATGCGGGGATCGCCCATCCGGGAAGCCGTAATCGGACCACCGATCAGACCGCCGCGGCGACCGACTTCGCTCTTGCCGTCCTCACCGCGAGCAGCGGCGTGCTGTTTGAGCGCAGCAAGCCGGCGCTTCAAGTTGGCGCGGCGGGCAATCGCAGGATCTGGGCTGGCACCCATCAGCGAAGCTCCTCCGCGGCTCCCCAACTTTGTGCGTTTTGGAGTCGATCAATCTCGTCGGAGGGAATCCGCCAGACGCCCGACGGCAACTGGAAGCCCCGCAAGGCGCCTAAGCGCAGATACCGGCGCACGGTCTCGCGGTGCACACCGAGAAGGTGAGTTACTTCGCGGATTGAAAGGGGGCGTGTGTTCATCTACCGCATCTTGCGTGAGTTGCGGCATTTACGTCAGTGGCGGATTGGGCGAAGAGTTCTGCCCCGGTGCGAGGTTGTGGCGGCTAGTTGGCCAGAGAGTCCTCAAGCGTGGAGGGCGGTGTCAAGGGGATTGGCGGCGGTTGCGCTAAGTCGTACCCACCGAGCAGCCGTTCGATGCGGACAATTCGACGCCTAGCGGTGCGGCGGTCATCGTTGGGGTCGCTGCCGGCCTTTCGGCTATACATGCTTTTCTTTGGCACGCCTTCCATGTAGTACGTGTAGAAGAGACGTGCGTCTTCGCTAATCTCCGCAGACCTACCTGGATGGACGCGGTCCAATTCGTCCATGCAACGCGCGAGAACATCTCGTACTTCTTGGGCGATTTCTTTGAACTGGTGCCATGGTTTCTGGCCGGCCACGCGGAGTCTATGCGCGGCCTCGATCATCGCCGCCCGTGCGCCGGGTGGTTCCACAAGAAAAGGCACGGAATCGGCATCTCCAGAGGCGTCAAGTACTGCAGCCTTAAATATCTCGATAACTCGAGGGTCGGGGAGGGCAGCAACCGCCGCCCTCCACTTCTCCGATTCGAGTTCCGCGCGCGATCGGACAGCATTCGCCCGAAGCGAGTTTTGGACGTAGGAGTCGATCAATGCCGAAAAAATCACAACACGCAGCGATGCCGCCATCTTTTCAGCGTTCTGCCTGCGGCGACTACCGATATTGGGCGTACCACCCTCCCACAACCTCTTGACGCTATCAGCACCGGTCCAGTCGACACCGATCGAGTGCGCTAGGCCGCTTTCTCGCCAGAACAAATCGACGATCGCCTGTAGGGCCTTCTGTGCTTCGACCCTGTTAGTTCCGTTGTAGACAAGGCGCGAAGCCCTGTAGTCGCGCATTCGCTGGGGTGGATCGAAATCGGTCAAGAGTCGCCTTCATTCAAGCACTTGAGATTGCTGCGGCAACGCCCCGTAGCCCTGTGCCTTACTTTGGACGCCAACACCACATCATCCAGCTCATTCACTCGCGCCGCCCAACACGGACGTGCGACATCGGCGCGTGTTCGTCCGACGCTCTCAACGCGCGCTCTTGGGCGCTCGCGGCAACGTATTTACTGACCATCGCTTGGCTGGTCCAACCCCCTAACGCCTGCACGTCGAGCGGACTGGCGCCACTATTGAGCATGGACTGCGCCCAGCCACGGCGAAACGCATGCACGCCGCTGAACTCCAGCCCCGCCTGCAGGAAGCGACGTCGCATCAAGCATCGCGTGGCGTTGTACGTGAGTGCCTCGCCCTGCTCGGTCGCGAACAGCGGCGCTGTACGCGGTAACTTGTCGCTGCCGCCACGGGCGCGGAGGTAGCGGCTCAATAGTCCGCCGGTCTCCGGCGAGTAGCCGATGATCCGACCCTTGCCGCCCTTGCCGGCGCGAATGATGATGCGGCGCACGTCGCGATCGATGTCGTCCATCTTCACATCGCATACCTCCTGCGCCCGGCTTCCGGTATCGAACAACAGCGCGATCAACGCGCGATCGCGAAGATTCGTCAGGTGTTGGCGCTTGGCGCCCGGCGTGTACGCGCCCTGTTTCGCAGGGATGCTCTCTAGCAGCCGCGCGACGTCATCGGCGTCGTAGTCAGGCTGGATCTGCGCGGGGATGCGCGGGCGCTCAATGCGCGCCATCGGCGAATCGCGGCGGATGTCGGCGAGGATCTGCCAGCGGTAATGCTGGGCCAATCCGGCGTAGCGGTTGCGGAGCGTGGACGGCTTGTTGCCTCGTTGGCGCAGACTTCGGAGCCAGCCTTCGACGTGTTCACGAGAGACGTTCTCGAGGTCTGGCATGCCCTCCACCGCAGTGAATGCAGCGAATCCTTCCACCGCTTCGAGGTAGGTCGATCGGGTCTTCTTGCTCACGCCCTTAGCGTCGAGATGGTCGCGGAAGTCGCGGATCGTCTCGGTGTCCTGATGGCGGATACGTCCCGAAAGTGGAAGAAGTGCCGGGTCGTAATTAGGCGGTCTGCGGTCCTGACTGGTCGTGATTTGCACGGCTGATCTCCTTTGAGTCGGCATCCAAACAGATTCGGATAGCCTTGTCAAAGGGGGTTATGGTCGGGGCGACAGGATTCGAACCTGCGACCTCCTGACCCCCAGTCAGGTGCTC
>JANXZQ010000093.1 GCA_025355445.1 Gammaproteobacteria bacterium
GGCCGAAGTGCCCGGAGAGTTGCCGGCGGACGCCGCTGCGCCGCCGCCCGCCGCTGCGCCGCCGCCCGCCGTTGCGCCGCCGCCCGCCGCCGGCGAAATCACCAGCGGCAGCTTTTCTCCGACCTTGAATCGTTCCATTGCACTGGCGCGGGTACCGCGCACGGCCGCGGCGCATGTGCAGGTAGAGATTCGCGGCAAGCTGCATACCGCGCGCATCGTCAAGCCGCCGTTCGTGCGTCACGGGAAAGCATTGATTTCACTGGTCACAGGGGATTGATTTTGAAAGACATACCCAATGATTTGCGATTCACCAAGAGCCACGAATGGGTGCGCATGGTGCAGGACGCGCCCAACGGCGCGGTCGAGATCGGCATTTCGGAGCATGCGCAGAGTGCGCTCGGCGATTTGGTATTCGTCGAGGTTCCGGAGGCGGGACGCAATTTGAAAGCCGGCGAGGCGGGCGCGGTCGTCGAATCCGTCAAGGCGGCTTCCGATGTGTACAGCCCCGTGAGCGGTAAAGTCATCGCAGGGAACGGCGAATTGGCGGCGCAACCCGAACTGGTCAATCAGGACCCCTATGGCAAGGGCTGGTTGTTCCGCGTCCAGACCAATTCGCCGGTCGACGCGCCCGCGCTCATGAACGCCGCGGAGTATGCGCAATATCTGGCCGAAGAGGCGAACTAGGAATTCCCATGCCATTCATTCCGCACACCGCCGAGGACATCGAACGCATGCTGGAGCGCATCGGCGCGCACTCGATCGAGGACTTATTCGATGAAATCCCCGCCGCGCTGCGGGCCGGCGAGCTCAACCTGCCGCCGGCGCTGGGCGAAATGGAATTGGGGCGCCTGCTGACCGAACGCGCAAAGGACGATGGCCGGCCGGTGAATTTCATCGGCGCAGGGGCATACGAACACCACATCCCGGCTCCGGTATGGGCCATCACGACGCGGGGTGAGTTCTACTCGGCATATACGCCGTATCAAGCCGAAGCCAGCCAAGGTACTTTGCAACTGATTTACGAATTTCAATCGATGATGTGCGCGCTCACGGGCATGGAGGTAGCGAACGCCTCGCTGTATGACGGCGCTTCGGCTCTGGTGGAAGCGTGTCTCATGGCGGTGCGCGCCAATCGTGGCTCGAGCTCGCGCCGTATTCTGGTGCCGCGCACCCTGAATCCCACCTATGGGCAGGTGGCGCACGCGATTGCCGGCAATCAGGGAGTGGTTTTTGAATCCGTGGATTTCGATCGAACGGCGGGGCGCACGCCGCTCGAGTCGTTGCTGCCCTTCAGTGGGCAGGACGTCACCGCGTTGGTCATACCACAGCCGAATTTCTTCGGCTGCTTGGAAGAGGCGGATGAGCTTACCGACTGGGCGCATCAGAACAAGATTCTGGTGATTGCCGTGGTCAATCCCATTTCGCTTGCGGTACTCAAACCCCCCGGGCAATGGGGCACACGGACCGACGCGGGCCATGGCGCCGACATCGTTTGCGGCGAGGGGCAGCCACTGGGTGTGCCGCTCTCCTCGGGCGGACCTTACTTCGGATTCATGACCACGCGCATGCAGTATGTGCGGCAAATGCCGGGAAGAATTGTCGGACGCACCGTGGACACGGAGGGACGGCCTGGGTTCAGCCTCACCTTGCAAGCGCGCGAGCAGCATATAAGGCGCAGCAAGGCGACTTCGAATATTTGCACCAATCAGGGTCTGTTGGTCACGGCGGCGACCATCTACATGTCGCTGCTCGGGGCCGCCGGACTGCAGCGCGTGGCCGCGGCGAGTTTGCAGCGTACGGCTCAATTGGTCGCGCGCTTGAGCGCGATCGCGGGGGTGAAGGAGGCCTTTACGGCTGCGCACTTTCACGAGGCCGTGCTGCTGCTGGATCGGCCGGTGCCGCCGGTGCTGGGCGCCCTGGCGCAGCGCGGGATTTTGGGGGGTCTTGACCTCACCGATCGTTACCCTGAACTAGGCCACTCACTGCTGGTGTGCGCGACCGAAACCAAACTCGACGTCGATATCGATTCATATGCCGCTGCGCTTGCCGACGTCATGAAGCTCGCGCGCGCCGCCGCGTGAGCACGCCAGAATTCAGGAGAGCACGATGACTGAGTTGCAATCGAGAGAGCCGCTAATATTCGAACTCGGCAAGCCGGGACGTCAGGCGGTGACCCAATTCCCGCCACGCGCGGCCGGTACTGCGGAAATTCCGGCGCATCTGCGCCGCGCCGCGCCGCCCGCGCTGCCCGAGGTATCAGAGCTGCAGGTGGTGCGCCATTTCACGCGTCTTTCGCAGATGAACTTCTCCATCGACACGCATTTCTATCCGCTTGGCTCCTGCACCATGAAATATAACCCTAAGGCATGCAATAGCTTCGCCATGCTGCCGGAATTTCTGGGGCTACATCCGCTCGGGCCCGAGCCGCAAGGGTTCATGGCCTGCATGTACGAGCTGCAGGGGATGTTGCAGGAAATCACCGGCATGCAGGCGGTCAGCCTGACTCCGATGGCCGGCGCGCAGGGGGAGTTCGCCGGTGTTGCGATGATCCGCGCCTATCATCGGGCCCGAAACGACCTGGCTCGTACTGAAATCATCGTGCCGCAGGCCGCGCACGGCACCAATCCCGCCACTGCCGCCATGTGCGGGTGCAGCGTCAAGGAAATCCCGTGCGATGCGAACGGCGATGTGGACATCGAAGCACTGCGTGCGGCCGTGGGCCCGGCGACGGCGGGCATCATGTTGACGAACCCATCCACACTCGGTGTGTTCGAGCACAAAATTGCCGAGGTCGCGCGCATCGTGCACGAAGCCGGCGGGCTCTTGTACTACGACGGCGCCAATCTCAACGCCATTCTCGGCAAAGTTCGGCCCGGCGATATGGGGTTCGACGTCATTCACATGAACTTGCACAAGACATTTTCCACGCCGCACGGCGGCGGCGGTCCCGGTTCCGGGGCGGTCGGTGTCGGCGCGCGGCTTCTGCCGTACTTGCCGATTCCCAT
>JANXZQ010000163.1 GCA_025355445.1 Gammaproteobacteria bacterium
CGCGTAATACGGTTCATGCAGCCACTCGTATCCGCCATAGGACGGCGTGACCGGCACCTGAAAGCCGCCGTAGGCGGTCAACACCGTAGGCGTGCTGCCGTCATGCGGCGCATTGATCGAGTGCACGACGAAATAAGGAATTCGCGTGCCATCGTTTGATACGGCCTCATGCTGCTCTACCGTATCTCGCGAGGCATCGAAGTTCGCTGGCGCGGTGCGGATGGACTCGACGTGTGCCGTCTGCAAGTCGATTAGCCAGAGGCTCGCCGGGGTTAGAAATCCCGTGACGTTGAGGAACGCCTGGTGACCGCGACGATCCGCATCGATGAGATCGACGGATGCGTTATCGGGAAGCTGTAGCAATTGACGGGTCCAATGGCCTTTGGCCGCGGGCGTGAATGTACACGCTCGCCCGCGGACATTGTCGAGCAGCGTGACCAGCAGCGCATTGCCGGCGGCGGCGACCTGCTGCAGCACTTCGCGCTCGCCCGGCGCAAAGATCAATTCCGCATGGCCGCCGGCCACCGCCGCGCCCGGCGCCAATGGCAGGCCGATCAACGAGCCCTGCGAAAAAGCGCTGCCCTGTGGGGTGACCCAATCGGTGTTCAGGCTCATGATCAGTCGCCCCGACACAAGCGCCTGCAGATCTGCCTTCAGCGGCAGATCAAGCTTCACGAACCCCGCCGGGCGCAGCAGATAATACTCGTGCTCGAAAAAGGAAACGTCGCGCTGAATCAGCACCGCCTGAAGCCCCGCGCCATCGACCAGGGTGACCGGCGTCACCTGCACATCCGTCTTCTTGCCGCGGAAGACTTCGGTGGCCGCAGACAGCGGCTGGCCGCGATGCAGCCGTTTGACGATATAGGGGTAGCCTGAATCAGTCAGCGAGCCGGGCGTCCACTCGCGCGCCACCAGCAATGCATCGGCCGCCATCCAGGCTGCGAACTGCTTGCCGCGCGGCAAACTGAACCCGCCATCAACCAGCGCGGCCTTGCCAGGGTCGAATTCGCGCAAGCTCACCGCATCTTCGCCACCGTCGGACAATTGCAGCAGGCACCTGAGCCGCGCGGGCAAATTGCAGTCCGCGCCTTTCATAAACCAGTTGCGATGTTCCAGCGCCGACAGCTCATCCAGATCGAGCGCCGGGCGCCAATCCGGTGCCCTATGTCTGAAGCTTGCGAGCGTGGTCTGGCGCCACAGGCCATGCACATGGCGCTGATCCTTCCAGAGATTATAAATTTGGCCGTTCTCGAACGTGGGTACCGGGATCTTGTCTTTGGCCGTCGTGATGGCCAGTGCCTCCCGGTAAAGCCGCGCATAGCGCGGATCCTGATCGAGGCGCCGCTCGGTCTTGAGGTTCTCGCCCTGGACCCAGTCCATCGCGCGTGCGCTATGCACCTGTTCGAGCCATCGAAAATCATCCGGTGTTGCGGCTGCCGCGACGCAGCTCATCATCACGGCGCCGATCAGGGCGAGCTTGACAGTGCACATGGCGACACTGTAACCCTGCCGGGCATCGCTTGGATAATCGGGGCCTCCCGCTTGCCCGCTTACCAGGACAGGGGTAGCCTTTCTTTGAAAAATGAAATTCAGCCCCGCGCCACTTGCCCATCCTCCCACCACCGGGGTGCGACGCTGGCATGAAACACCGCTGGTGCTCGCGACAGATGACAGCCTGCGCGGCTACGGGTGCCTCGTCGATCAGCCAACGAGCTTCCCGATCGAGATCGTGCGCTGGCCTGCGCAGGGCACGCGGCCCATCGATCTAAACTCGGGCGATCAGGGCGGCGTGACCCAAGGTATCTTCGAATTCTGGTGGCACCAGGAGACCTTGCACGCGCGCAACAACGCCGTCGGCGACAGTTATCTGTTCGGATGGAGCCGCTGGCCGGAAGAGGCTGGGCGCACAGCGCCGGTGCCGCGCGAACGCGTGCTGCTTTGGCGCGCCAATTATCATCCCGATGGTGGGCAGCTGGTCCATCCGCAGGGCCTGTACCCCTTTGTCGTGCCGCTCGCGCTCCCCGGTGACGATGTGACCCCTGAGCGGTTCGTCACTTTTTATTGCGATGGGACTCGCGGTCTTTATATCCACCCGAATGTCTGGCACGGGGCATTTGCACCGCTGCATGATCATGCCGAATTCCTGGATCGCCAGGGACGAGTGCACGCCCGCGTGTCGGTCGATTTCCCCAAGGAATTCGGCTGCTATCTGGCCGCGCCGCTCCGGCATCCGAGCTTAAAAAAATAAAGGCACCGCCATGACCCGCGTACTTCGATGTGTGATGGCGGCCTGCCTTGCCATGGCGATCGCGCCGCCGAGCGTCGCCGCGCATACCCGCAATGTCGTCCTGATTGTGTGCGATGGCCTGCGCTGGCAGGAAATTTTTACGGGCGCCGATCCGCTGCTACTCAACGAGCAGGCGGGGGGCAGCTGGACGCCGGAAGCGGAGCTTCGCCGCCAGTACTGGGCGGACGATGCCGGCGCGCGCCGGCGACTGCTGTTTCCGTTCATCTGGGATACGGTTGCGACCCAGGGCCAGCTGTTTGGTCATCAGGAGCTCGGCAGCAAGTTCACTGTGACCAACGCCATGTGGTTCTCGTATCCCGGCTATAACGAGATGACGAGCGGCATCAACGATCCGGCAATCCAGAGCAACGCCTTCCCGCCGAACCCGAACGTGACGGTGTTCGAGTGGCTGAACTCGCTGCCGCAGTTTCACGGCAAGGTGGAGATATTCGGCACCTGGGGTGCCTTCCATCGCATCTTCAATGAGGCGCGCAGCAAGCTGCCGATCAGGGCCGGTTATTCGCTTGTCGATGCGAGTGACCTGAGTCCGCGTGGCCTTCTGATGAACGAGCTGTACCAGACGACGACGCGCCTGGAAGAAGACAATCCGCCTGACGCCGTGCTGCACGTGATCCTGCGCGAGCATCTGCAGAAGCATCATCCGCGGATCCTCTTTGTAGGCTATGGCGAGACTGACCTGTGGCAGCACCTCGGCCGATATGACGCATTCCTGGACACCGCACACAGCTTCGATAAATTCGTGCACGGCCTGTGGGACCAGATGCAATCCATGCCGGAGTATCGCAAGCAGACGACGTTCCTGATCACCGCGGATCATGGCCGCGGCAGTGGAGCAGTCAATTGGAAGAATCATGGCGTGGCGCAACCGGGCTCCGGCAATATCTGGCTCGCCGTGCTGGGTCCCGATACCGCGCCGCTGGGCGAGCGCCGGGATGTCCCTGACCTGACGCAGTCGCAAATCGCCTCTACCCTCGCCGCATTCGTCGGTGAGGACTTTCGCGCGTTCAAACCTGCCGCGGCGAAATCGGCGATTGCGGCCATGGGATCCGCGTCGCCATAGGGACGGCGCAGGCGTCACCTGCGCTACCGGAAGCACGAGCGCGGGGGAGTCGTCACGATGTACCCTTGCACCTCGGCGATTCTGGCGGGCAGCGCGTCATAAGCGCGAGGCAACCGAAGATCTGGCATGCGCGTTCTTCATTGCACCGGTTGCCATTGCCGTTCCCTTAATGTACGAAGCGCCGGCCGATGACGACCGCACCGCCCACGCCGCCAGCAACAACGTGCCCCCGACGCGTCCAGCGTCCATTGAAGTTCGTGCAACCCATTGAGAATAATTAACTATTCACACGATGTGTTTCGCAGTGCACCATAATGAAACGGTACCGTTGCGTTTTATAAAGCACACGCTTATGCTCACAGTGAACGAAAGGTGGATCCATTTTCAGGAGTCAGCCATGATTCAAATCAAACAGACGCTGGTCGCAGTGGCGGCCGTGGCTGCCCTTGCCTGTTTACCCATCACGCCTGCCGCCGCTTACGTGCATGGGGGGCATGGGCACTTCGGGTTTGGCTTTGGCCTCGCGGGCGCCGTGTTTGGACTGGCAACGCTGCCGCTGGTAGTTGCCGCTGAGGTTATCGGCGCGGGTGTCGAAGCGTCACAAGAGGTGGGACCGAGGTACGGCGCTGCGTATGGATATGCGCCGGGGTTCGCGTATGGATCACCGCCCGCCTACTACGCGCCGCGGCCAGCGTATTATCCCCGGGCATATGGCTATTTCCCTGCTCCTCGAACCTACTACTCGCCGCGCTCGAACTACTACACGCGGGAACCTGCTTATCACCAATCCAGGTACGGCAACCCGCGTAGATAGTCCCAATGCCGCGTAAAGCGGCTACCGTCGCCAGACGCCCCGGGCGCCCCTCGCGTGCCGATGCGCTGCTGCTGCGCGAGCGAATTCTTGAAGCGGCAACAGATCTGTTTCTGCTCGAAGGTTACGGCTCGACCAGCATCGAGGCCGTGTCGACCCGCGCTGGCATTTCCAAACGCACGTTTTACGATCGTTTTGATGACAAGGCTGCGCTGTTCGCCGCAGTCGTACACCGCATCATCGAGCATATCCGGCCCCCGGCCAGCGTTCCGCTCCTTGCAGGCTCCTCCTTACCAGAAATTTTGGTGCGCCTTGCCGGCCTGATCCTGGGCGCCGCACTGTCACCCTCCGCGCTGGCACTGCACCGGCTCGTCAATGCCGAAGCCGTGCGATTTCCAGAACTCGTCAAGGCGGTCAATAGTGAAGGGGCCACGCGTGAGGGAATCGCACTGATTAGCGAACTGCTTGAGCGTCAACTGCCGGAGGCAAAACTCGACAGCGCGGATCGTCGCTTCGCCGCTGAGCAATTCCTGTTTTTGGTCATTGCGCTACCGCAGCGCCGGGCGATGGGGTTTGGCGCGCCGATGTCGCCCGCGGAGCTCGATGCCTGGGCCCGACAGGTCGTGCGGCTGTTTCTGAATGGATGTCGTGGCTTGAGGGAATAAGGGGCAGTGAGCCCGCTGCCCCGCATCAGCCGCTCACAATCCGTGATACTCAGGCAGCCGCACGTGGGTTCCTCCGAAGCATGACTTGCATGCACACTTGACAAGTTCACTGATGCGAGGCAGCCCGGCAGAAGCACAGGAATGCCCGATATAATCCGCTGATGAAGCCGGATGTCACCCAAGCTGCCATCGCGGTAATGAGCAAGCGCCACTGGAGCGATGTGCGAGCTATCTACCAGGTTGGCATAGACACGGGCCACGCCACTTTTGCACCCGCACCGCCGCCAAGCTGGCAGGCATGGCAGGAAGTTCACCTGAATGAGCTGAGCCTCGTGGCCCTGGATGACACGGTTGTGCTTGCTTGGGTTGCCCTGTCACCGGTATCCCGGCGTGCGGTTTATGCGGGCGTCGCCGAGGTCAGCCTTTACGTGACTGCGGCGGCCATGGGTCGAGGTATAGGGCGGCAGCTGCTCAACGCGCTCGTGGAGCGCTCGGAAAGGGCCAACATCTGGACATTGCAGGCGGGGGGTTTTCCTGAAAACTTGGCAAGCCTGGCGTTGCATCGCGGCGCAGGATTTGAGCCGGTCGGCCTGCGCCGCCGGATCGGCAAAATGACGTGCGGTGCCTTTACGGGCCGATGGCGCGATGTGCTGCTGCTCGAGCGGCGCAGCTCCATGACCGGCATCGCTTGAGCTTTTAACCATGCGCGTGAGCAACGATACTTTGGGGGAGGCGATCGATGTCTGACCAAGATACGGCGGTCACGATTTATCACAACCCGGCTTGCGGCACCTCGCGAAACACGCTCGCGCTGATCCGCAGCGCAGGGTTCGATCCCGTTGTGATCGAATACCTGAAGAGTCCGCCGGATCGGGCAACGCTTCAAGGGCTGGTGCGGAAAATGGGGATTTCGGTGCGCGATCTTTTGCGTGAGAAGGGTACGTCCTACACCGAGCCCGGCCTTGGCGCAGCGCATTGGACGGATGCACAGTTGATCGATCACATGCTCGCGCACCCGATCCTGATCAATCGGCCCATCGTAGTAACCGCGTGGGGCGCCAGGCTGTGCCGTCCGGCGGAAACGGTGCTCGATATCCTCGCCCCGCCGCGCTAACGCACGGCGTAAAGGCGCGAATGAGACGAAGGCGCGAACGAGACGAGTTTTACGGTGCGATGCGCTGCGCGATAAGCGTTGCCCCCTGGATGGCTCCGGTCACGGAGGCCATGGCGTCTATGTCGCCATCGTTCCACTGGATATTCAGATTTCCTGCCCGTGCACCCTCCGCGAGGAGCGTGACCTGCGCGGTAATGGTTTTGCTGCTCTGGTCTCATGACAGGGCGCCGGATACGGCGACATCGTTGGTTCACTGGTAAGCGGTCAGCTTATAAATATAGGTTGCCCCGCTCAGGCGATAGGTGAACTTGCCGCCCCGCAGACCGGTATCGCTGGAGTTGTAGGTCACATACCAGCGAGCGATCGCATCGCCCACGGCTTCCAGAGCTGCGGCTGCGATCTGCCGCTGCGCATCGCTCGTCTTGTCACCCTTGAGTGGCTGCAGCGGTTCAAGCTCGCTCGCCGTGCGCGCAAACAGCGGCACCGTGCGAACCGGACGGACCTTGTTCACGCAATCGGTGTTGCCCGGGCCCAGTTCCCGGACGAAGCGGTGAACGATGCCGAGGGTACAGCCAATTTCATCACTGGCGGTGACAACATGGCCAAGGTTCGGCACGATGACATGCACGGCATTCGGAACTTGCGCGCTCGTCTCGTTCGCATCAATCACCGAGGTGATCGAATCAAGGTCCCCCCGACAGGACCAGGGTCGGCACGTGCGGATAATGCACGTTCGGCGGCAGCGGTGCGCCCGCGGTCCCCGGCGCAAGATCCGTGGGCGGCTTGTGCCAGGGCAGGCAGGAGTTGAGCGGCGTGATGTACACCTGCGATTCGATGCCCTCGTCGAGCGTGAACGGCGCGAACAAGGTTGGCCGATGTTCGCGCGCGTTCTGCAGCGCCGCCCCGTATTGCCGATCACGCACCGCCCTTCGCTGGTACATGTCGTAGAGCATCGGGTAATCAGAACAGGTCACCGCCTCGTAAAGGCCGTAGCTGAAATCGACCGGCGCATCGACGCTCGCGGTATTGACCGGGAAGGCACGGCGTCACTAAACATAATGGTCCCGGTGCGCTGCCTATATATAAGAGTAGCCGAGCAACGATTGATCGCAGCGAGACGTTCAGGGCGACGTGGGGGGCGAGGAATCGGCGCAGGCGCCCGCCATATATTTGCCGGCCTTATCGGGCGTACGCCCGGCCGATCCACAGGCTCAACCGAGTCAGACTTCTGATCGGAGGAGTTGCGGTTCGCTTCGTCGCGGCGACTTGCGCCCGGCCCCTTCGAGCAGGCCACCGCAAGCATGAGGATCAGGGCACCGCAAACTACATTAATTGTGAAGCGCATCGATTCAATCTTACGCCATGATTCAGGGCCGGTCCGGGTGCGAGCCTAACTCAAACAGGCCCGCAAGTGCGGGTGCTCCGCCGATCCTGTTTATAATGAATCAGAAGCCGGTCAGACGCAGGGGAGATGGGATGCGCACGCGGATACGGACAAGCCTGCTGTGGGTCGCCTTGATCATCGCAGGCTCTGCGTTGCCAGTGACCGCAGAGGCAGGCTTTGGCGATTGCCAGGTCAGCGGTCGCCGGGGGGCCTACCCCATCAAGCCCGCGATTCCCGCACAGCTTACCGTTGAAACCGGCCTGCCTGCTCCCGGCTGGTGGAACGGTGAGTCGCCCGACAGCATCCGGGACGGCTTTGAATATTGCATGGCTGCCAACATCGCCTATCGCGGCGGTCTCGATAAGATTGTGGTCGTGAATGTCTCCTTTGCGCAGCTGCTGGGCGGTCAGACCAGGGACTTCGATTTGGCGCTGACCCAGGCGTCGATCACCGATGAGCGCAAGAAGGCGGTGGATTTCTCGATTCCTTATTTCGCCTCCGATATCGGCGTGCTGGTCAGGTCAGGGACACGGGTCGACAGCCAGGCGATGAAGGGCTTTCGCATCGGGGTACAACAGGCGACGACCGCCGTGGATTTTGCGGCGGAGCGGATCAAGCCGACCCAGCCGCTGCGAGTCTACCCCGGCCTGTCCGCCACGTATGCCGCGCTCGCCTCCGGCCAGGTCGATGCCGTGGTCTACGACACTGCGCAGGTGTTGAACCAGGCGGCCTTGTCGAATGGCAGCATGACCGTCGTCGCGCAGTACTCGACTGGGGAGAGCTACGGCGCGATTTTTGCCAAGGGCTCGCCCAACGAGAGCGCCATCAACACGATTATCCAGTCGCTCAAGGATGACGGTACCTTGGCGGGGCTGTCGGCCCGATACCTGGCGACGTCCTGGGGGATCGATCCAGCCCGCATCCCCTACCTCAAGCCGTGAGTCCTCGAAAACTGATCTGAGATTTTGCAAATGGGGAGTTCCTGCCGTGCCGATCAACGAAGGTTCGTCTGTCAGCCAACGCCGCTTTAGGACCGGAACTGCGCCAGTGACTTCCGCTTGGGGGGCCTACGTGGCGCTCGCCGTCAGCGCGTCGGTTGTGCTTGCGAGTTGGGCGTCGCTTCTGGCTGTGCGGGCAAGCCTCGCGACTTGGCGGAGCACCAGCCTCGTGGCCGACGTACCGCTCGCCGCCGTTGCAGTGGCGGCAATCCTGATCACGATTCCTGCGATCCGCGGCCTGCAACGCATGCACCTTGCAAGGCGCGCGCTCAGCGCGAGCGATCTAATCGGCGCGCGAGTCGCGATGGCCGAGTCGCGCACCTTCAGCTGGGTCAGCGTGGGCTATTCCGCGGCACAAATCCTGATCGTGCTCGCGATCGTGTTCCTCATTGCGAACAACCAGGCGGTCAGCAGGACCTTCTTCATGCTGCCCCTGATTGTCAGTTCCTTCGGATTGGTGCTCAAGGCCTTCTGGATCAATGTTCAGATTTTCATGACTGCGGAGATTCTCATTCTGGTGTGGGGCCTGCTGGTTGCGA
>JANXZQ010000178.1 GCA_025355445.1 Gammaproteobacteria bacterium
CCGGCAGCCGACACAGGCGACGAAGTCGGTGACGATCGGCGAGTTGGGCTTTCGCTGAACGACGACGCGCTCGAAGTGTTCATAGCCGCACAGGCATACGAGCTCGAGTTCGGGGCCGTCGATCGGGTTCATGCTTCCGGATAGTACTGGATGAATGTACAGTTCGATCCTGCCAAACAACAGGGAGGCTCATGTACGAGACCCGCGTGAAAGGAGAACCTGCGTTCGACAAGTTGCTGGCTCAAGCGGCCAGCTTGACGCACACGCACATGCTCATTGCTCATGAAATCGTGTTGGCCAACAGCGACAAACTCGGTGGCCCAGCGGACCCGAAGGTGGTCTGCGAGTTGGCACACGTTGTCGCTGCGAATTTCGCGACGCTGATGGGGAAGAAGCCCTAGGAAGCGATCCGGCGCGCGGGCATACTTGGCCCAGCCCGACGAGCCGAAACCCCGACCTCGGACGGGGGCGCCGCCGAAGCGGTGGAGGGTCCGCTCTCCTAGGCTCGCCTGGGCGCCCTATTCGGCTGCGTCGCGAACTTCCAGATGGAGAAGGGCGCCTTGCCTGCCCTAGTACCAACGCCGAGATGCGTCATCCCGGCCATGGTCGCGATTTCTGTTGCCAGCGCTACCTTCGCCGGATTCGCGGTAGGCACTATGTGGTTCTGATTCCAGTGATAGGCGATCGCGCCCGTAATGATGTCGACGGCCTGGATCAAGTTGCACGTGCTGGAATCGCGGTACTCCATCCGCCGGATCGGTCGCACGCTGACCTTCAGGTTCAGCCCGTCGTTGACGATCTTGCGAAGTTCGCTCAGAGTCTGCCGCGTCTTGCGCTCGTCTAGGAAGCAATCGAAGAGTCCCGGCTGGAAAAGACGCCCGCACTTCACGAGCAGCTGGTAGACGAACTTCGAGAAGCCAACTTCTCGGTCGCCGCCGTTGAAGCGTCGATGGTCGAGGTCCGACGTGTCGATGACGACGGCGTAGTACCCCGGGCCATCCGTATGGAGGAAGTTCACAACCGTACCGACGAAGTCGCGGTATGCGGCGAGTTTCGCGCCGCTGACCTTCCCCCACTTCATCTCTCGCTCGAGCGCATGTCGGTCGCGAACTTCGTCGAGCCGAAGATCGAGCTCCGATGCCGTGGGACTGCGCGCTATCAGTGCGCCCAGCACCATGTAGCGGCAGCCGCTCTGGCTGCTCTCATCGACATAGATCTCGAACCTTGGAGGCGGGTCCGGAAGTACCGTGGCCATCGCGAATTGTCGGCTGACGTCTATGGGATGAACTGAAACCTGCACTAGATGGGGTAACAGTGGGGAGTAACCGGCGTGGTGAACTAGCCGCATCGGTTTCGTGCCGACATTCCTGTCAAGTAAGCCTTTGGCGCATCTTCGGCGGCCTTTTGGGCCGGCGGCACAATCGCAGCTATGCCAAACATTGCAGCAATTCTCAAAGCCGAGATTTCCCGTGTCGCTCGAAAAGAGGTCCGTGGCGAAGTTCTCGCGCTCAAGAAGGCCGTCAGCGCGCATCGCTCAGAGATCGCTGCGTTGAAGCGGCGCACCCAGCATCTCGAGCAGCTCGTGCTCAGGCTGGGCAAGACCAGTTCAAAGGCCGCCGCCAGACCCTCAAGCGACGACGAACTTTCCACCGGGGGCCGCTTCAGCGCGAAGGGTTTGACTTCTCAACGCAAACGCCTCGCCTTGTCGGCCGCCGATTGCGGACTCTTGGTGGGCGCGTCTGCGCAATCGGTCTACAACTGGGAGGCGGGTAGGGCGCGCCCTCGAGCAAAACACCTGGCTGCGATTGGTCGATTGAAGAATTTGGGGAAGAAGGCGGTGAGGTTGCGCTTGAAGTCTTCCCGTTAGCTGACTGGCACGTCATTCGCTCATGTGCCGCATGTCCAGACGCAAACCGTCCGCGCCTCCGGCGCCGAAGCACCTAGCCGCGTCCATGCGCGTCGTGGCCTCGCAGCTGCACATGAAGTACGTCAGCGTCAGCGAGGCGAAAAAGCAAGTCTTGGACGCGGCCCTAGACGCGTCATTGGGCGACCCGACTCCCGAGACGCAGCGCTTGCTAGCCAAGCTGAAACAGGTGACGGGCGCGACGATCGGCGAGCTGGCGGTGCTCGCGAAGGACTGGCCTGACGCCTAGAGCGCTCTCCATCGGCCCAGGCAAAAGTGCGGTGTTGAGGGCCATGGCGCTGCCACTGGTTAGCCCCGCAAACGAGGGGTGGGCCGCCGCTGCGCTAGCGCTATCCTGATTTGATGAGCGCTGACTCGTTGGCGAAGTTCGCATTGGACAGATTTCTCTGGATCCAGGACTTCGCTGTTCGACTCGCCGACCTCGGCGCGCCAGCCAGCCCCGAAGCTTTATTGGCGCTGGGAAGGGAACGTTCGACACGGTTAGGGAGCGCGAGGCCGCCGCCGCCGCCGAATCTGTATGGAGTGAGTGGCCAACAGAAAGCTGACCCGACATTGAGTGCGCGATTCATCCGCTCGCCTTGACGGCCGCTGAGCCGGCGACGGAGTGGAGGACGGGAGTGTCACGCTGGTCCCGCTGTTGGCGCTTCCTGGCGCGTTCCTCGAGCAAGCGCTTCGACTCGGCAATGAGCATGTCTCGGGTCTGTGCGGTCGTGTAGTAACGCAGCATGGCGGTCGCTTTCAAAATCTTGTGCGCGTGTGCACTACACGCGCCGTCGGCTCGTTTATGCCTTGTCGCCCATACCTTTCGGATCGAGAAGGATGCCGATCGTTTGTAGGAAACCCGGTAGGCGCGCGAACGGGGCCGATGTTGATCGCGAGACGACGCGTCGACTGTGCGGCCCAAGCGGCCACGCCGTGTCGTAGACCCCTTACCTGCAGCCCGAACGGGCGTTAGTCGTCGTGGAACGGACCCAGCTCATCGACCCGCCACTGCGCGACCTTGAC
>JANXZQ010000183.1 GCA_025355445.1 Gammaproteobacteria bacterium
ACCATGCCGACGCGGTCCCCGCCGACGGCGGAAATCACGATATGTTGTTTCATTGGCATAAATTCTACCGGATGGACGCTTGCCAGGGTGCATGTCTGACACTTAAGGTAGCGATATTTAGCGGAGCCCCTTGATGTTTTCGGGAAGCATGGTAGCGATTGTCACGCCGATGACCGCCGATGGCGGCCTGGACTGGCCGGCGTGGGATCGATTGCTGGATTTTCATATACGCGAGGGCACGGACGGCATCGTCGTTGCCGGCACCACCGGAGAGTCGCCCGCGTTGTCGGGCGAGGAAATCGAAGAACTGACTCGCAGGGCCGTGGCGCGCTGCCACGGCAAGCTCAAGGTGATCGTCGGAGCAGGCACTCATGCGACCGCAAGTACCGTGGCCAGGGCACGCACGCTGTCGGGGCTCGGCGTCGATGCGCTGATGCTGGTGACCCCGTACTACAACAAACCGCCGCAGGAAGGCCTTTACAGGCACTTCATGGCCGCAGCCGACGTCTCCGCCGTGCCCATTATTCTGTATAATGTGCCGGGCCGCACCGCGGTGGATTTGTTGCCGAGTACGGTTGCTCGCCTGGCGCGGAACCCGCAGATTGTGGCAATCAAGGAAGCCACCGGATCGGTGCAGAGGGCGCGCGAGACCCTGAGCGCCTGCCCTCCGGAATTCACTCTGCTGTCGGGCGATGATGCGACCGCCATCGATTTGTTGAGCGTGGGCGCACGCGGAGTTATTTCGGTGTCGGCCAACGTCGCGCCGCGGCGCATGCATGAGGCCTGCGAAGCAGCCCTGGCGGGAGATTTGGCGAGGGCTCGTGCGATCGACGCGGGCTTGCAGCTGTTACATAGAGATTTGTTCGTCGAGTCGAGTCCGATACCGGTGAAATGGGCGGTCGCGAGAATGGGTCTGATCGGGAACGCAATTCGCCTACCGTTGGTCGAACTGTCGACGGCGCACCAAGATATCGTGCTGCGCGCGATGCAGGCCGCAGGAATTACCTTCGAGGAATGTGCAGCATGAGTCTTGATCGAGTTTTGATGGTTATGACCGCGGCAGCGCTCTTGAGCGGCTGCCACCTGTTCGGTAAATTAACGCCCGATTGCCATTCCCCGCAGGAGTACCAGCGGGCCGGGCAGGTGGCGCCGTTGAAGGTGCCGGCCGGTCTGGAAGCGCCCAACACCAAGGACGCTTTGGTGATTCCGGCAGTGGACCTTGCGCCGCCTCCTCCCGGGCCAAAAGACCTCTGCCTCGACGTTCCGCCGCTCTACAAGGCGGCTCCGGCCAATAAAGCCGCCAGCAGCAGCTAGGGCGGGTCAGGCGGCCACCGGACTGCCGGCCACCGGATTGCCGGCCACCGGATTGCCGGCCACCGGATCGCCGGTCCCCCACGCGGATTTGATCGCTTGGGTCGCCTCCGGTACCCTTGCGGCCGCGTGGAGAGGTGGCCGAGCGGTCGAAGGCGCACGCCTGGAAAGTGTGTAACACCTAACCGTGTTCGTGGGTTCGAATCCCACCCTCTCCGCCATTGAAATGGGTTGATGCGGCTGCCATTGTCGAGTCTATGGTGGCTCGCGTTTGCATCTTCGCGACGACTGGCCACGAACCCCGTCAGGCCCGGAAGGGAGCAGCGGTAGCGGCTTTAAGTCGGGCGCCGAAGTCCTGCTGGCGCGGGCCGCCTCCTTAGGCGGAGGCGGGCCCCCCTACGCGGGCCGCCCTTTGGCGGGCCCCCCAAAAGCCACGCGACCGCGCTGTTCCGACGTTAAACTGAATTACATGAGCTATATCGTCTTAGCGCGTAAATGGCGCCCCAAGCGGTTCACCGAGATGGTGGGACAGGAGCACGTGCTGCGCGCTCTTGCGAACTCACTTGACAGCGGCAAGGTGCACCACGCGTTCTTGTTCACGGGCACTCGCGGCGTCGGCAAGACCACCATTGCGCGCATTCTCGCCAAGTCGCTGAATTGCGGGACGGCGGGCGTCAGTTCCAATCCCTGCGGCGTGTGCGCGGCGTGCCGCGAGATCGACGAGGGCCGCTTCGTCGATCTCATCGAGGTCGATGCCGCCTCGCGCACCAAAGTCGACGATACCCGCGATTTACTCGATAACGTGCAGTACGCGCCGAGCCGGGGCCGCTACAAGGTGTACCTCATCGACGAAGTGCACATGCTCTCGAATCATTCCTTCAATGCCTTGCTCAAGACGCTGGAAGAGCCGCCGCCGCACGTCAAATTCCTGCTGGCAACCACCGACCCGCAAAAGCTGCCGGTCACCGTCCTGTCGCGCTGTCTGCAGTTCAGTCTCAAGCGATTGCCGGCCTCGCTCATCGGCGATCGCTTGAAATTCATCGCCGCTGCAGAAAACCTGCAGTTCGACCCGGCGGCCGCGGCGCTGCTGGCACGCGCGGCCGAAGGCAGCATGCGCGATGCCCTGAGCCTGATGGATCAGCTGATCGCGTTCGGCGGCGGCACGCTGAACGAAGTCAACACGCGCGCCATGTTGGGCACCATCGATCGCGGCCATGTCGGCCGGCTGATCGACGCCTTGGCGCGTTCGGACGGGCCGGCGCTTTTGGCCGAAGTCAAAGACCTGGATCGCGACGCACCGGACTATGACCGCGCGTTGGTCGAATTGGCGGCGTTCCTGCAGCGCCTGGCGATAGTGCAAATCGTGCCCGAGGCCGCGCAGCAAGATGAGGAATTCGACGAAGCCTCGCTGACGCGGCTCGCGGCCGCGATCGCTCCGGAGGATGTACAGCTTTATTACCAGATCGCCTTGGGCGGGCGCCGCGATTTGGCCGTGGCGCCGGAGCCGCGCTTGGGATTCAAAATGACGTTGCTGCGCATGCTGGCGTTTCGTCCCGATACAGGCGTGGTTCAAGAAGTCGCGAAGAACCGGGAGCCGGCTGCGGCGGCCGCCGTCATCGCGCAGGCACGCGCCACTGCGCCTAGCGCGCCCAATGTCCGACTGACCAGCATTGACGCGGGCAATTGGTCTACGGTGGTCGAGGCGGCGAGCTTGAGCGGCATGGTGCGTCAGTTTGCATTGAACTGCGTGCCGGCAAAATTCGAGCACGACGCACTGACGCTGAAGATCGATCAGGCAACCGCCGATCGGCGTACACGCCCGATCGAAGAGAAACTGGTGCAGGGACTGTCAAAGTATCTTGGCCGGGACATTCGCATCGTGTTTGAAATGGCGCAATCGGCACTTGCGACGCCGGCGCGGCAGCGTGCGCTCGAGGAGCAGGACAAGGTGGCGCGCGCTGCCACGGCGTTCGAGTCGGATCCCGCGGTCAAGGGGCTGCGCGAGCGCTTCGGCGCCGATGTGGACACCGCTTCGGTGAAACCCGCGAACCAGTGAGGAAATCGTCATGATGAAAGGTGGGTTGGGAAATCTGATGCGCCAGGCGCAGCAGATGCAGGAGACCATGAAGAAGGCGCAGGCCGAACTGGCCGACCTTGAGGTTACGGGTGAGTCCGGCGCGGGCATGGTCAAAGTGACCCTGAATGGCAATCATGAGGCGAAAAAGGTAGCCATCGAGCCGAAACTGCTCGGCGAGGACATAGGGCTGCTGGAAGATTTGTTGGTGGCCGCCATCAACGATGCGGCGCGGAAAATCGCGGCGCGCAGTCAGGAAAAGTATTCGGGACTCATGTCGGGACTCAATCTTCCGCCTGGCGTGAAACTGCCGTTTTGATTGACGCGCCGATGAAATACACCCCCACTCTCGCCCGCCTGATCGATTCGCTGCGCTGTCTGCCCGGTGTCGGGCCAAAGTCGGCGCAACGAATGGCGTTCTACCTGCTGGAGCGCGATCGGGACGGCGGCAAGGCGTTGAGCCGGGCGTTGGCGGAAGCGCTCGAGAATGTCGGCCACTGCAAGCGCTGCCGCATGTTGACGGAGAGCGACTTCTGCGCGATTTGCGCGTCGAACCAGCGCGATGTGGCGCAGCTGTGCGTGGTCGAGTCGCCGGCCGATGTGGTTGCCATCGAACAGTCGGGCGGATTTCGCGGCCGCTACTTTGTGCTGATGGGGCATTTGTCGCCGCTCGACGGAGTTGGGCCCGCCGAGCTGGGTTTGGATGACTTCGAACGCTTGCTCGGTGATGGCGAAGTTCGTGAAGTGATTCTCGCCACCAATCCGACCGCCGAGGGCGAGGCAACCGCGCACTACCTGGGCGAACTCACGCTGCGCTTGGGATTGAAAGCCTCGCGTATCGCCCATGGCGTCCCGGTCGGCGGTGAATTGGAATACGTCGACGGGGGCACCCTGGCGCACGCATTGGCAGGCCGCACCAACGTATCTTAGGACAGGCTCTTAAGACGCAAGCTTCTCGTACAGGCGAAACAGCCGCCGATAGCTCTCGTAGCGGCGCGGCGCAATCAGCTGAGCTGCGACGGCGCTGCGCACGGCGCATCCGGGTTCCTCCATGTGCCGGCAATCCTTGAAGCGGCAGTTGACGCTCAGCCGGTGGATTTCGACGAAGCCACGCTCGGCGGCGCGCACCAAATGCGCGGGTGGAGCAAAATCGCGGACCCCCGGGGCATCGACAATCGCGCAATGCGCACCAAGCTGGTACCAGCGGGCCGTTGTGGTCGTATGCCGGCCCTCCACGTCGCGGGTCAATTCGTCGGTCTGCGCCGCCGCGTCCGGCACCAGCGCATTGACCAGGGAGGATTTGCCGACACCGGACTGGCCGACGAGAAGCGTCACGCCGCCCTCCAGGATTCGCGCGAGTTCCGGCATTCCCACGCCCGAATGCGAGGCCGTTTCCACGCACGGCAAATTCAATCCGCGATAGGTGTCGATCTGCGGCTGCATGGCGTCCGTTCCCAGGTCCCGCTTGTTGATGATGAGCAAGCCGTCCAGATCTTTCAGGACGGCACCCGCCCAGTAGCGGTCGACCAAGAACCAGTCGGGCGCAGGCTCCGCGGCCACCACGACGGCGAGCCGATCGATGTTTGCCGCCACCGGTTCGGCACGCCCGCGCGCGTCGATTCGTTCGATGAGATTACGGCGCGGCTCGATGGACTGAATCGCGGGACCGTCGGCCGAAGGCGGATACGACCAGGTCACGCGATCGCCGCAGACAATGCGCTGCTTGCGTCCCGTCAACGCGCACCGCAGGGTCGCGCCGTTCGCCTGGACCAGGACGCCGCGGCCATAACTGGCAAGCACTGTCCCCGTGCCGCCGATCCCGCTTTGCGTGTCCCTTTGCTCTGCTACCATGCAGTTTTTGGCTTGTCCGTTGCCCGTTGAATCATATGAAGTCCCCCGATAATCTCATTTGGATAGACCTGGAAATGACCGGCCTCAAGCCGGACTCCGACCTCATTCTGGAGATCGCGACGATCGTAACCGACAAACACCTTCATGTGCTCGCCGAAGGACCCGTGTTCGCGGTGCATCAAAGCGAGGCCGTGCTTGCGGCAATGGACGATTGGAATCGAAATCAGCACGGGCGCTCCGGATTGAGCGCACGCGTTTTGGCGAGCGCCATCGACGACGCTGCGGCCGAACGGGAGACATTGCGTTTTCTGGAGACCTGGGTCGAACCGGGAAAATCACCGATGTGCGGCAACAGCATTTGCCAGGATCGGCGCTTTCTGGCACGCCACATGCCGGCGTTGGAGCGATTTTTTCACTATCGCAATCTCGACGTGAGCACGCTCAAGGAGCTGGCGCAGCGTTGGGCGCCGCAGCTGACCGAGGGTTTCCGCAAGGCATCGAGTCATCTGGCCATGGACGATGTGCGCGACTCGATCCGAGAACTCCAATACTACCGCGAACATATTCTCCGAATCTAACGAGGCTACTTGACTGCGCCGCCCGCCAGGAACATCCAGGTTTCGACCACGGTGTCAGGGTTCAACGACAGGCTGTCGATGCCTTGCTCCACCAGCCACAACGCCAGCTCCGGATGGTCCGAGGGCCCCTGTCCGCAGATCCCGACGTACTTACCCTGTTTCTTGCAGGCCTTGATGGCCATGGACATCAGGGCTTTGACCGCGTCGTCGCGCTCGTCGAAGGACTTGGCCACTACGCTTGAATCCCGGTCCAAGCCAAGGGCGAGCTGGGTCATGTCGTTCGAGCCGATGGACATGCCGTCGAAATACTCGAGATATCGTTCCGCGAGCAGGGCATTGGTCGGCAGCTCGCACATCATGATGTGTTTCAGGCCGTTGTCGCCGCGTTTCAAGCCGTTGTCGGCGAGCAGCTGCGTGACGGCCTTGGCCTCGCTCAAGGTGCGCACGAACGGCACCATGAGCTGCACATTGGTCAGTCCCATTTCGTCGCGCACCCTCTTCAACGCGCGGCATTCGAGTTCGAAACAGGGCCTGAACACTTTGTCGATGTAGCGCGACGCGCCGCGAAAGCCCAGCATCGGGTTCTCTTCGTGGGGTTCGTAGTGCTTGCCGCCGATCAAATTCGCATATTCATTCGATTTGAAATCCGACAGGCGTACGATCACGGGTTCAGGCGCGAAGGCTGCGGCGATCTGCGCGATCCCTTCGGAGAGTTTATCCACGTAAAAATTCACCGGCCCATCGTAGCCGGCAATTTGCTTGCCGATCGTGTCCTTGAGTTCGGCGCTCTGCTTGTCGAATTCGAGGAGCGCGCGCGGGTGCACGCCGATCATGCGGTTGATGATGAACTCCAAGCGCGCCAGACCCACGCCATTGTGCGGCATCCCCGCAAAATCGAACGCGCGGTCGGGATTGCCGACATTCATGGTGATCTTCACAGGGATCGGCGGCATTGAATCCATCTCGATGCTGCGCTGATCGTATTCCAGCATGCCCTCGTAAACGAAGCCGGTGTCGCCTTCTGCGCAGGACACCGTGACTGCTTGGTCCTCCTTGATCGCGGTGGTGGCGGTGCCGCAGCCGACGACCGCCGGGATGCCGAGCTCGCGCGCAATGATCGCCGCATGGCAGGTGCGCCCGCCGCGATTGGTGACGATGGCGGCGGCGCGCTTCATGACGGGTTCCCAATCCGGATCCGTCATGTCGGCCACCAGCACATCGCCGGCCCTGACCTTGGACATTTCCTTGACGTCTTTGATGATGCGTGCGTGACCGGCACCTATACGCTGACCGATGCTGCGTCCGGTGATCAACGTCTTCGAACGCGCTTTCAGCGTGTACCTCAAAATGGTGCGACCGGTGCGGCTCTGCACGGTCTCGGGGCGCGCCTGCAGAATGTAGATTTTACCGGTGGCACCGTCCTTGCCCCACTCGATGTCCATCGGCGTGCCGTAGTGTTCCTCGATGATGAGCGCTTGCTTCGCCAGATCGATGATATCCGCCTCGCCTAGCGAGAAACGGTTCCGATCGGCGGATGCGACCTCGACGGTGCGAACGCGGTCCTTCGAATGCGGCTCGCCGTAGATCATCTTGATGGCTTTGCCGCCGAGATTTTTCCGCAGTATCGAGCGCCGGCCGGCGCGCAACGCCGGCTTGTACACGTAGAATTCATCCGGGTTGACTGCGCCTTGCACCACCGTTTCGCCCAAGCCGTAAGCGGCGGTGATGAATACCACGTCGCGAAACCCTGAGTCCGTATCGAGAGTGAACATGACCCCGGCAGCGCCCAAGTCGCTGCGCACCATGTGTTGCACGCCGACCGACAGCGCGACCGAGTTGTGATCGAATTTGTTGTGCACGCGATACGAAATGGCGCGGTCGTTGAACAGCGAGGCGTACACCTCGTGAACGCAGGTCATCAAATGTTCCTCGCCCCGCACATTCAGGAAAGTCTCCTGCTGGCCGGCGAATGAGGCGTCCGGCAAATCCTCGGCCGTCGCCGAGGAACGCACCGCCACCGCGAACTCGCCGCCGCTCGCCTTGCCCATCTTGCGCCAGGAGTCCAGAATCTCCTCCTGCAGGCGCTTGGGGAAGGGTGTCGCCAGCATCCAGCCGCGGATTTGTGCGCCGACGACCGCAAGACGTTCCACATCATCGACATCGAGCGCCGCCAAGACGCCGCGGATGCGCTCATCGAGTCCGCCCTGCGCCAGGAAGTCTCGATAGGCATGCGACGTCGTCGCAAACCCACCGGGCACCGACACGCCGAGATTCGCCAGCCGGGAGATCATTTCACCGAGGGATGCGTTCTTGCCGCCCACGAGATCGATGTCTTTATTCTTCAACTGCTCGAAAGGAATGATGTAAGGCTTCATAGGGCGCTGCTTGTGGGGCGGAGGGTTAAGTGGAACACTTTGCCGGCGGCGATGCACCGACACCTGAGGCTACCGTGATAAAACGAACTGTGTTCTTTGTTTCCGATCAAACCGGTATTACTGCAGAAACGATGGGTCACAGCCTAATGACGCAGTTCGACGGCATCGAATTTCGTCAGGTGACTGTGCCATTTATCGCCACGGTTGACAAGGCGATTGAGGCGGTTCGCAAGATCGATCTTGTAGGCGCCCAGGAAGGTGTGAGGCCCATCATATTCAGCACACTGGTGCAGGAGGACGTGCGCAACGTGGTCCGCGGCAGCAGCGGATTTTTTTTGGATTTCTTCGATCCGTTCCTGGCGCCGCTCGAAAGCGAACTGAAGACCCAATCCACCCATGTCGCGAGCAGGACCCATCGCATGGCCGACACGCATGCTTACGCTACGCGAATCGACGCCACGAACTTCGCGTTGGCCAACGACGACGGTTCGGTGGTGCGGGATTACGAGCGTGCGGACGTTATCCTGGTCGGCGTCTCGCGCTCGGGAAAGACGCCGACTTGCCTGTATTTGGCGATGCAATACGGCATATTCGCGGCGAATTATCCTTTGACCGAGGATGACCTGGAGTCGCGCAAGTTGCCCCCGCCGCTGGAGGCGTATTCGCGCAAATTATTCGGCCTGACCATCAAGCCCGATCGATTGCAACAAATTCGCAACGAGCGCCGACCCGACAGCCGCTATTCATCGGCGTCTCAGGTGGCATTCGAGGTCAGAGCGGCGGAATCGCTATTCGAGCGGCATGCCATTCCGATGCTGGACGCGACCGAAGTGTCGATCGAAGAAATATCAAGCAGAATTCTCGACCGTACCGGCATCGAGCGCCGCCTGCGCCCCTGACATTCCGCAAGTGCATGGTATAGTTCGAAGCATGTTAGCGGATCAATGGTGTGCGACAAGTTGGCGGGCGGGGCCCGGCAGCTTCGTCAGCTTGATGACGCTGTACGAGAGTAATTTCGTGCGCCTGAGCTGGCTGGTCGACGATCTTCGCGGGGTGAAATCGCGAAGCGTGTCGCAAGTCGACTCGGACTGTGATCTTTATCTCACCCCGCTGGAATTGAGCCGCTACACCAGTGTGTTTCGCCTCACATATGAGTTCGATTGCGGTGCGGAGCGGGTCCGCGACCCCGATTTGGAGGTGTGCGTGTATCACGATGCGAGGCTGGCCGAAGTACGCAGCTTCCGCGGTTTTCAACGGCACCCGCAGCTCGCCAAGGTCCACTCCGGACTCAAGCGTGAACTGGATCAGCGCTGGACCCGCAACATGATGTTAAATAAATGGCTGGAATATTGTGCCGAACGGGGCCATCACTTCTAGCGGCCGCGAGTTGCTCTGCTAAGGCGGGACATTGATCGATCGTTTAAGTT
>JANXZQ010000184.1 GCA_025355445.1 Gammaproteobacteria bacterium
CTCCAAGTCATCGGGCGCTACGGCTACTGCGACGCGAGAATCCGAAGTGGAAATACGTGGAGGTTCGGAGCTGCAAGTATCTCAACAATATCGTTGAGCAAGATCACCGAGCGATCAAACGCCGCTGTGCCTCCATGAAGGGATTCAAGTCGTTCAACAACGCCGCGGTCACGATTGCCGGCATCGAGTTGGCAAACCGTATTCACAAGCGCTAGTTCTCATTCGGACTCGGTCGGCCTTTGGGGGCACTGCTCCGACGACCTCAATACGAGAAGTACTCGACCGGAAATTTTCGGGAAAGACCGCTACGCAGTTTGTTCCGCCCTGCCGCGAGCGATAGAGTACCGCATCGAATCCAGCATCGCGGACGAATCGACCAAAGATCTGACTGGCAGCCGGAATGCCAGACATCTGTGGTTCGGCTCTCCACTCAGCCGGCCCGATGAGCAATCGCTTCCACAACTGATGAGACGTCGTGAGGAGCTGTCGTTGCTTCAAGCCCGCCTTGCGCGCGAATGCCTTGGTGTCCGTAGAGGTTGGACGTCGTAATGCAAATTCACCGAGTGTCAACTTACCGGCTCGGTCTGCGAGGGGGCCCACCGAAATACTCTCGATACGCGTGTCGATATCGTGTGCGATATACAGGCAGGGAAACGCCTGCCCTCGAGCCCGATCCAGATCATCTCCGATATTTAAGCGACCCCCAATGCCTTTGATACTGCCCAAGGGAGACAGAGGAGTAAGCGTGTGGGGATGGCCCCTTGCCGCGCGGGTATTTTTACCGACGGCGCTTGAAAGCCACGCGTGCTTTTTTTTCCGACGGCGGCTAAGGCAGCACGTCGGATCGGCGGGATTTCACCGATGGTGATCTGACCGCGGGTGGTATCGAAGAAGGCTTGGATATGCTCGAAGGCCCCGTCGGCCGCGGCTGTGGACGACGGCTTGGTCACGGCATGGCCGCGCGGTCGCCGCCGGTGTCAGAGCCAAAAAATAGATAATTGTTCCTTCCAACTCCGATTCCACGGACGCTTCGCTCTGCGATGTTGTTGCCGATCTCCAGAGGTCGCTAAGCGCGCCAACGTACAGACCGGACCGCAAGGTCAGCGCATTTTGCGTCGTGTATCCTCCAACCAAAAAACCGCGTCGGCATGGGCGTGGCCGCCCCGCGCACAGAGAATTGAAATCGCATGAATTTTCACAAACTTGATCCGCGCGAAGAACATTTCTTCATCCCGGGTCCCCATGCGATGCTCAGACTGTTCCTCCGATACTTGCCCAGTTTGCACGGCTACAGCACGGAGCATCCTCCCGTCCTGTACGTGCATGGCGCCACGTTTCCGTCTGCGGTTTCGATAGCTCATCGATTCGAAGGCTTTTCATGGCGAGACGCGTTGAACGAAGCGGGATTTGATGTTTGGGCGCTCGATCTTTACGGATTCGGCAATTCCGATCGCTATGATGAGATGGAGGGACCAGCGGAGCAGCATTCGCCGCTCTGCAACGCTCAAGACGCAGCCGGCCAGGTCGAGGCGGCTGCACGTTTCATTCTCGATCATCAGAACGTCTCACGGTTGTCGTTTGTCTCGCATTCCTGGGGATCCATGCCGGTCGGGCGATTCGCCGGCAAGTATCCCGCATCGGTCAGGTCCGGCCTGGAGAGTGATAATCGTGCAAGATCAATGGAAACGATTCGTCGAGGACGTACCAGTTGGCGAGCCGCCCGTCCTATCGCGGCAACACTTCGATGAATGGGGGGAGTGTTATCTCGACAGCGACAGCGCCAGCCGAACGCGCACGCCGGCAGCAGTAAAGGTCCCTGCAGGGCCATTCAACGACATCCTGCGCGCATGGCATGGCGATCTCGCTTACGACCCTGCAATGGTACAGACTCCGGTCGCCTTGATCAGGGGCGAATGGGATGGAGTCGTCCCGGATGAGGACGCGCGCTGGCTATTCGATGCCTTCAAAGCATGTACGGTCAAACGCGACATCAAAATCAGCCGCGGTACGCATCTCATGCACCTCGAGGTCATGCGCGCTGCTCTCTATCGAGAGACAAATACCTTCTTTCTTGGGGAAGACCACGCGGTCTCGCCAAAGGGTAGCTGAACGGGCGATTGCGTCAACATTCGAGGGAGAAAATCATGTTCGCGGTGATTTTCGAAGTTTATCCAAAAAAGGAACGCTGGGACGATTACCTCAGCCTCGCGAAGCAGCTGAAGCCGAAGCTCGAGGCAATCGACGGCTTCATAGATAATGAACGCTTTGCGAGTAAGAAGACGGAGGGGAGTGTCTTTCGCTCTCGACATGGCGAGACGAGAAGTCGGTGGTGCGATGGCGAACGCACAGTGAGCACCATGGCGTCCAGGAGAAAGGCCGCTCCGAAGTATTTGAGGACTACCACTTGCGTGTCGGCGAGGTCTCCGCTGACAGCCGGCCGTCAATGGGTCTCAAAATAGACGCGCAACGCGTCGACGAGACCGAAGTTGGTTTGGCGAAGACCTGCACGATCACGGAAGTTTCGCCATCGAGCAAATCAACACCAGATCCGCAATTCAATCTGGTCCTGGCGCGTCTGCATCTTGACTCGGGTGCCGATGGACTCCTCGACAGTGAGGTATTCGAAAGCATTATGAGCCCGGGTAAACTGCTCATCTTGGGATCATGGCGAGACAAATCAGCTGCGGGCTCCTGGACGCCGATGTTATTCGCCACCGCGGGAGAAGTTCGGCATCGCGAAGTGCGTGTGATCCGCGATTATGGGATGTTCGAAAGACGCGAGGCGCCACAATGCTATCCCATGGTCGAGAGATCTGTCCGAGAGCGATGCGCATGACGTCATTACTCCAGGCATTCATCGAAAACACCAGGGAGACCGCGAAACACAGCGCTTTTGGTGTCGAACGGAAAGACCTTCAGTCGCGCGCCGGTCCGGTGCGTAGTGCGGCCTCGAGAATGGATTTACTCCACTCCGGCGCGCGCTGCAATGCCTTGAGATCATCCGGGGCAGGAGAGATGATTTTGCCGTTTTCCATCTCGAGCACTAGCACGGGGTCCGGCACGGTGCCGTTGGCGGTTGCCTCCGCGCTATTGTGGTAGACCTTGATGTATGCCACGTGCGGCATGAGTTTGATGAGGTTCAGTTGTGCATTCGGATAGCGCTCGCGGATTTTCTCTTCTGGAATAGGATGGCCACCTGCCGCAACGCGAGCCTTGACGCGCGCGATGTGTAGTTCGGGAGAGGACAGTCCGCAGAACCAAATCAAGACGTCATGCGTTTTTGCGGCCTCCAGAATTGTTGCCGTCACTGAGTTACCGCCCAGTGTTGTTTCGAAGGCATGGTTCAAACCCCTCGCGATGGCTTCTTCAAGGCGACGCATGCCCTCTTGCCACGCGTACGCGTTCGCCGTTTCCTGGTCGCATCCGGTTGAGGCCTTGAGCTCACGAGCGAACGTGTCGGGGTTGAACCAGGTTAACCCGTCGCGTTCGAGGAGGTGACCACCGACCGAACTCTTACCGCCTCCGTTTACGCCGGCAAGGACATAGAGAACGGGCCGCGTCATCAACAACCAGAGCCGGCTTTTACTTTGCCACCCAATTTGGCACGATCGCGGATCGTCGACTGCATGCGAGTTGCAGCCGACCGGCCCTGGAGCACCGAGAGTCGCTCATCAAAGGTTCGCCTTAAGTTCGCAAGCGTCGATTCGGTCTGAGCCTCCGCCCGCTCAACGAGCTGCATGATGGCGTCATATTCCGCCACGGGAATGATGACGGCCTCGGGCTCATCGTGATTTGTCACCACAAGCTTCCCCTTGCTCCGCAGCGCATTCATCATTCCGCGCCATCCTAGCTTTTTCAGATCGGACGCTGGAGTGCGAGGCAGTTTCGCAAGGGGCAGAAAGGCCGAGGTGGTCATAAGTTCTCCGTAATCATTAGACCATTCTACCCCAATTGCCTATTTTCGCCATTTTTCCCTTTATAGCCTATTTTGGCCATCTGACCACTAATCAGCCGTTTCCCGACTCGCTCGGCCTTAAGGAGGTCCAAAGCGGGCTGCACGGCCGGCTACGGATCATTGCGGATGCACCTGGCCACGAAGATTCCGATGACGGGGATGCCAGGAAAGCGTTGCGATAGCAGTTCTTGGGCAACTTTAAAGTGCTTGCCGCTGTTCAGCACGTCGTCGACGACCGCGATGTTTGGCCGCAGAGGAGCTACTGCGTAGGCCTCGTTGATACGTGTCAGTTCGTGAAGCGCGGCGTGCGAGAGGCGATCATTGCTTTCGTGGTCTGCCGGGGTGCTTGCGGCTTGCTCGAGCATCGGCCGGATATCGGCGTCGAATCCCGCGAAAGCCGCCTGCAGGAGCCTGTAGATACGGTCGTCATAGTCTTGATGTTTAGGAATCTTTGACGCGGGCATCGGTACGAAGGTGCCATGCTGCTCTACCCATGTGCGCTGTATGAGGCTGCGAAGTGCAGCGGCGGAGTGGCTGATCGCCTGCTGTTTGTGGCGGTCGCGGCGTGGGCTGACGGCGATTTGAGTCGGTTTGATCTTCAGGTTTGCGACTAGCTGGTTTGTTGGGCTGAAGTCGTAGCGCTGACCCGCCGTGTACTCCCAGACGTAGTAGCAGAAATCGGACGCGCCGAGGCTGAAGTGCTCGCCAACCGTCGTTTCATCGATCTGCAGCAGACGTTGCGGGATTGACGGGAGCAAGATGATTCCGGATGTCGTCGTAGTCGGTGACTCGAATCGCGCCTTGATTTGCGAAAGTGTGAGGCCAGCTTAGCGACGGATTCTTGAAACAGCTGTCGAGGATAAACAGCGTGCGCTTCTGCTTGAGTGCATGACGGGCTTGAATCAAAGTGCCCGAAGTTTCCCCGGCCTCAACGATGATCGTGGCCTCGGTCAGGGCCGACATCGTGACATTGCGTTCCGGGAAGAAGTGTTTCTTTCCGCGAAAATGCTGTTGGGAATATCGAACGATTGGCACTTGACTGATGACCAAGTGCCTATCGGCGATCCGCTGTTGGAGCTGGCGATTCTCCGGGGGATAGTATTCCGTGATGGGCGTACCCAAAACCGCTATCGTAAAGCCGCCCGCGGCCATTGCCGCCGTATGTGCGACCGTATCGATGCCGCGCGCAAGACCGGATACGATCGTGAACCCGTCACCAACAAGGAGCCGCGCAAGTTTTTCGGCCCGTTGCTTCCCATCGTCACTCGGTTCGCGCGTGCCAACGATCGCGACACAGCGCGTGGTCACGAGTTCCCATGCACCCTGGAAATACAGCAACTCGACTGGGTGATCCGCATCGCGCAGAGTCTGCGGGTAATCACCGGCGCCGTGAATGCGGATCCCAAAATGCTTAATCCCGGCATCGCGAATCGCGCCGAGCGCGAGTCGAGAATATTTCTCGATGTCGCCTTTCGAGACGAAGTCGGATGGAATTGCGTCCTCGTGCTCGCGAAAACCCGCAGCGATCGATTTGAACCACGCGCCTTCTTGCGCCCAAAGCGCCTCATACGCGCCCAACTCACGCATCGGTGACACGGCGCGTTCGGCAAAGTCCGCTGAAGCTGCACCCTGCAAAAAGAGATCTTCAGTCATGGGTCGATATTATAGGCATATACTGTATAGACGTACAGTTACATTGACCCATCGGATGGCTGCCGTTGTGCACACGAGTGTAAGGGCTGCCACCCGAATCAGGTAACTTACTGCTTTGATGTTGAGAGCGCGCTCATGAGCCGGCTGGATTTCAAGTTGGAAGCTACGGCCTCCGGCTCGCGTGCGCGAGCGGCGCGCTTCAACACCCGGCATAACGCGGTTCTGACACCCACTTTCATGCCGGTGGGTACGCATGCCGCCGTCCGATCGCAGCGCCGCGAAGACCTTCTCGACAGCGGGGCGCAGGTGTTGCTCGCCAACACATACCACCTTTTATTGCGGCCGGGCACCGAGATCCTGGAAAAGTTCGGCGGTATCCACGGCTTCATGAATTGGCCGCGGTCGGTGTTGACGGATTCCGGCGGCTTTCAGATTTTCTCGCTACCCGGCAGCCGCACCATGCGCGAGGACTACGCGGAATTTCGCAGTTACGTCGATAACACGGTACTTCGGCTGAGTCCGGAACGCAGCATTGAGGCGCAGAAAATAATCGGCTCCGACATCATGATGGTGCTCGATCAGTGCGTGCCCTCGACTGTCGAGCATGGCGTGGCGCGCAGCGCCATGGAATTGACTCATCGCTGGGCACACCGCAGCCTGGCGGCCCGCGGTGATTCGCCGCAGGCGCTGTTCGGCATCGTGCAAGGTGCGAGCTATGAGGATCTGCGGGTCGAGAGCGCCCATGCTATAAGCGACATGCCCTTCGACGGCTATGCCATCGGCGGTCTTGCGGTCGGTGAAAGCAGCGCGCAGCGTGAAGATTGCACTGCCACGGTAACAGAACTGCTGCCTCCGGACCGGCCGCGCTACTTGATGGGCGTCGGGACCACGCGTGACTTACTCGAGGCCGTGCACCGCGGGGTCGATATGTTCGATTGTATTCTGCCCACCTCACTGGCGCGGCAAGGCGTGGCATTCACAAGCTTGGGCAGGCGCGATCTGCGGCTTCAACAGCCGAGCGATGGAGGCAATGCCCGCGGCATCGAGC
>JANXZQ010000217.1 GCA_025355445.1 Gammaproteobacteria bacterium
TCATCGATGTATTGCAGAACGAAGGCGATCGTCTTTTCGTACAGCGATTTCACGAGGCGATTCTACGTTGAACTCAAGGGGCGGCGCGACGTCGGTTGGGCAAAAGCCGGTCGATAATTCGCTAATCAGTATGTTATTGCAATGACTTTGGAATGCGGCTACATTCGTAGGGGGACGGCGCGCGGGGGAACAGGGCCGTCCGCGCGGGTATGACGCGTCTGCCGAATGGGGCTGCATTCGTAAAGGTTAATACAACGGGAGACGACGAATGAGCCATTGGGTTACGGGCACCTTTGCCACCTGTCTACTGGGATTGCCTTTGCTGGGCGTGGCGCAGAGCAGCGGACCGCCGCGCGAGCCGCAGTCCAGCCTCGAGGCCATCGTGGTCACCGGCTCCTATATCCGCCGCACCGACACCGAATCGCCTTCGCCGGTGGATGTGCTCACCAGCGATGACATCACCAAGCGCGGCCTGACTTCCATTGCCGATGTGCTGCATACCTTGTCGTCCGACAACAGCGGCACGCTCACTTCGAATTTCAGCGGCGCCATGGCGGGCGGCGCCAGCGGCGTATCACTGCGCGGCCTCACCGTGGATGCCACTCTGGTCTTGGTCGACGGCCATCGCATGGCCACCTACCCGCTGGCCGATGACGGCCAGCGTCCTTTCGTCGACATCGGTTCTTTGCCGCTCGGCATCGTCGATCGCGTCGAAGTCCTAAAGGATGGCGCCTCCGCCATCTACGGATCGGATGCCATCGCCGGGGTGGTCAACATCATCACCAAGAAGCAGTTCACGGGCTTCGAGGCGTCCACCGACTTGGGCTCCTCGTACAAAGCGGATGGCTTGGCGCAGCGCCTGTCGGCGACCTATGGGTTCGGTGAACTCAGCACCGATCAGCACAACATCTACTTCAATGTCGAATACCGTCATCAGGGCGAGATCAAGCAGGAAGATCGCGGTTCCTACCTCAATCAACTCGACCTGCGTCCCTACGGCGGCAGCGACTTGCGCGGCGGCATCGTGCAAGGCAATCCGGGTACGCCTGCCTACACCGCGGTGGGCATGGTGGCGCCGCTCGATCGCACCGGTGCACTGCCGGCGCAGGGCTACTACCTGCTGCCGGGTTGTTCCACTGAAAACCTCAACTATTCCGGCGGCTGCACCTGGGACCCGAATCTCTATAAGAAAATTCAGCCGCGCTCCGAAGGTTTGGACTTGACGGCCAAGTGGACGCAAATGATCGGTGACCGTTGGACCAGCACCTTGGCACTGTCCCTGTTTCAGTCCGAGTCCGAGCAGTGGCGGCAACCGAACCAGTATCTGGACGGCACGACTTTGGTGCCCTTCGTCTGGGCGGGCGCCAATGGCACTCTGGTCGATCAGACCAATCCCGCCACCACGCAGATCGTGTTGCCGGCCAACTCCTTGGACAATCCTTTCAATCCGGCAAGTCCGTACTTCGCGGGGGCTAAAGGCTACTACGGCGCCGGCTTTGCCAACTACGTCGGCAAGGCCGCCTTCTTTTACGGGGCCCTCACCGACATTCCGGTGCAAATCACCCACTATCGGGCCGACGTCTACCGGGTGGTGGAAGATTTGACGGCCACGCTCGGCGGCTGGGATACCACGCTGTCGGCCGGTTTCATCGATGCGCAGACCCGCATCACCTACACCGGCTTCGTGCGCGCGAGTGCCCTGAATGCGGCGCTCGCCGACGGCAGCTACCGCGTCGGCCAGAACGCCAATTTGAATTCACCCTCTGTGTATCAAACGCTGGCGCCGGAAACCCATGACACCGCGATATCGAGCCTGGCGTTCTTTTCCGCCAATGCGTCGCGGCCGTTGATGCCCCTGCCCGGCGGCGACCTTGCGATAGCGGTGGGCGCCGATGCGCGCTTGACGCGCCTCAATAATCCCGGCGAGCCGTACGCGACCGTCGGCGACATCGCCATGGACGGCAGTTTTTATGCGAAAGGCACCCAGGATGTGTACTCGGCTTTTACCGAACTGTCCGCCCCCGTGCTGCACTCGCTGGAGATGAGCGCCGCGGCACGCGTCGATCGCTACAATGCAGCGGGCACGGCGTTCACACCGAAGTTCGGCGTGAAATGGAAGGTCATTCCGCAGCTGGCGCTGCGCGGCACGTTCGCTCGCGGTTTCCGCGCGCCGGGCATTGCGGAGAGCGGCAACAGCAGCGCCGCCTCCAGCACCTTTGCGCCGCAGGATCCGGCGCGTTGCGGAGCGGGGTTGCCGAGTACGCCCACCGATTGCGGTCAAGGCTATGTCGCAGTGCTGTCGACGGCGAATCCGAATTTGAAACCGGAGCATTCGCGCAGCTACACCTTGGGACTGATCTTCGAGCCGGTGCACAGCATCAATTTCACGGCGGATTACTTCAATATCAGGCGCACCAATGAAATCGTCGGTGCGCCGCTCGATCCCAGCCAAGCCGTGCGCGCGGCGCAGGCGCCCGGCACCACTTATCCGGGGGCCATTCTTTATTATGCGACACCGTACATCAATGACTCGGCATCCTTGACCTCCGGCTTCGACGGCGAGTTGCGATCCACGTTCTCGTTGGGCGCGCTGGGCTATTTGACCGCAAAGGCCGACGCGACCTACTTGATCGAGTCCACTCAGATCATCGAGGGCGCGGAGTATCACTACGCGGGGACGGTCGGACCCACGTCCTTGAGCGGCGCCACCGGCACGCCGCGCACCCGCGGCTCCGTGACCCTGGAGTGGAGCTATCAACCGGTGACCATTGGCGCCACGCTCAACTATCGCAGCCATATGTATGGCGTGGACCCGTCGAACGGTCCGGTGTGCCTGCAATTGACCGATCCGAATCCGAATTGCTACGTGGCCTC
>JANXZQ010000231.1 GCA_025355445.1 Gammaproteobacteria bacterium
GCGGGGTGAACGCGTTTTGCAAGATCAATGAGCACAAACACGATTTTGTCCGTCTACGATATATCAAAGAAGACGGCTTGCCAGGCTTCTATCATCCTGATTTTGTGGCACGCACGGAAACCATTGTGTATATGGTCGAAACGAAAGCTCAAGATCAACTAGTTCATCCAAACGTAAAACGGAAACGAAGGGCAGCGCTCTCTTGGTGTGAGCGGATCAACGGATTACCGGAAGAACAACGCATGGGCTGCGAATGGAAATATGTTCTTCTGGGCGAGGCCTTGTTTTACGAGTGGCGTGATAAAAAAGCCAGTATGCCGGAACTTCTCGACTTTGCCACATTGCGCGGAGCGGATTATTTGGTTCAGGGGAAATTGAATATCTGAGTGGATTCCTGCAATGAATTCATGGTTTTCAACTCTCTCATCGTGTGCTATTTCTCGCCGTCGCAAAACTCTCGTAGCGAACTCTTCGAATGTAGAAAACCCGCAGGGCTTTAAGCCCTGCGGGTAATGACACGGCAGTGATTGCGCCTAGTCGTGAAACCTGCGCTGCCTAGCCTGTGCAAGACGGTTGCAGGCGATGGCGTGATATTTAGCATCCAGCTCAATCCCCCAGCAACCCAGAGCGCGGGCGGCAAGTAAGGTTGAACCGGAACCGGCGAACGGATCCAGCACCAGCCCATTGGCAGGGGTAAAAGCGGCAATCAACGGAGTGAGGACGCAGAGTGGTTTTTCCGTCGGATGGTACTTGTTGCCGCTATAGCTCCAGTCGAGCACATCGCCGATGAGGTGTTTGGGCGTAGGGTTGCCCTTCGCCAGAAGGTAGGCAGCTTCGTGCTGGTAGCGTACGAACTGGGTTTTTGAGGTGTAGCGTTTCGGAAAGACGAAATGACCCACGACACGGAAACCAGCGGCACGGAAGGCAGTTAGAAACCGATCGGCTTTTGACCAACCATAGAAGCTTACCGCGAAACTGTCGGGTTTCAGCACGCGATACAGCTCGGCAAAGGCTGGTTTGAGCCACGCGTCGTTATTGTCGTTCGGCACGGTGCGGCCGTCACGGGAACGATAGCGGGTGATATAGGGCGGGTCAGTGAGAATAAAATCAACGCTGGCCTCTGGAAGTGCTGGCAGTAGCTCCAGGCAATCCCCTTTCCATATGCCGTGGGTTACATCATCATTGGTAAGAACACTTGTCATAAAACTTCTCCTTGTCGGTTCTGGAGGACACCTGATGCGTCCTTCCTGGGGACACCTCAAGAAACGGATATTTACGTACGCTAAGGGCTCAGCCGGAGTGGAATCCTACTCAGTGAGCACTGAAACAGTGTCCTGACCCTCCTCGTTTTCGATACACTCCCCCACCATGCCTCGCCGAGAGATCCTGACCGCCGCAGAGCGCCTAACCTTGCTCGCCATTCCCGAGGACGAAGTTGAACTGATTCGTGTGTACACGTTGTCCAAATCCGATCTCGCATTTGTGCAGCAACACCGGGGTGATCCCAACCGTTTGGGCATTGCCGTTCAGATGAGCTATCTCCAACATCCAGGCCGGGTCTTGGGAGAAAAAGAGAAGCCCAACCCACGACTTCTTCACTTCGTCGCCACACAACTTGGCGTGGCTCCCGATGTGTGGATGCTCTATGCAGCGCGTGACGAAACGCGGCGTGAGCATGTCGCTGAACTCCTTCAGCGCTTAGGCTTGGAGCAGTTCACGACGGAGCACTATCGCGCCTTGGTCTCGTGGTTGGAACCGGCGGCAGCGCAGACCACCAGAGGCCTGGTGCTCGCTCAGACTGTCGTCGCAGAATTGCGCAAGCGGCAGATCGTCCTGCCTCCAGTGGCGGTCATGGAGCGCCTTTGCGCCGAAGCCGCCACACGAGCCCAACGAACCGTGTTTGCTCGGTTGACGGATGGGCTGGACACTGAGCGGGGTAGGCAGCTCGACCACCTGCTGGAACTTCGGGACGGTAGTCCCTACAGCATCCTCGCATGGCTGCGCACTCCACCCGGGCCACCCACCGCTCGCGCCATTTTGGTGCACATCAAGCGCCTGCACGCCATCCGAGCGATCGGACTCGCACCCGAGGCGAGCTTCCGTGTGCACCAGAGCCGATTGCTCCAGATTGCGCGCGAAGCGGGTCAAACTGCGGTGTACCAACTCAAGGAATACGAACCGGCCCGCCGCCATGGGACACTGGTCGCCTTGCTGATCGAAACCTCGGCCACATTGACCGACGAGATTTTCGACTTACACGATCGGCTCATCGGGAGCTTCTTCACCAAATCGAAGAACAAGTACGAACACACCTTTGCGGAACAAGGCCGGGCCATCAACGACAAGGTCCGGCTGTATGCCAAAGTTGGTGCGGCGCTCGTGGCGGCCAGAGACCAAGGACAAGACGCCTTCCAGGCGATTGAGACGGTACTGTCGTGGGACCTGTTTTCCCAAAGCGTCAAGGACGCCGAACGGCTGGCTCGTGCTGAACACTTCGATCCACTGGAATTGCTGACCGATCACTATGCCACCCTGCGCCGCTACAGCCCGGTGCTCGTAGACACGTTCGAATTCAAAGCGGCTCCTGCAGCCGCTGCGTTGCTCAACGCTGTGCACACACTGCGACAACTCAATCGGGATGCGGTTCGTAAATTACCCGCGGACGCGCCAACCGAATTCATTCGACCCCGCTGGTCACGGTATGTCACAGGCCCCGAGGGTCTCGACCGTCGATTCTACGAATTCTGTGTCATGGTGGAACTGAAGAATGCGCTGCGCTCAGGAGATCTCTCGGTGGCAGGATCGCGTCAATTCCGCGCGTTCGAAGATTACCTGATTCCGCGTCCAGAGTTTGAGCACAGTCTGAAGGACCGGACGCTTCCCGCCGCAGTCCCTACTACTGCAACAGCGTATCTGAAGGAGCGCCTGTCCGTGTTACGGGCGATGCTGGATCAGACGGACTCCCTGGCCCGCAAAGGCCTCTTGCCGGACGTGGAATTGAACGCCGGACTCAAGATCAGTCCCTTGGAAAGCGCGACACCGAAGGAGGCGGATGAGCTACGAGATCGGCTCTATGGCATGCTCCCGCCTGTGAAGATCACGGACTTGCTGCTGGAAGTTGATCGCTGGACGGGCTTCAGTCGCCGCTTCACCCATCTGAAAACGGGCGAGCCGGTCAAAGATCCCATCCTCTTGCTCACCGCCATTCTGGCTGATGGCACCAATTTAGGCTTGGCCAAAATGGCCGCCTCATGTCCAGGCACCAGTCCCTCCCAATTATCGCGGATGGTGGCGTGGCACATTCGTGATGACACGTACACCCAGGCGTTAGCTTGTCTCGTCAACTATCATCACCGGTTGCCGTTTGCGGCCCATTGGGGTGAGGGAACCACCTCGTCCTCCGATGGACAGCGCTACCGAGCTGGAGGCCGCGGCGAAGCGGCGGGGCGCGTCAACGCGAAATACGGCTACGATCCCGGCGTGACCTTCTATACGCACGTGTCTGATCGGTACGCGCCGTATCATACGAAGGTCATCGCGGCCACGGTTCGTGATGCGACACATGTGCTGGATGGGTTGCTCTATCATGAGTCGGATCTGAGGATCGCGGAGCACTACACCGACACGGCGGGTTTCACCGATCACGTCTTCGCACTGTGCCACTTGCTCGGGTTTAATTTCGCCCCGCGCATCCGTGATCTCGCCGACAAGCGTCTCTATGTTCCCGGCAAGGCATCGCAATGGCCAGCCCTGAGCACGCTCATCGAGCAGCAGTTCACCGAGGTGCTGCGCCTGACCGCATCAATCCAACAAGGCACGGTGACTGCCTCGCTGATTTTGCGGAAGCTGGGCGCCTATCCCCGGCAGAATGGTCTTGC
>JANXZQ010000248.1 GCA_025355445.1 Gammaproteobacteria bacterium
CGGCGCAGTGCGCGCATCCAGGCTCATGGCGAGTTTCAGGCGAAGCCATGGGCGGCGGCGCTCGAATCGGGAAAAAAAACCGACGTTGAGCGCGCGCACCTCGGCGGCAGCCACGCCCGTCGACACGGCGATACCTGCGGCCCGCAGCCGCCGGATTCCGTTGCCGGCCACTCGCGGGTTCGGATCGACGCTCGAGCACACCACGCGCGCCGTGCCGGCGGCAATCAGCGCATCTGCGCACGGCGGCGTACGGCCCGTGTGACTGCACGGTTCGAGAGTGACATAGACAGTAGCGCCGCGGGCCAGCGGGCCGGCGGCGCGCAGCGCCAGCACCTCGGCGTGCGGCTCGCCGGCGCGTACATGCCAGCCCTCGCCGACGACTTGGCCGTCGCGCACTATCACACAACCGACGCGCGGGTTCGGATCGGCGGTGAACAAGCCTCGCGCCGCGAGTTCCAGCGCCCGCGCCATGTGCGCGGCGTCTTGCTCCGTGAGGGGTCCGAGCGGCGCCGCGGCGGCCTGCATCATTTGTCCTCCCCGGCTTCGCCGCCGGGCAGGAGGGGCAGTTGATCCTTGCTGGGCTCTCGCCGGCGCTTGTGGCCGCGCAGTTGATCGATTTCGGTGCGGAAAGCCTCGATGTCCTGAAAGCTGCGGTACACCGAAGCGAAGCGCACGTAACCCACCTCGTCGAGGTGCCGCAGTTCCTCCATGACCATCTCGCCGATGCTGCGTGCGGCGATTTCTCGTTCGCCGAGGCTGCGCAGCTTATGGCAAATTCTCGCGACCGCGGCCTCGATGGCGTCGCGGCCCACAGGGCGCTTCTCGAGCGCCTTCTGCATGCCATGCAGCAACTTGTTCTCATCGAAAGGCTCGCGGCTGCGGTCGCCCTTGACCACGGTGGGCAGCAGCAATTCCGCAGCCTCGAAGGTCGTGAAGCGTTCGGTGCATTCCAGACATTCGCGGCGGCGGCGAATTTGCCGGCCTTCGCCCGCGAGGCGCGAGTCGATAACCTTAGTCTCCGTGTGGCCGCAAAAAGGACAATGCATGGGGGCTGCTGCTAGCCATAGACGGGGAATCGCTTGCAGATCTTCGATACCTCAGCGCGCGCGCGCTCCACGGCCGATTCGTCGCCCATGTGGTCCAGCACGTCCGCGATCCAATTCGTCAATTGTTCCACTTCGGTTTCCTTGAAGCCGCGCGTCGTGACCGCGGGCGTGCCGATCCGCAGGCCGCTGCTGATCGCCGGCGGGCGCGGATCGTTGGGCACCGCGTTCTTATTCACGGTGATGTGCGCGCGGCCGAGCGCCGCATCGGCGTCCTTGCCCGTAATGTTCTTATCGATCAAGTCAAGCAGGAACAAATGATTGTCCGTGCCGCCGGAGACGATCTTGTAGCCGCGCTGCTGCAGCACCTTGGTCATGACCTTCGCGTTGGTGACCACCTGCGCCGAATAGACTTTGAACTCGGGTTGCAGCGCCTCGAGAAAGGCCACGGCCTTGGCGGCAATGACGTGCATCAGCGGGCCGCCCTGAGTGCCCGGAAACACCATGGAGTTGAATTTCTTGTGCAGTTCGGGATGCGGCCGCGCCAATATCAATCCGCCGCGCGGGCCGCGCAGAGTTTTGTGGGTGGTGGTGGTCACGACGTCGGCGATGGGCACGGGATTCGGGTAGATTCCCGTGGCCACGAGGCCTGCGACGTGCGCCATATCGACGAACAAGTAGGCCCCCACCGAGTCGGCAATGGCGCGAAAACGCGCCCAGTCGATGATCCGCGAATAGGCCGAGAAGCCGGCGACCACGACTTTGGGGCGGTGTTCCTTCGCCAGGCTCGCCACTTGCTCGTAGTCGATTTCGCCGCTCTCGGCGTTGATGCCGTATTGCACCGCTTTGAACAGCTTGCCCGAGAAATTGACTTTCGAGCCATGCGTCAGGTGGCCGCCGTGATCGAGGCTCATGCCCAGAATCGTATCGCCGGGATTGAGCATGGCCAAGTACACGGCGCCGTTCGCCTGGCTGCCCGAATGCGGCTGCACATTGGCGTAGGCGGCGCCGAACAGCTGCTTTGCCCGATCGATTGCCAACGATTCCGACACGTCCACAAATTCACAGCCGCCGTAGTAGCGCTTGCCGGGATAGCCTTCGGCATACTTGTTGGTAAGCACCGACCCCTGCGCCTCGAGCACCCGGGGACTGGTGTAATTTTCCGAGGCGATGAGCTCGATGTGATCTTCCTGACGGTTGCGCTCGTCCGCGATCGCTTTCGCAAGCTCAGGATCGAAGCCGGCAATCGTCATTTGGGCGGTAAACATTACGTAGGGTCTCTTAGGCAGATAACCGTTAATTATAGCCGATTTAGCCCTGCTTCCCTAGAGACGAGGCGCTAAAAGCGCGCTGCCGGCCACCCCACGGCGTGACAAGATCGGGCGAGTCGCGGATAATTCGCGATGAAGATGCCGCGCGCGTTCCCAGCGATTAATTCAATGTAGGTAGTATGGCTCAGTTCATTTACACCATGAACCGGGTTGGCAAAGTTGTGCCGCCCAAGCGCATCATCTTGCGCGACATTTCCTTGAGTTTCTTCCCCGGCGCCAAGATCGGCGTGCTCGGTTTGAACGGTTCCGGCAAATCGACGCTGCTCAAAATCATGTCCGGCGTCGACAAGGACATCGAGGGCGAGGCACGTGCCCAGGCCGGCATCAAAGTAGGCTATCTGCCCCAGGAGCCCCTGCTCGATGAAACCAAAACCGTGCGCGAGGTGGTGGGCGAAGGCGTCGGCGACGTGCAAAGCCTGATCGATCGCTTCAACGCCATCAGCGACAGATTCGCCGAGCCCATGTCCGACGACGAGATGAACAAGGCTCTGGAGGAGCAGGCCAAGATGCAGGACAAGATCGATGCCGTCGGCGGCTGGGAGCTGGAGCGCAAGCTGGAAATCGCCGCCGATTCACTGCGGCTGCCGCCCTGGGACGCCGTGGTGGGCAAGCTGTCCGGCGGCGAGAAGCGCCGCGTGGCTCTGTGCCGTCTGCTCCTGTCCAAGCCTGACATGCTGCTGCTGGATGAACCCACCAACCATTTGGACGCCGAATCGGTGGCCTGGCTCGAGCACTTCCTCGAGGAGTACCCGAGCACGGTGATCGCGGTCACCCACGATCGATACTTCCTGGACAATGTCGCCGAATGGATTTTAGAACTCGACCGCGGCCATGGAATCCCCTGGCAGGGCAATTACTCATCTTGGCTGGAACAAAAAGAGCAGCGCCTGGCCCAGGAAGATCGCCAGCAGGACGCACTGGCGAAAACCCTGAAGCGCGAGTTGGAGTGGGTGCGCACCAATCCGAAAGCGCGCCAGGCTAAATCCAAGGCGCGCCTGCAGCGCTACGAAGAACTGGCGTCGCAGGAATTCCAGAAACGCAATGAGACCAACGAGATTTACATCCCGCCGGGCGACCGCCTTGGCGACTTGGTCGTCGAATGCAAGAACGTGCGCAAAGGCTATGGCGAGCGGCTGCTGATCGACTCCTTAAGTTTCAGCCTGCCCGCGGGCGGCATCGTCGGCATCATCGGGCCCAACGGTGCCGGCAAGACCACCTTGTTTCGCATGCTGTCCGGCGTCGAGAAGCCGGACGGCGGCGAGATCCGCTTGGGTCCCAGCGTCAAGCTCGCCTATGTCGATCAGTCGCGCCAGTCTCTGAACGACAAGAACACGGTATGGCAAGAGATATCCGGCGGCCTGGATCTCATCAAGGTCGGCAACTACGAAACCTCGTCGCGCGGCTACGTCGGCCGCTTCAACTTCAAAGGCGTGCAGCAGCAGCAGGTGATCGGCGATCTGTCGGGCGGCGAGCGCAATCGAGTGCACCTGGCCAAGGTGCTGAAAGAAGGCGGCAATGTCCTGCTGCTCGACGAGCCGACCAATGACCTCGATATCGAGACGCTGCGCGCACTCGAAGACGCGCTGCTGGCATTCCCCGGATGCGCGGTGGTCATTTCGCACGATCGCTGGTTCCTCGACCGCATCGCGACTCACATCCTCGCCTTCGAAGGCAACTCCGAAGTCGTCTGGTTCGAAGGCAACTACCAGGAGTATGTCGAGGACCACAAGAAGCGCAAAGGCGAAGATGCCGCGCAGCCGCACCGAATTCGCTACAAGCCACTGGCAGGATAACGCAATGAGTATGTACATCACGCCGCAAGACGAACTGCACGTCGAGTATCAGGGCATCGCCCTCACCTGCCCGCACTGCCAAACGCTGACTCATCTCACCGCGGTCGCCACGCCTCGGTTCGAGGATTTGAGCCGCCGCAAGCCCAAGCATGTCGGCTTGGTGTTTCGCTGCGATGCCTGCGCCGAGCCCATATTCCTGAAGTTCGTTGCCAAGTCCTATACCGCGCTGCGGGTGGAACTGGCCGCAAACTATGTGGAAATCGAGCGCGCGCGCGAGAATTTCCCGCTGACCTATCTGCCGGAGGAAGCCGAAAGCCTGTTCAAGGAAGCGCTTGGCTGCTATTCCGCGGGCTGTTTCAACGCCTTTGGCGCCATGAGCCGGCGCACTGCGCAGTCGCTGTTCCGCGAACTCGGCGAGGCCGGCAAGCTGGAGCTATTCGACACCCTGCAGGAAATTCGCAGCCTGGCCGAACTCGACGATGACACCTTTGCCTCGCTGCGGTCGGTGTTGTTCGGCAGCGACAGCGATCCCTGGCCGCACCAGCCCGATCTTGATGCCGAACGTGCCGGCGTGCTGCTCGAGGTGATTCGCGATCTGCTGTATCAAACCTTCGTGCGCAAGGCGCGCCTGATGCAGGCGATGACCTTCCGCAAATTCATCGCGCCGGATCAAGTTGAAGCGGGCTACCCGCCGAGAGCGGGCTAACCCACGTACACCCGGGCGTTGCGGAACAGCCGCATCCAGCCACCGTCCTCTCCCCAAGCCTTGGGCTTCCAGGAGTTCTGCACCGTGCGGAACACGCGCTCGGGATGCGGCATGACCGAGGTCACGCGGCCGTCGGCGCTGCACAGTCCGGCCAACCCCAGCTCAGAGCCGTTCGGATTGTAGGGATACAGCTGCGTCGGCTGCTCGCGGGTATCAACGTACTGCAATGTCAGCAGGCGTCGGCTCATCAGACCCGCGGCAGTCGAATCCGCATCGAATTCGGCCTGGCCTTCGCCATGCGCCACGGCTATGGGCAGCACCGAGCCCTGCATGCCCGCCAGCAGCACCGATTGCGACGGCGCAACGCGCACCAGCGCCAGGCGCGCCTCGTACTGCTCTGAAGCGTTGCGCACGAACCGCGGCCAGCTTGTCGTCCCGGGAATCAACTCCTTGAGTGCGGACAGCATCTGACAGCCATTGCACACGCCCAAGGTGAAAGTGGCGTCGCGTGCGAAGAAGGCGGCGAACTCCTCGCGCGCCAAATTGTTGAACAATATCGACTTCGCCCACCCTTCGCCGGCGCCCAAGACATCGCCGAAGGAAAATCCGCCGCAGGCCACCAGCCCGTGAAAACGCCCTAAGCGCACGCGACAGCTCAATATATCGGTCATGTGCACATCGTATGCGTCGAATCCCGCCCGAGTGAACACGGCGGCCATCTCGGTCTGGCTGTTGACGCCCTGCTCACGCAGGATGGCGATCGCGGGGCGTGCGCCGCGTGCGATAAACGGCGCGGCCACATCTTCGCGGGGGTCGTAGGTCAATGCTGCATGCAGACCGGGATCGGCGGCGTCCGCGAGCCGTGAGAATTCCTCGCGCGCGCACTGCGGATTATCCCGCATCTCCTGAATGCGGAACGACACTTCACTCCAGCGCTGGTGCAAATCAATGCGCGACGCACTGTAGGCCTCCCGACCATTGATGCTTAACTGCACGCCGCTTCCGGGAAGCGGCTCGCCGATGTCCCGGCTCAGCGCGGCCAACCCGTGTTTCGCAAGAATTTCTCGCGCCTGAGCAATCTTCAGCGCCGACACCTGCAACACCGCGCCCAGCTCCTCGGCAAAGCACGCGGCGACCGGATCCGCGGCCTCGCCTAAATCAATAGCCAGCCCGCAATGGCCGGCGAAGGCCATTTCCAACAAAGTGACCAGCACGCCGCCGTCCGAGCGGTCGTGATAGGCGAGCAGCAAGCCGCGGTCCTTCAACTCGCGCAGCGCAGCGAACAAAGTCGCCAACAGTTGCGGGCTGTCCAAATCGGCGGCCTCTCCGCCGTTCTTGCCGTACACCTGCGCCCAGCACGAGCCCCCCAAACGGTTCTTTCCGGCGCCTAGATCAATCAGCAAGAGGCGCGACGGCTGCGACACGTCGAGTTCGGGGGTTAGCGTCGCGCGCGAGTCTTGGACCGGCGCGAAGGCAGAGACGATGAGAGAGACCGGCGCCACCACCGAATGCTCGCCGTCTGCGTCGCGCCACTCGGTTCGCATCGAGAGCGAGTCTTTGCCGACCGGGATGGTGATTCCCAATACGCTGCAGAGCTCCACCCCCACGGCGCGGACCGTGGCGTACAGCTCGGCATCCTCACCGGGCTCGCCGCAGGCCGCCATCCAATTGGCGGACAAACGAATATCGGTGAGGCTGCGTACGTCGGCCGCGAGAATATTGGTGATTGCTTCGCTCACGGCCAGGCGTCCCGAGGCGGGCGCATTGAGCACCGCCACGGGCGTTCGTTCGCCCATCGCCATGGCTTCGCCGCCATAGCCGTCGTAACTGTTCAGGCTCACGGCGACATCGGCCACCGGCACCTGCCAGGGTCCGACCATCTGGTCGCGGCTGATCATGCCGCCGACCGTGCGATCGCCAATGTTGATCAAGAAAGATTTATCCGCGACGGTCGGCAGGCGCAACAACCTATCGAGCGACTCCGCAATCGTCGCGCCGGCGGTGGAAATCCCAGCCGCGGCCTTCAGGGTGGTGCGAACATCGCGGGTCATGCGCGGCGTCTTTCCCAGCAGCATCTCGACGGGCATATCCACCGGCGTGGCGGACAGCAGCGAATCGACGACGAGCAGGCGGCCATCGCCGGTGATCTCGCCGACCACCGCGTAGGGGCAACGCTCGCGCTCGCACAGAGCCGCGAACATCGGCACGCTTCCCGGGACCAGCGCCAGCACGTAGCGCTCCTGTGCCTCGTTGCACCAGAGCTCCATGGGCGACAACTCCGCTTCGGCGCTCGGAATCTTGCGCAAATCAATGCGTCCGCCGCGCCGGCTGTGCGCAATCGCCTCGGGGAGGGCATTCGACAATCCACCGGCGCCGACATCGTGAATCAGTAGAATCGGATTCGATTCGCCCATGGCCCAGCAGCGATCGATGACCTCTTGCGCGCGGCGCTGCATCTCAG
>JANXZQ010000263.1 GCA_025355445.1 Gammaproteobacteria bacterium
GTTCGCGCGTCAGCGCCTGCGCGTCGCGCAGCTGCTCATGCGCGAGCCATTGCAGATACGCGTAGAATTGCACTTCTGTTGGGTTATCGGCCGCGAACCTCGCAGCGGCTTCGCCGCCCGCGTCGCGAAATTCCTGCGGCCAACTCAACCAGCCGGAAGCCGCGCCGTGGGCGGCGCGAAAATACCGGTCGAGCGCGTCGAAGCGAGCATGCAACTGCAAGAGTTCGCCGCCGGCCGCAATGAACTCATGGAAATTCCTCGCGCGCTCGGTGTGGAAGGCGAGATGCGATTCGCAGAAGTCGCGATACAGCAGCGCGAGGATCTCGAATTTCAGATCCGCCACGCCGCGATAATCGACCAAATCGGCGGCGCGCAACCCGCCGAGCCGCTGTGCGACGCCGGGCTCCGCCAATCGCGCCCGCGCCGCCGCGCATTCCTGAAATTCCGGCACCAGCGGCACCGCAATGTACAGTACGTTGAGAAAGTGCCGGCTCGACGCGCTGTACGGGCTGGATCTCCCGGGATCGGCGGGCGCCAGCGCGTGCAAGGGATTCAAGCCGATGAAAGCGGCGCCATGCGACGCCGCCCAGCGGATCAGCAGCCTTAAATCGCTGAAATCCCCCATGCCCCAATTGTCGCGCGAGCGCAGAGTATACAACTGCGCAGCGATGCCCCAGAGCCGCCGGCCCTCGCTGACGGGCACGGGCGCATAGCAGCGCGGCGGCGATACAATGAGCAGGCAGTGCTCGATGCCGCCGCCGCCGATCTTCGCCTGCAACTCGTGGTAGCCGGGCGGCAAATCGAAGGGCAGCTCGAAATGCCGGCGGGTGATCGACGATCCCTCGACCTCGCCTCTCCACACTTCGCGGCAGTCGGCCGTCGAGGTCACGCCTTCGCGGCGCGCGCCGTCCTCCAAGCGCACCGACCACAGCAGCGCCGAGCCGGATTCACCCGCCGCGACATTGATGTCGATGCCGATGCGCGCGCCGTGCGCAGCCGCCAGCGGCGGCAGGAATGTGCGCCAGCAAGTCACCTCCAGACGGGACAGCTGCTGCGCCGCCGCAGCTGGGTCATCGACCTCGCACCCCATGGCGCGCAGCAGCGCCTGCTTGGTCTGCGCAGGGAAGTAGCGCAACTCGCCGCGGTAGTCGTGATAGGCATCGCCGATCCCGCGCAGCCGCGCCAGTCTTTCGATCACTGCCGGATCCACCATCAGCACTCCAATAACGCGGCGCTCGAGAGTTCCAGCCGGTAGTCGCGGGCGATGCCCAGGCTCTTCGCCTCGAAACTGTCAAGCGCCGTATCGAATTGACGGATCCAAGGCTGCTCGACCGAGGCGATCGGCAGCAAGAACGTCTGGGCGCTGTCGCTGCCGTTCAACAGCAACAACAGCCGTCCCACCGAATTATTCTGCTTCGCGAACCAGATGCCCAAGGTGCGCAGGTTCGCATCCTGCCAGTCACTTTGCGTCATCTCGGCGCCGCTGGTATTCAACCACGTCACATCCTTGACACTGGCGCGGGAGGCGACGCCCTTGAGAAATGTCTCGCGCCGAAACTCGATGTACCGCCGGCGTAGCTGCGCCAGCAATTGCACGAATCGAAGCAGGTTCGGGTTGCTGCCGCGCAACCGCCAGTCCACCCAGGAGATCTCGTTATCCTGGCAGTAGGCGTTGTTGTTGCCGCGTTGCGTGCGCGCGAATTCATCGCCGGCCTGCAGCATGGGCACGCCCTGCGAAAAGAACAGGGTGGCCAATATATTGCGCATCTGCCGCCGCCGCAGCTCGAGTACCGCCGCATCCTCGGTGGGGCCTTCGATCCCGCAATTCCAACTCAGGTTGTCGTTATGGCCATCCGTGTTGTTCTCGAGGTTCGCTTCATTGTGCCGCTCGTTGTAGGACACCAGATCGCATAGGGTGAACCCGTCATGCGCGGTGAGAAAATTGATACCGGCGGTCGGCTTGCGGCCATTGTGCCGGAACACGTCGCTGGAACCGGCGAATCGCTCGGCGAATTCGCCGATTTTCCCGGCGTCGCGCCGCCAAAATGAACGCACCGTGTCTCGATAGCGGTCGTTCCATTCCGCCCAGCCCGGCGGAAACCGCCCCAGCTGGTAGCCGCCCCATCCCACATCCCAGGGCTCGGCGATCATTTTGACGTAGGCCAGCGAGGGTTCGGCGCGCAGCGACTTGAAGAAGGCCGCGTGCTCGTTGAAGGCGTTGCCTTCGCGGGCCAGCACGGTGGCCAGATCGAAGCGAAACCCGTCCACGTGCATCTCTTCGACCCAGTACTTCAGGCAATCGATGATCAGCGTGCGTACTTGACCGTGTTCGCAATTGACCGTGTTGCCGCAACCGCTGATGTTTTCGTAGAAGCGCTTGTCCTGCGGCATGAGCCGGTAGTAAACCGAATTGTCGATGCCGCGCAGCGACAGCGTTGGACCGGCTTCGTTGCCTTCGGCCGTGTGGTTGAACACTACATCGAGAAGCACCTCGATTCCGGCCGCGTGCAGCGCCTTGACCATGCTCTTGAATTCGGCGACGGCATCATGCACGGCGTATTCGTTTGCGGGCGCGAACCAGGCGACGGAATTGTAGCCCCAGTAATTGCTCAGGTGGCGATCGCGCAGAAACTGCTCGGTGATAAATGCCTGGCAAGGCAGCAATTCGACGGCGGTCACGCCGATCGACTTCAAATGCTCGATGACTGCCGCCACCGTCAACCCGAGGTACTTGCCGCGGAAGTCCGCCGGCACCGCCGGGTGCAGCTGGGTGAAGCCCTTCACGTGCAGCTCATAGATGAGGGTATCGCGCCAGGGAGTGCTAGGCGGCCGATCGCCGCCCCAATCGAAGCTGCCGTCGATCACTCGCGAGCGCAGCGGCGCGGCCTTCGAGAGCTCGCGGGCATACGGGTCGATCAATGCGGCGCTGGGATCGAAGCGCTCGCCCTTGTGTGGCTCATTCGGGCCGTGCACGTGGAAGGCGTAGTGGCTTCCAGGGCCCGCACGCCGCGGCGGGAGCAGGCCATGCCAAATATCGCCGCTGCGCGCCGGCAAATCGTGGCGCTCGAGCTCGGCGCCGCTGTGCGCGTCGAATAGAGACACCTCGATCCGTGTTGCGTGACTCGAGAATAGGGCAAAATTGACCCCGCGCTGAGTCCACGTGGCGCCCAAAGGACGCGGCAATCCCGCCTGAATGATTTTCACTCAGGTGCCCGGCGGCCCGACGAAAAACATTGCGCCCAGCGGCGGTAGATCGAGGCGCAGCGACAGCGGGTAGCCCTGTGCGCCCTCGAGCGCCGCGCGGGCCTCTTCCTGCCGGTTGTAGCCCGAACCGCCGAACTTCACATCGTCCGAGTCGAACAGCTTGCGGTACGTCCCCGCCTCGGCAACCCCGACCCGGTATCCATCACGCGGCACGGGCGTCGCATTAAATACGCAGGTGACCGGGCTGCCGGCGTCCTCACCCACGGCGCGGCGCGCGAACGCCCAGACACTCTCATCGGCATTGTGCAGGTCCACCCAGCGAAATCCCTCGTGATCGCAATCGCTACCATAGAACTGGGGCGTGCTGCGGTACAGGAAATTCAGATCGCGTACGCAGTCGCGCAATGCCGAGTGTTCCGCAACGGCCAGTTGCGACCATTCCAGCTGTTCGTGATCGCGCCACTCCTGCCATTGTCCAAATTCCGATCCCATGAACAAGAGCTTCTTGCCGGGGTGTGCGCACATGTAGGCGAGCAGCAGCCGGAAATTCGCCCGCTTCTGCCAATCGTCGCCGGGCATCTTTGCGAGCAAAGACCGCTTGCCGTGAACCACCTCGTCGTGCGAGATCGGCAAAATGAAATTCTCCGACCAGGCATAGACGAAGGAAAACGTGATCAGCTCGTGGTTGAAGCGCCGGTAGACGGGATTCAAGGCCGCATACCGCAAGGTGTCGTTCATCCAGCCCATGTTCCATTTGAAGTTGAATCCGAGTCCGCCGTGTTCCGGCGGCTGGGTCACGCCGGCGAAGGAAGTCGATTCTTCCGCGATCATCAGCACACCGGGAAATGCGTGATGCACGGCATTGTTGGTCTGGCGCAGGAAATCGATGGCCTCCAGGTTTTCGCGCCCGCCGTCGCGATTCGGCAGCCATTCGCCGGGCTTGCGGCTGTAATCCAAGTACAGCATGGACGCGACTGCGTCGACGCGCAGCCCATCCACATGATAGCGGTCGGCCCAGAACAAGGCATTTGCGACCAGAAAATTGCGGACTTCATGACGCCCGTAGTTGAAGATCTTGGTGCCCCATTCCATGTGCTCGCCGAGCCGCGAGTCGGCGTGCTCGTACAGCGCACTACCGTCGAAATACGCCAAGCCATGGTCGTCGCGCGGGAAATGCGCCGGTACCCAGTCCAGAATGACGCCAATCCCGGCCTGGTGGCAACGGTCGACGAAAAACATGAAGTCTTGCGGCGATCCGTAACGCGCGGTAGCGGCGTAGTAGCCCGCCACTTGATAGCCCCACGAAGCATCGAGCGGATGTTCTGCGACCCCCATCAACTCGAGATGCGTGTAGCCCATCTCCACGACGTAGGGAATCAACTGCTCCGCCGCCTCGATCCAACTCATGAAGGGCGGAGTGCGTTGATCCCAGGGACGCCGCCACGAGCCCAAGTGCACCTCGTAGGCATTGAAGGGCCGGCGCCGCGGATCGCCGCGTTCACGTTGTGCGAGCCACTGCGAGTCACCCCACGCATGGCCGTCGAGCGAGGCCACCACCGAACAATTCTCCGGCCGCAGCTGCATTGCGAATCCGTACGGATCGGCCTTGAGGAACAGGCGGCCCGCCCGGTCACGTATCTCATACTTATAGGCAGTGCCGGCGCTTAAGCCCGGGATCGCCGTCTCCCAGACCCCGGACGAGGCGCGGCTGCGCATGGCGTGACTGCGCCCGTCCCAATGGTTGAAGGGCCCGACCACGCTCACCCGCTCGGCGTTGGGCGCCCAGACGGCGAAGCGCGTGCCCTGCGCCGCGCCATCGCCGCAAGCATGCGCACCCAGCTTGTCGTATATGCGCTGGTGCTTGCCCTCGCCGAACAAGTACAAGTCAAAATCGGTGATTGACTCCATCAAATGCGCGGCACCTTCTAGAGCACGGGCTTCACGGCCCAGATTCGGTCCGCGTACTCGCGAATACTGCGGTCGCTGGAGAAATAGCCCATATTGAGACAATTAACGATGGCCTTGCGGCTCCACTCGTCTTCCCGGACATACAGCGCGTCCACCTGATCTTGCGCCCGAGCGTACGCGCCAAAATCCGCGAGCACCAAAAAAGGCTCCCCGTCGCTCAGCAGGCGATCTACCACGGGTTTGGCATCATCCGGGCGTCCCGGCGAAAAGAATCCGGACTCTATCAGGCGCAAAGTGCGCTCGAGCTCGGGGTGGGCCTCCATCTCACGCCGCGGCTGATAGCCTGCCGCCCGCCGCACCGCCACCTCTTCAGCCGTCAGGCCGAAGATGAACACATTCTCCGCTCCCACATGGTCGCGGATCTCGATGTTGGCGCCATCCAAGGTGCCGATGGTCAACGCACCATTCAGCGCCAGCTTCATATTCCCCGTGCCGGACGCCTCCATGCCGGCCGTGGAAATCTGCTGTGATAGATCCGCCGCGGGCATGATTTTTTGCGCGAGAGAAACGTCGTAGTCCGGCAGAAACACCACCCGCAGCTTGTCACGCGCGTCCGGGTCGGCGTCGATGGTCCGCGCCACGTTGTTGATGAGCTTGATGATGGCCTTGGCCATCA
>JANXZQ010000297.1 GCA_025355445.1 Gammaproteobacteria bacterium
GGCCGGCGCAGCCGCCGCCGCAGCGGCCGCCGCAGACGACACCGATGCACTCGACGGGATCGCGTATCCGGCGAACGTTACGAACACCGCGGTCAGCGCGGCGCAGAAAACAGTTTGTCGACGGTGACGCTGCATTGAGTGTTTCTCGCAATTGTCGTTGCAGCATCCGCGGTGTGGCCTTGCTGCACTGTGGCCACCGTGTTAAAAACTACCGAAGGCATTCATGAAACGCAAGGCTGCGTGGGAACGGCGAGGCACATCGCCGTGAGCAAAAAAAGAAAAGCGAAGGTTGGGGAGACTTATGCGGAAGATTTCGATCGCGGCGCTCGTGCTCGCGGCGTCGGGCAGCGGCTATGGTGTGGCGGCGTCTGGATCCCAAGATATGTCATTCGGTGAGTCGGCGACGCTCGAAACAGTCGTCGTCACGGGCTCGCGCATTCCGCGCACTGCCGTGGAAGGGCCGGCGCCGGTGGTGACCATCACCGCGGCGGACATCAAGAACAACGGCTTCGCGACGGTGGCGGATGTCATGACGTCGCTCACACAAAATCTGGGCGCGCTGGACAACAATCAAAACACCGACGGCTTTTCGCCCGGTGCACAGGCCGTCGATTTACGTGGACTGGGGCCCAATCACACGCTGGTGCTGGTGAACGGACGACGCATTGCCGATTATCCGCAGTCCTATAACGGCGCCAGCAATTTTACCGATATCTCGAACATCCCGGCTTCGTTGATCGATCGCATCGAAATATTGAGCGGCAGCGCCTCGGCGGTGTATGGATCGGATGCGATTGCGGGCGTCATCAATTTCATACTCAAGCAAAAGGCCGACGGCACCACCATCGACTTTCGCGCCGGAGGCACGCAGCACGGCGGCGGCGATTCGCAGCGACTGCAAATCTCCAGCGGCTATTCGAACGACCGTTTCGATGCGGTCTTCGGCGTGGAATTGTACAAGCAGCCGCCGCTGTGGGCCTATCAGCGCAATTTCACCGATTCGCGCCAGGACAGCCTGACGGATCCTTCGCAGATCAATGCGAGCCTGGTGTTCACCCGCATCGATTCCGACGGGAACTATATCGATCCGGGCCAGGCAACCTGTAACTCGCTGTCCCACTTGGATCATGGCTCGGTGTTCCGCGCATCGCGCGACGGCTATGCTCCCGGCAACACGGGCGAGCCCGGCTACTACTGCGGCAGCTACCGCGACGTGGGCTACGGCACCCTGGAAAATGGCCGCAAGTCGGCGAATTTCTACGGTTCGGCAACGTATCGCTTGACCGATAGCGCCAGCCTGTTTCTCGACATTCAAGCCGGCTATTCGCATCAGATCAGCTACAACACGCCGTTGGAGTGGGAGAACAGCTACAAGCTGAACGGCGATTCCACGCCCATCCCGTTCTTCAATCAGGCCACCGGCCAGGTCGAGCAGTGGCAGCGGCGCTATTTCACCATCGAGGAGAACGGCGGGTTCGAGCCGGGCGAGATCCACAACATCGACAACACCTTGTCGCTGAATACGGGGATCAAGGGGGCGTTTGGGGATACCGGCTGGCGCTACGAAGCCTTGTTGGGGCACTCGCAAAACCGGCTGGAACAGAAGTGGCCGGCACTGGTCTCGGCCAAGGCGCAGGCCCTGTACTTGGGCCCCTCGCTCGGCGTCGATCCGGACAGCCACTACAATATCTACAACGCGCCCATCAGCCGTTTGTACACTCCCTTGACCGTCGCGCAGTTCCGCTCCATCACCCAGGTTTCGATCGACAACGACAAGAGCCGCGCGGAAAATTTCTCGGTGACGGTGAACAACAACAAGCTGTTCGACTTGCCGGCAGGGCCGGTGGGATTTGCCGGGGTCGCCGAGTACGGTACTCAATACTTTGGACTGGTTCCCGATCCGCTGTCGCTCGACGGCAGCTACTTCGGCACACCGGCGCGGTGGGTTCACGCGATCATTTCGGATTCGCCTCCGAATTGCGGGCGCCAATTTTCTCCAAGCTGACGGTCAATGTGGCGGGGCGCTACGACAGCTACAAGTACAGCGGCAACACGTCGGGCAAGTTTACCTACAACGCGGGCCTGGAATACCGCCCGTTCAACAGCCTGCTGCTGCGCGGTTCCGTGGGCACGGGCTTTCGCGCGCCGGACTTGGCCTACTTGTATGCCGGCTTGAGCGGATCCAGTTCGGACGACACGGACTATTATCTCTGCCGGCGCGATGAGCCCTCGACCGGGCCGGACTATGGAGACTGCAAGCACAGCGATGTGGACTTCAACCATAGGAGCCATGGCAGCACCGCGCTCAAGGATGAGACCAGCACGTCACTCACGTATGGATTGGTGTTCGCCCCGATCAAATCCGTGCAGATCACCTTGGACTACTACCTGATCAAACTCGAGAACGAGGTGGAATACCAGAGCAGCCACACGATTCTGCGCGAGGAAGCCGATTGCCGCCTCGGCCAGACCACAGGCGGTGCGCCGGTGAACAGCAATTCGGCCCTGTGTCAGCAAGTCCTCACCCAGGTGGTGAGGAACTCGCCCACCGATGTCGGCAACCCCTCCGGAATCACGTCGGTGTTGGTGCTGCCCATCAACGCGGCCGTCGATCGCACCTCCGGCATAGACTTCAATGCGCACTACCTGCTCAGCACCGACCGCATCGGCAACTTCGATTTCAACTTAGGGTTCACCGACGTGCTGACGCACACCATTCAGCTGTTCCCTGGAGACGCGGTCGACAACGAACTGACCGACTGGTACTACTATGTCATCCCGCGCAACAAGGCCAGTTACTCTGCGGCGTGGAGCATCGGGAATTTCACGACCACGGTGCATGGCTCGCGAATCGGCGGTCTGCCGAACTATGATGGCACCGCAAGGCTGGGTCCCACCTCGGTGTACAACGCGTCGCTCAATTACCGTTTCAGCCAACGCGGCGCGCTGACCCTCATCGTCGACATTCTTCTGGACAAGAAGCCGGGCAATGGCGACACCACCTGGACCAGCTATCCCTATTATGCCAGCCGCTGGTTCAGCCCCATCGGGCGCGCGTTTTTCCTCGAGGCCAGCTATCGCTTCGGAGGCAGCGACGGTCCCTAGGTTTAGGTCTATTATTGTCCCGAGCGGCTGACACTGCAGGGAGATCAATAATCGTGAGTCTATTCGGCAAGCCAACTGATTTAAATCGTCAATTCATCGCGCGCCCGGATGCCGCGAAAGAAGACATTCTCTACAAATGGCCGGATATGACCATCCGCAAGTTCACGCAGGTCACGGTGCAGCCGGACGAGACGGCGATTTTCTTCAAGGAAGGCAAAGTGGCCGGAACGCTGCCGCAGGGGCGTTCTACGCTTGACGGCGCGCTGATTCCTTTTCTCGGCGACATCGTCGATTGGGCAAGCGGCGGCAACATGTACCGCGCCGAACTGTACTTCATCGGCACACGGGAATTCGTCAGCCTGCCCTTCGGCGGGCCCATCGACAACATTGAAGATCCGGAAACCGGGCTGGCGGTGGGCCTGCGTGTCTTCGGCGAATACGCACTGTCGGTGAGTGATCCGTCCGCAATGATTCTGAAATTGGTGGGAACGCGGCAAGCCTCGAACGAACTCATCACCGATTGGGCGCGCGAACAGATACTCAAGGCGCTGCGGACCGGCGTGGTGCGCAAGCTCACCGCCGAGAAGTGGCCGGTGCTGGGCATTGCGGGCCGCACCGCAGAGATAGAGGCGGCGTTGCTTGGAGACGTCCAGCAACCCTTGGCCCCGTACGGCCTGAAAATTACGCGTCTGGGCAATGTCACCATCAGCCTCACTCCCGAAGATGAGCAAACGCTCAAGGGGCTGCGCAAGGACAGCGCCTACACGCGCCTCGCAGGCGGCTTTCGAGAATATGGTGTGGGTGCCGCATTGAAGGGCATCGGCGAGGGTGCCGCGGCGGGCGGTGGCGGCGGGACTGCCGCTTTGGGTGTGGGCATGGGCCTGGGCGGAATAGTGGCCGGGCTCGGGGTCTCCTCGCCCGGCGCGGGTACGGGGCTAGGGCCACAGACTGGGCTGGGGCCGCAGCCAGGGCCAGGACCTGTGCCGGCGGCTGGCGGAAATACGGTGGCATGCGCAAATTGCCATGCGCCGAATCCGCCTGGGGCCAAGTTCTGTTCCAGCTGCGGAACCGCAATTGCTCCGCCTAAGGCAACTCATTGCACGCAATGCGGTGCCGAGACGGCGCCGGGTGCCAAGTTCTGCGCCGGTTGCGGCGCCGCGCTCACTTGAAGACCGCGCCGCCGGTGCGCTATGCCGCCCTGGCCGCGGCGACGCTAGGTGGCGCCGGCACTGCACTGGGTCGCGCGGGCGGCGGGGGTCATTCGGGATCCAGTCATAGCTCGAGCAGCGGGCATTCCTCGGGTTCGTCTTCCGGCGGCGGCAGCGGTGGCTCGCTGGGCGGGATCTTCGCCCTCATCATCATCGCGCTGATCGTTTACATGATCTACCGGCGCTTCGCCCGTGTGTCGGGGTCGGGGCGCGCAGGATCCTCCGCAGCTTCGAACCCGGCCGCACAGGCGGCGCTCGCGGCATTGGGCACGGCGCTGGGCGCGTCGGTCGCGGGACGGATCGCCGCCGGTTCGGGCACATCAGGCGCAACCGCCGCGAACCTGCCCGCAGCTATCGACACCATCCGCGCGCAGGATCCTGGGTTTGAACTGGAGACATTTCTGCAGCGCGCGGAAATGACCTTCTTCCTGGTCAAGCGCGGCATGCAGCAAAATGATGCCGCCGCCATTCGACCGTTCGTCAACGACGCGGTGTTCGCCGCGGTGTCGGGCACCATGGGACAGGCCAAGGCGCAGCACCATCACGCCCGGCTGGAAAGCCTCAATGTGCGCGCCCTGCATTTGCAGACTGCCGACTGCAGCGATCAAGGACAACGCATTCAGATTCACTTCGACTTGGTGTACCGCGCGAAAACACTGGATGAGTCGAATCGCGTGCTGTCGGATGAAGGTGAGGACGGCCGGCATGGCGAACTTTGGACCTTTGTCCGCGGCGCGGCGGCGCGCACGCCAGTCGCGGGCGGAGTGACCGCCTCGCGTTGTCCGGCGTGCGGCGCGGAGCTGCGATTGAATCTCGACGGCACTTGTACGCACTGCCGGGCGAGCGTCACGAACGGCACGGTTGACTGGGTGGTCGCCGACGTGCAGAGCGCGCCCTTCGTGGGATATTCCGGCGAGTCGTCGTTAGCGGTTGCGGCGCCGACGATTGCCGCAGGCGTCGCGAACCTGCGCGCGGCTGACGAGAAATTTGCGCTGCCGGCCTTTCAGGCCAGAGCAAAGGCCGCGTTCCTCGCGCTGCAGGATTCGTGGTGCAGGCAGGACTTGGATGCCGGAAAGGCGTTCTTGAGTCCCGGCGCTTATTTTGCGTGGGCCGCGCAACTCGAGACGCTGGCGGCGGGGCAGCGGCGCAATGTGATGGAGAACATCGAAGTTCGCACCGTCGAGCCCGTGCAGATCGTGCATGGCAGGGTATTCGATGACGTGACCGTTCGCATCACCGCGGCCGCGGCGGACTACGAGGTGGACCCGGCAGGCAAGATCGTGTTCGGCGACCGCGCGGTACGGCCGTTCACCGAGGACTGGACGTTCCAGAGGTCGGTGGGAGTTGCCACGTTGAATAAGCCCGGCACGCTCGAGAACAGGTGTCCCAGCTGCGGCGCGCCCGTGTCCTTGAATCAAATCGGTGAATGCCGCTACTGCAAGGCGGCGGTGACCAGCGGCAAGTTCGACTGGGTTGTCTCGCATATCGAACAAGACGAGGTGGCGGGCGGCGGCGGCACCAATCCGGGAGCGGATCTCGCTCTGCAAATCGGCGGCGCAATCGTCGGCGGGCTGCTGAGCAGCCTGCTGTCCGGGAATTCGAGCAGCAGCAATAACTCGAACGGCTGGAAGTGACCGCTCGTGTCGGGCGATCGTCAGCAGTTCCAAGGAGATGGCATGGCGCACGTTACAGTCATTAGCGAATATCATTACGCCCAGCAAATCGCCTCCGGCCATCACCGACTGACCTCCGATGAGCCGATCGAGCGCGGCGGCAGCGATTCGGGCTCAACGCCGCATGAACTGCTGCTTGCGAGCCTCGGGGCCTGTACCTCGATCACGCTGCGAATGTATGCCGGCCGCAAGGGCTGGGAACTCGGCAAGATTACCGTCGGCTTGCGCTACACCACGGATGCCGAGGAGAAGGGGCACATCGATCGGCGCCTGTCATTCTCCAAGCCGCTCACCACCGAACAGACGCAACGCTTGCTGGAGATCGCCGGCAAGACACCGGTGACCCGCAACTTGATGGCCGGGGTGAAAATCGATACCTCGGTCATACAGTGAACGTGCGCACATCCTTGTTGAATCGTCGCGACGTGCTGAAGGGCGCCGTGGCAGCGGCATTGCCCTTCGGTGCCGCCTCCTGCGGCGGCAGGAAGTCGAACGCACTACAGGTCGGAGGTTTGCCGGTCACCTGCAATCTCACGCTGCCCGTGGCGTGCTCCGCTCGTGCGGCGAGCAATTCTCTCGCCAACACCGATGCGCCGCAATTTGCTTACGAATACAGCAAGTTCAGCGGTTGGCCCGAAATCAAGGAGTCGCTGATGTCGGGGGCCATCCAAGCAGGCTATATGCTCGCGCCCTTGGTCATGGACCTCGCGGATCGGAAAATACCCACGAAGATCGTGTCGCTGGGTCATCGTTCCGGCGCAGTTATCATGGTGCGCAGCGACTCTCCGTACCAGACATTCAAGGACCTCACCGGCAAGCGCATCGCCATCCCGAGTCGCTTCGCCGTCGACTTTCTGTTCCTGCGAAAGATGCTGGCGAGAGAGAATATGACGCCGGCGGACGTTCAAATCATCGAAATGGCGCCGCCCGACATGCCTGCGGCGCTGTACGCCAATGCGGTCGATGCCTATTGCACCGGCGAACCGTTCGGTGCGGCCGCGCAACGTGCGGGCTACGCCAAAGTTCTGCGTATGACGCGCGATGAATGGCGCAACTACATCTGCTGCGTGTTGACCGTGCGCGAGGAATTGATCCAGAAGAACCCCGCACTTGTCCAGGATCTCGTCAATCACGTGCTGGGGGCGGGCGTATGGCTGGATTCTCGGCCCGAGAATCGCGTCAAGGCTGTGGCCATCGCCGCGGGGCGCGGCTTCTTCAACCAAGACCCGAACATCCTGCAGTTCGTCATGGATAACCCGGTCGATCGCGTGACCTACGGCGACTTGCGAATGATACGGGCGGAGTTCGATGAGCTGATGGAATTATCCATCCAGGCCGGAACGATCAAGCATCCCATAGCCTACGAACGTTATGTGGATGAGAGTTTTACCAAGAATGCGCGAGCCGCCGGCATTTCGCTCTGAACGCGCAGCGCCCGCCATGAGCCGCATCGGAGCGCTGCTGCTGTCGCTGGTGATTGGTGCGACCGGCAACGGTGCGACCGGCAACGGCACGGCCGGCGCCGAAAC
>JANXZQ010000330.1 GCA_025355445.1 Gammaproteobacteria bacterium
AGCGGTTTCATTAACAATCAATTAGTTGCGGCCGTCGAAATTTCCACACTGTCAAAATCGCCTAGCTTCGAACCAGGTGGTCGGCGGTTCGAATCCGTCCGGGCGCGCAAATTTATCAAGTACTTAGGTGGCCCCAAGAACCGGCGTTGTCTAATATTCGAGAGAGCGTCTAATATTTTCCTCACCGAAGTGGTCTTGCACGCGGCATCTTGCGGCGATAAACGGACTTCGTTGTCTGCGAATTTGCGTGGCCGAGTAGCGTCGCGGCGTCCTCCAATCCTTCCTTGTCGCTGGCGCACTTGGCTCTCAAATCATGGAACGTAAACCGCTCCGCAAGTGCGGGCGCTTCTCCGTTCTTCCCAGGCTTGGTTGCCTTATCCATCAAGCGCTGCCATATCGCGGAGAATCCCCGGGCCGTATACGGTCGGCCGTTGCGCTTCCTGAGTAGGTACTCACCTGGCACCTGTGGCTTAAGCGACTTGGCTCGGTCGGTAATTTTGCGCAGTTCGTCTGTCCACTCGACCAGCACACCGGCGCCAGTCTTGCTCTGGTGGAACACTATCCCCTCGTCAGTCAACCGCGTGCGCGTAAGGGTGAGCAGGTCGCCGCGTCGCTGCCCCGTCAGCAGCGCAAGGTCCATCGCTATCCGCATGCGCACGTTGGCCAGCGCGTAGACGGCGTCGTACTCAGCATCCGTCACATATCGTGTGCGCTTTCCTTTTGGCGTGCGCTCCAAGGTTCGTACCGGGTTAACGCTGGCTGCTCCCCACCGTATCGCCTTCGCGAATACATGACCGAGCAACGATATCTCGTGCCGAGCCGCTACCGGGTGGTTTGAGCGACCGTCCAGGTACCTGTAGCAGTGCTGCGCAGTGATCTTGTCGGCAGGCATTTCACCAAAAACCCCCTTGAGCCTCTGGAGCTGCTTTGCCTGATCGGACCGAGTCTGGGCAGACCGCTTTAGCGGCAACACCTCAGTCCGATACCGATCAATCACTTCTCCTAGATTGTGCCCGCTCCATTGGCCGCCAACAAGCTTGCCGTATGCTGCGAACGCGGCGGCAATGTCCCTGCCGAGTTGGTGCCATTTTTTCGTTTCCGGGTGGTAGAAATAATACGAACCACGACGCATGTACATGCGCTTTGGCAGGTGCGTATCCAGCTTGCGCCGTCTACCCATTCAACGCCTCGAAGTTCGGTTCGTGCTGCCCGGTCGTTCGCTCGCCGCTTACGAGCTTCCGCGCTGACTCTGCGACCGCGACGACAGGTTCCTTGAGACCATTCACGGTAAACCGCCAACCATTCTTGCGCAACCAACGGATCTGGGCGCTCGACCTGACATACCCGGTAAGACGAACAAGTTCAGGTGGCGTGAGAAACATGTCAGCGACTCTGAAGAACTTCGGGGTCGACCCCTGTCAATTCGCAGTGCCGTTGATCTGCGTACGCTCTCACCGTGATACCCGTCAGGCCAGCGTGTAGCCAGGCGTTCATGAGGGGCATGTCCGGTTTGTCCGGATCGGTTCGAAACGGACGATTACGGGCAAGTACAGATGTCCGTCCGGTCCGGAAACCGTAGTGAAACGGTTCCGGCGGGCGGCAAGTACCAGCCAACCTAACTCGACAGGAACCTAGAAACTGCACAGCTCATCCCCTGTACCTCGTTCTCCCGGGGCCTCGGATTGAGCCTGGAATTCCCCTGACTCCATGAAACGGAATTGGTCGTCCGAAACCTTTTCCAGGTAACCACCCTTTGTAAGAGCCTTGATTGTGTCTCCGAATCTCTGTCTATCCACGCCCTGGGCTTTGAGCAACGACCCAAGAGCCTGTTTCGTATAGTCCGTCAATCCGTCCCTTTTGTACCCCTCCCTAAGGGCGGACAGTAGTGCTTGTTGGTTTTTCCCCGACAGCTTTGGTCGCGATACTTCACTGGAAGAACCCTGACCCTGCACCATCACCAGGGTGGTAATCGGCAGATCAAAGGCGTCCTGCATTCCCGTCTCGATAGATATGGCATCCAGCCTGAATGGCTCAGGCGGTTCGCTGTCCTTCACCCTGCCGAACGTTACCAAGGCCGATAGCTCGTCGGCGCCTGGACGGCTGACGGTAATCTCAGCCTCAGTGTTGTTAGCCAGCGAGCTTGGTCCACGATGGCCACGGCTGGCGTCCTTACCAAGGTGATGAATCAACAGGATCGCGCATTTGTAGCGCGCTCGAAGTTCGGAATCGAGCTGGCACAGGTACCGCTGCGCTGCTGAATTGGACTCCTCGATGCTCCCATCTGAATTTCGGGTCAACGTGTCAACAATGATGAAATCCGGTGCATATGACATGTTCGCGAGGTCAGTGGTCAACGCCCCCAGCGCCTCACTACTGTTCATCTTCACCGGCTGCTCGATGAAATGTAAATTCTCATCCAAAATCTCGGTGATACCTCCGGACGGATCGTTATAGGCTATCCACCCTTGCAGCCGTTGCCGCAGGCCCTTCCCTTCCGCCGATATGAGCAGAACGCGCTTGGAACCAACAGTGTGCGCTTGACCTATCGCGGGTAATCCCGCAGCCGCTCGGCATGCCCAGTCCAGTGCGATGAAGCTCTTGAATGTTCCGCGCTCACCAGACATCAGCGTCGTGGCGTCCGCTTCAATGTACGGATAGAGAATCCACTGAGCGCGTCTTTCGACCGCGAGGATCTCGCGCGCCGAATAGATCTTATAGAAGATCGGTGCATCGCCGACATGCGCGTCACTCTCAAGTGGCAGTGCGATTTCGGGCGCGTTCTCAAAGAGCTCTCTAACGTGGCTGATTCCACTTTTTGTGACTATCACGCTGCACCTCGCATCACGATATCGTTGAGATCTGTTCCCGGCACGTCGGACTGAATGATCCGAACCTTTGCCCCCGAAGCCACCCACCGGTTCGCGCACTTCTGCGCCGCGGTCACGCCCGGGGGATCGTTGTCGGCCGCAATCGAGAGACACTCGATGCCTGACAGCACAGGAAAATCGCCGAGATTCTGTGCGTTGATGCACGACCATACGGGTGTGATTGCATGTGCGGCTGACAACGCGCTTTCAATGCCCTCCGCGATGCTTAGGCCCTGCGTGACCGCCTCGTCGGGCCAGAGCCGAATGACGCCGCCCGCGTTGCGGTGGCCTTTTGCGAGCAGTCGCTGTGGGTGCACAGCGGCTTTATTTCCGTCCGACAATACCCATGTCCTATGTAGACTAATGGGCTCGCTTGTACGTGCGTCCGTGATGAGCGCTACCAGTGCAGGCCCACAATATTTGCTCGGATGCCTTAGCTTCGGGCTCCAGCGTAGATCACCGTCCAAAGGTGGTATCACGCAACACCGCGCCTCTAGGTACGCGCGCGCATCCCCGCCAATCGAGCTGCAGCTCTCCCAGATGTTCTGCCAGTACGGTGAGAGGGTCTCGTGTACCTGGCCGACCTGCGCTCTTGGCAAGATGGCACGCACCGGGATTCGCGTTGCTCCCCTACTGCGGCCCGACCAGCCGCACCGGAAGCAATTCCAGACGGCCCCGGACGAATCCACCCTAACCGAGAGCGCCTTATCCCTGGGCCCCTTCTGGCACCGGGGGCATGGCATACGGTGACCCCCTGTCGGTAGACCCGCGAATAGTGATTGCGTGCTCATGTCCCAGTCTCCCGGGGCCGACACCTTCTGGACGCCGAAGCTCGCTTCACGGATTCCATCCTTGATCCCTGCTTCGAAGCGCGCTTGAGCGGCTTTTGGAGGGGTCCAGTCGAGTTAAGGAAGCGTAAACCGTCCCTGATCACGGGGTCGGCGAGTTCCGCTGGTAGGTACCCACGCAGGCGCGTCTGTCCGTCAGGCTTCACGGACTCCAAAAGGTACGAGCAGACTGATTCGCCCTTGTAGTGCTTGCCACCCAGTCTCGGGCCCATCGCGGGGCAGTACGCGGCGCTGCATCGTTCGAACTTTGGACAACGCATCGCCATCGCGATGCCGACCGCCGGGACGAAGGGTGGTTGCGCTTGACGAGTGTCGTCGGGCGGATTTTGGGCATCGCCTGTCTGGGCATTCTCTGGCTGCAACATGGTCGTCCTTTCCTCAGTCATGCGCCCAGATTAAGGAATCCGTTTTTTTTTCTCTAGCACGCTCCAATGGGCACTGCTACTGTTAGGCCCAATGGAGGACTCACGGTAATTCACGGTGTTTTTCGATGATTTCACATAAGCGCCGTCACATTAAGATTTTTTAAAGGCATCGATCTATCGTCCCGTAAGAGCGAGGAATCGCCGGTGCCACGGGATCTGGCGTCAATGCGCGCGTGGGGAATCGTGAGCCTGGGTGTCGTGGAGCGCGAGCACAGCTCTACTCCTCGTTGGATTTTGCGAGTCGTTCCACACTGACCCACTCGGTGACGGTGATTCCGTGCACTTCAAACTGCCGGACTACTCTCGTGCCATCCAAGGTGGGCCGAAACTTGGCCGCTTCCATCACAGCTTCGGGCGCGCGTCGGCTGGCGCGAGTCAAAGGTGGGGTTTCCTGGGGCGACGTCTCGCGCGGCAAGCTCTTGCGATTTGAATACTTCATGTGTGTTCCGTGTTCGTGGGCACCAGACGCATCTCAGGGATCGGGGTAGTGACCGTTGGCGTCACTGTGTGGGTATCTGGTGCGGTGCTGATGGAATCATTTCGCGTCTCCGTCGAGGAGTTCCGTACGGCGCTTTCGTTCGCGCCGGGAAGAAAATTCCTCAGCTGAGATCACCCGGTCTGGTGGGGGTTCGAACGCCTCCCGCATATTCATGGGTGGCCACGCTTTGCGGTTGAAGGACCCTGGGGCAAAAGGATATGGTCCGATATTCCGCGTAGTGCCTGCCGTGGGCCGCTTGGTCTTGGCGACCGTCGCTGCCTGTCTCGCCGCGAAACTACGTGCTCGTGCGGCAGACAGAAATACCCACTCGATTTGCTGCTCTGAGAGGATCCGGCGGACGTGACGGAGCATGCCTTTTGGGAAGTCAGCTGCGATAGTCGCTTGGGCGCAGCCAACCAGTCGTGGGCGAGATTTTCCTTTGCCCGACCGCGTTGCAATAGACGGAGAGCGGATCGACCGGGATCAGCGGTGCGGGCGGGCGTCCAGGCAAATACCTCGCACCATAAGACGCCGTCGTGATGCGTCAGATCTGGCAGACGCTCCCACAGAACACAAGGGCCAGTATTGCCGCCGGACCACAGGAACTCGCTACGAAGTCCTCGACGCCAGGTAAGCGAACAGACCGCGAGCGCGGTTTCGTCGGGTACCTGAGGCACTGAAGCGGGGAGTGGTTTGAGGCCGAGATGCATCGGCCGAGTTGCCGGTACGCTCTTACGGGCGGCCCATCGCCGCGCGGCATTCTCGGTCGCGCATCCAGCCCGAATCGACGGGAATGCGGCCGTCACGATCTGATGCAGCCGACGAACGACAGCCGGAGAGAGATGCTTGCGAAAGCCCTGGCACTCTGCGCAATTCTTGGGTTCACCGAACAGATATTGCGCGCCCGATCCCTTACAGGACTCGCAGGACACCGCAAACTGCTGAATCGCCCGGTCCGCTAGGTTGCGGTGCGACCCGGTCGCGGGCAGCCCGGTCTCCAATTGGTAAGCCGCCATATGCTCGTATATGGACATAGATCGCCTCCGATTCAGTTCCTTGAACCAGAGCGAGACGCACGACAGCAGACACCCGATTGGTTGCCGGGATGGCCGCATCGCCCTTACAGGATGACCACCTTGCCCGGGCTAGGCAGGTTGGTGTGAAGCATCTGCTCCAACTCTTGATGCACGAGTGATATTAGCGGATTGTCGGTCGACATCCACGCTGCTGTTACATATAAACTACCGCCGTCAGCAACCCGCGACCCTTGTCCCGGGCATGCTCCAGCGCCGAGCGACTGAAGCAGTTCGTTTGTACGCGGAGGGGGACCTCAGCCACTCTACGCGCGCGCGGGAAACTTCTATCGGCCGCGCTGACCCGACACACCACCAGCGATCGTCCCGGCCGGATTTCTCTGTTAACCGGAACTATGCCTGGATACCGTCATGGAACGGCTTTGCGAGGGGTCCCAGCGGACCAAAGTGCGTGGGGGCGCGGCAGGGGGAAGGGTCGTCGACAGGCATCGACCGGTACCCTTGCCGCAAGGGTCTCGACGAATGCTGTTAGGTGGCTGGTGTCGACCCAAAGCCGTCACATTACCCGCAGGATTGGCGGCATGGTCAAAGCGGCCACCGGCAGTTCCGCGGTATCATCATCAATTGATAGTGCCACGGGGAGAGGTTGTGTGATGGGTCATCTGGTATCGACCGCGATCGCGGCCGTGCTTCTTAGCCTCGGCTCTGCTGCCCTTTCGGCGCCCTCTGCGGCTCAAGGGCACTACATATTCGCCTGGGCAGGCGATCCAGCCGGGAAGGGCGAAGACTTCATCGCCGTGATAGATGGCGATCCGGCCTCTCCTGACTATGGTCATCTGGTCGCTACGGGCACCTCCGGCATCAAAACCCAGCAAATGCATCACACCGAATACTGGATGCCCGAAAGCGGTCTGCTGTTCGCTAATGACCACGCTGCAGGGCGCACCGTGGTGATGGATCTTCGCGACCCCCTTCACCCAAAGGTTAATGCCAGCTTTGGCGATCTGGGCGGGTACAGCCACCCGCACTCATTCCTTCGCCTGCCCAACGGACATGTGCTGGCGAGTTTCCAGGTCGAGGGGCATATGGATCATGGAGCGGGCGCGGCCTTGGCCACGCCGATGCACGAGATTGATTCCGGCAAGGCGGTGCATGGCGGCATCGTGGAAATCGACGATCAGGGAAAGATGATCCGCGCGGCCTCCACCGCTGATCCAGCGCGGCCGGACGATCTGTTGATGGCTTACAGCCTGTTGCCGCTGCCGGATATCGACCGGGTGCTGGTTACCAACTCCTCCATGCGGGACGAGGATAAGACCGGACACACCTATCAGGTCTTTCGACTGTCGGACCTGAAGCGGCTTTCCACCAACGACCTCGATGCGCGTGCAGGAAGCTATGGCGAGATCAATCCTGAGGAAGCGCGCAGGGGACCAGATGGTTCGGTCTTCATTCAGACCACTGGTTGCGGCATCGAGCGCATCACCGGGATCGCCAGCGATATGCCGCATGCAAAGCTGGTCTACCAGTTCCCGGGCTCTTTCTGCGGCGTACCTAGCGTTGTTTCGCACTATCTAATTCAGACCGTTCGTCTCGGCCATGCGGTGGTTGTCATTGACATCGCCAATCCCGAGCACCCGGTGGAGGTCTCGCGGGCGGTGATCGATGGTGTGATGTTTCCGCACTGGAGCGGCTATGACGCGAAGACCGACCGAGTTGCCGTCACCGGCTATGGGGAGGCCCGCTTGTTTGTGCTGAAGTTCGATCCCAAGACGGGCGCTATAACGATGGACGACGCCTTCCACGATCAGCAGGGTCGTCCAGGCTTTGATCTGACCAATCGCGCCTGGCCGCATGGCTGGACAGGCACGGCCCAGGCGCACGGTGTGGTGTTCTCACGCTAGGGCGTGTGTTCGAAAGCGCCAATCCTCCCGCGCGAATCCTCCTGACGACACGGCTGTCACATGTCGCGCAGCACCACCGGCCCACCGCACATACGAACGGCCGCTGTGGAATATTTTCTCGTAACAACGTACGACTGCTGTTGCCGATAGCGCCATGTCGGACCGCGACGGCACAGCCCTCCAACTATGCCAACTCAGTCCTTCCAAAACCCCTTGAATCTATCGGGCGCCAAGTCGGTGTAACGCACGGTGTGTGCGATGTTCTTGTGCCCGAGGTAGTGCTGCAAGGATCGGGTGTCGTGGCCCTCGTTGGCGAGCTTGTAGCCACAGGCGTGACGTAGCATGTGCGGATGGATAGAGAACGGTAGATTGGCGGTCAACCCAGCGCGGGTGACGAGCTTGCGCACATTGCTCGAGGTCATGGGGCCGCCGCGCTCAGACACAAACAGATACGGGCTGGCTGGCCAGTCGCGGCGCAGCTGGCGGAGCGCTCGCAGTTCGGGCCCTCGCAGCGGGTGGGTCGACGGGACGCCCTTCTTGAGGCGCTGGACCGCGAGGAGCCCCGCCTTGAGGTCAACCTGTTCCCAGCGCAGGCTGATGGCTTCGCTGACCCGCAAACCGTGGCGGTACATCATGAGGAGCAAGGTCCGGTCACGGTGCCCGTAGCGGCCCGAGGTAGCGGACTCCATCAGGGCCTCCATCTCGGTCGGGGTCAGATATTCTCGAGACCGGCTTTTGTGGTTGGGTTTGCGGCGGGGTGGGGCGACTTTCCCGAAAACGGCACTCGGGGTGACCCGGCGCCGCTTCCGTATTTCAATGACTTGGCCCATGGAAGGCAAGTATACTCTCCCATTAATGGTTATAAAAGGGAAAGTCATATCCGGATAGATGCACCTTGCCGTTCGGCGTGCCATTCGGCCGTCAACCTGGAGTACGCTGTTAGAATGAAATACTAAGGATTGGAAAAACTTTCATGGCTCATAAGAAACACACCAACGCGACCGCCCATTCGTTTTTCGACATTTCCCTTCGCCTCCGCGCTGCCTGGTGTCGAAACTAAAAGCATGAATAACGTCGAAAACATCAAAACAGGCCTTTCGCTTACTGCGGGCGCGGCCCGTTTTAGAGCAAAGTTTTGGGCGTGCAGTATTGCGCTACGCAGAGAAAGCGTGGAGCTCGGACGATCAGTCGACCCGTATTGCCTTGTGTAATCTTGCGATCCATGATCCACAGGTGGTGAAGGCCCATCACGCCAATAATGTTGTATTGGGCGGCAGGTATCGCACGGCGTTTAAGAGTGCGTTTCTCGTGAAGCTCCCCGTAGATGTTGATTCTCTCTCCCTCAAAGCGGATATCAGATCGGGATTCTGAGCGACAGCAAGGGTAGCCTCACAGATGCCCTATTGAAGACTAAAGTTTTGCTCTACCAGATAGGCAAGAAAGATCTCGTCTCGTGGGTTAGCAATGAACTAACAGGCTATCCAGAAGATAGTGATGTACCTCCCTACAGAATTGTTGGTGCAGAAGTACGCGGATACGTTCGTGGAATAGCATTCGACGCACCCGACTACGCACTGCCGATGCAGCACCTGAAACCTGAAATGCGAAAGAACCTTCAATCAGCCAAGATCGTCATGTCGATTGAGAGCATTGAACAAACCATTCAGTCGTATCGAACTAAAGGTGGTGCCCTTCGAAGAAACTTGCCGACCGAATTTAGTGCACTATTTAAGAAAGTACTGACACCAGGTACCAATGTTTGGAGTTCCTGGTGTGCTCTTAATATGGTGGACGTTGAGAATATC
>JANXZQ010000338.1 GCA_025355445.1 Gammaproteobacteria bacterium
CCATACTTATCACGCAGAACCGTTTTCTGTACCTTGCCGGTGCCGCCCAATGGGAGCGAGTCGAGAAAAATAACTTCATCCGGCACGCACAGCCGCGCCACCTGCGTCGATAAATAAGTGAGAATTTCATCACGTTCCAAACTTCGGCTCGGCTTGCGAACGACGAACAGCAGCGGTCTCTCCTGCCATTTCGGATGCTTTACGGCGATCACCGCAGCGGACGCCACTGCTGGATGTCCGGTGGCCGCGTTTTCCAGATCGATGGAGCTGATCCACTCGCCGCCGGTCTTGATGAGGTCCTTGACGCGGTCCCTGATCTGCATCACACCGCTTGGATCGATAGTGGCGATGTCGCCGGTGGCGAACCATCCGTCTATCAGCGCCGAAGAATCGCTCTTGTAGTACGCACTCACGATCCACTGGCCGCGCACCATGAGTTCGCCCTGCGACTTGCCGTCGCGCGGCAGAGTGGCGCCGTGTGCATCCACCACTTTGATGTCAACTCCGAAAACAGTTTTTCCCTGTCTGGCAATGATGGCGTGCTGCTCGCGCGGCGGCAGCTGCATTTGCTCCCCGTCCAGACTGCTCAGCGTTGCCACCGCCACGGTCTCGGTCATACCCCAGCCGTGCCGCACATCCAGAGCGTATTTATCCTGCAGCACTGCGATCAGCGACGGCGGCATGGCCGAGCCGCTGCTGATCATGCGCCGCAGAGTCGAGAAGCGCAGGCCGTGCTGTTCCAAGTGCTGTAGCAGCCCCACCCAGACCGTGGGGACACCCGCGCTGACGGTCACCTGTTCGTCTTCCATCATTTCATATAGCGCGGCGCAGTCCAGGCGCGGCCCAGGCAGTACCAGTTTCGCGCCGCCCACCCAGGCGGCGTAGGGAATGCACCAGCCGTTGATGTGAAACATCGGCACGATGGGCAGCACAGTTTCTCGGGGACCTACGGACAACAATCCGGGCGCGCAGATCATCATGGCGTTCAGCACCATCGATCGATGCGAATACATTGCGCCCTTGGGATTGCCGGTGGTGCCGGACGTGTAGCAGAGGGCAGCGGCGCTGCGCTCGTCGAATTCCGGCCATTCGAACCGGGCACTCTGGGAAGCAATCAAATCTTCATAACAAAGGAGTTTCGCAATTCCTGCGTCGGCCGGCATGTTGGCCGCGTCGTTCAAGCAGACCCAAGCCTCGACCTTGGGGCAGTGCGGGGCGATACCCTTGACCAGATCGGCAAAGGTCGCGTCAAACAGCATCATTCGGTCTTCGGCGTGATTGATGATGTAGATCAACTGTTCGGGGTGCAGGCGCGGATTGCAGGTATGCATCACCAGGCCGCTGCCGGAGACCGCGAAATAGGCTTCCAAATGACGATGATTGTTCCAGGCGATGGAGCCCACCGCATCGCCGGCGTTGAGGCCCAGTCCGCGCAACGCGTTGGCCAGCCGGCGGGCGCGCACAGCGCATTCGGCGTTGGTATAGCGAAAGAGGGGTCCGTGCGTCTCGCGCGAGACGATCCGGGTATCGCCGAACTGCCCGGCCGCATGCTCGATGATGCCGGATATCAGCAGCGGCCGATCCATCATCAATCCGGGCTGCAGCATCGATTCACTCCCTCAAAGAGCCTTGTCGAACAACTCGTAGCCTGCGCGCCGGCGAAAGCCATGTCGTTCGTAGAAGCGCCGCGCACCCTCATTATGCACTCCGAGCTGCAGTTGCAGGCGCAGCATGCCGCGCTCCGCCAGATCGCGCTCGGCACGCGTCACGAGCAGCGACCCCAAGCCCGCTGATCGAAACTCATCGCACACGAACACTTCGTCGATCTCCGCCATCAATCCGCCATGCTCGAGGCTGAATACGAATACCGCCAGCAGGTAGCCGCACAAGCGGCCGTTTGCTTCGGCCACCCAGCATGCCCCGCATTGCGGTTCCGAGACCAGCTGCGCAAGCAGGGTCGCGACGCGCAGCGGATCGAAACCTTCGATGGACTCGAATTCCCAGTAGCGTTCGACCAGCGCGGCGATTGCCGCGACATCCTCGGTCGATGCGAAGCGGATCAACAAGGGTGACGCGCCCGCTCACCTCAAGGGTGTGCGGCCGCGCCCTCCTGCTGCCGATACGAGAGCCAACTTTGGTCGATCAGGTAAGAGTGGATATTGTCGACGTCCTGCTCGCTCAAGATGTCGTCGAAGCGTTCCATTCCCGCGGGCGCAAGCACACCCTTCAACACGATGTCCTTGAAGGCCGCGTGCAGGCCGGCATTGAGCTTGCGCAGGTCCGGCGTGGTGCTTGGCCCCAATGCATGGCAACGCGAACATTCCTCGATGAACTTGATTTCGCCGGCGTCGATCTGCGCCTTGGCTGCAGTTTGCGCCGGTGGCTTCGCGAATGGCTCCTCGACCCGCGGCGCCGGCGTAGGTACCGCGCCGCCACCCAACTTGAAGGCGATGATGCGGTTGGTATTCTGGTACTTGAGCGCGGCGCTGCTGGGCGGAATCGGGCCCACGGTAATTGCAGTGCCGCCGTACCCGGCCTGCACCGCGACGAACTGTTCGCCGTTGATGGAATAAGTCGTGGGCGCCGCCATGATGTGGCTGCCCGTCTGGATCACTTTCAATGTCTTGCCGGTATCGGCGGCGTACACCCACAGCTCGCCGCTGCCGCGTCCTTGAAATACCAAGTTGCCGGCCGTCGACATTACGCCGCCGTCATAGCCGCGAATCCCGGAGGAGGTTTCGTGTTCCCACACGATCTTCTGTGCCACCGGATCCCAAGCGCGAAGCAGCTCGCGCACCAGGGCTACCTTTCGTGTGGCCTTGAGCGCGTGCAAATCGGGTAGGGGGCCGTACAGGCCCTTCAAAGCCTCGGCGTCGTAGGTATCGTCCGGATAGATGCCCTGTACCGTGAAGAAACCGTCCAGGTACTTCATTCTGCCGCCGTTGCTGAGCATGTCGACCCAAATTGCGGACAAGTCGATGACCGGGATGTACACCAAGTGCGTTTGCGCGCTGTAAGACATGGGATTCCAGGTGTGCGCGCCGGCCCAGGACGGATACACGTTCTTGGGCGAGGAATACCAATCGGCTTCTTTGGTGACCACCGGCCGCCCCGTTTTCATGTCGATATGGGAGGCCCAATTCACGTAACTGAAGTTTTTCGCGGAGAGCAGCTTGCCGCTCTTACGATCGAGGACATAGAAGAAGCCGTTCTTGCAAGCCTGCATGATGACCGGCCGATTGACCCCGTCGACGGGCACGTCGGCCAGGATCAGCTTCTGCACGGAGTCGTAGTCCCAGCTGTCGCGCGGCGTGGTTTGGTAGTACCAGGCCATCCGCCCGGTGGTGGCATCCAGAGCGATGATGGAAGCGGTGAACAAGCTGTCGAGCCTCGCCGGCCCCAACTCGCGCAGATCATAGGGGGCCGCGTTGGCCGTGCCGAAGTACACCAGATTCAAGGCCGGGTCGTAGGCGAATCCATCCCAGGCCGTTCCGCCGCCGTTGTACTCGGGCTTGCGGTGCGAATCCCAGGTCTTGTCGGCTTGCGCCAATTCGGGGTTCTCGTAGGGCTTGCCGACCGCGGGCGGCACGGTATAGAAACGCCACTTGAAGGCGCCGGTTTCCAAATCGTAGGCAGCGACATAGCCGCGCACGGCCGTGTGGCCCATGTCCGCTCCGCTGTTGCCGATGACCACGACGTTGCCGGCGATTTGCGGCGCGCCCGAACTGGAATACGGCGCCTTATGATCGGTAATGGTGTCGGCTTCCCAGATTTTCTTGCCGGTGGCGGCGCTGATGGCATGCAGGCGACCGTCCACTGATGCCACAAACACTTTGCCCTTCCACACCGCCACGCCGCGATTGACCAAGTCGCAGCAGGGATGCCGGCCTCTGAAATAATCGGGCTTCGGGTCATAGCGCCACAATTCCTTGCCGGTGGCGGCGTCTACCGCATACACGTAGCCCCAGGTTCCCGAGGTGTACATCACGCCGTCGATCACGAGGGGCGTCGCTTCCTGGCCGCGCATGGGGTTGCCTAAGTCGTATTGCCAGGCAAAACCCAATCGCTTGACGTTGCCGGCGTCGATGCTGCTCAAGGGTGAGTAGTAGGTGCCGTCCTTGTCGCGCCCGCCGGTGAACCAGTTCTGCGGTTCCTGATCCGCTTGGCTCAAGCGTGCCGTGTCGACGTTGCCGGGGGTCGCCGGGGCTGCCGCCCGCACGTGGATTTGCGTCAGGGACAATACCAGCGCCAACGCGGCGCCGGTAACGGCACAGATGCGGCGTGAACCGCTACGAGGAAATAGGGTGTATCCGAACAACTGATTCTCCTGAGGCCCGGCCGAAAGATATGGACGCCAGTCCGCATTCTAATCACATTGCGGTTGCGGGCAGAAACGCGCCCGTCAGTGCGCGCCGGGCGCTCGATAAAGCCGGTTTTGTCGCCAGAACGGCTTGATCACGACGCCGTTCGCCGCTGCATGAGCTCCAGCCTGCAACGGGGAAGCCGGCGCCGTGCCGCTGGGCGGCACGGGGCACGCGCCGCTCGATCGGTAGCCCAAAGCGGAGGCGAGCAGCCCTTCGGCGGGGTCACCGAGAGCATGTTCGAAATCGTCTGTCACACTGCAGCCCGGCAACAACGCTCCTTCGGTCGACACGGTGTTCTGCGGCGTGAATCCGTCCGGATAGTCGCCAAAACTCTTGGCGTTGACGCCTTTGAACTCAATCGAAAAATACGTGATGCCACAGTTGTCGGCCGGATAGAACCCGTACGGCTTGCCGCAGGTGGTCACGCCGATCTCGATGACCTGGACGTTGACTCCTTGAAGGCTGTTGATAATGGATTCGCTGGCGGAACACGTGCTCGCCGTCGTCAGAATATAGACTCGCGGCAAATTCAACGAGGGCAGGGCCTGGCCTGCGCTGAGTGAGAATCCTTGAGTCGTCGAGTGAAAGCCGAGCGGGGCAAGGGCGGTCTTCGTTATAGGATTGGTGGCCGGATTCTTGCTGTTGAATTGGTCCAATTCGAATGTTTGGCCCGCTGTAGGGGCGGGGCCGGCGATCATGTAGGCGACTTCGCTGGCGATGTCGAGATAGCCTCCGCCGTTGTAGCGGATATCGAGCACCAGATCGCTGACTCCGGCGCTTTTCAATTGATTGAACGCTGCCACCAGTTCACTCTCGGCGGTTGCGACATGATCATTGAACAGCATATAGCCCACCAAGCCATTCGCGGTCGGAAGGGTCGTGACGTTCTGCACCGGCGTCTCAGTGATGCTGGCAGACACCAGGGTCACCGAGCGTGCAACCGATGCCCCCAAGTCCATGACCGAAAAGGTGTGGCTTTCACCCAAGGCTTGCGGGCTCAAGCCGGCATTCAATGTATCGATGCTTGCCTGATCGTCGGCGTTCACCAAGTCCACGCCGTCGATGGTGAGGATCTGCGCGCCTCGCGCCAGACTGGCGGGCGCCGTTGCCGCCGCAGATCCGGGCTCGGTGTAAGCCACGACCACCCTACGCGGCGGCGTGGCGGCAACGATCGCGAAATTCGCGCCGTAGCCGGCTTGCACGCCGCTCTGTGACAGTGACTCCCAGGTCGCGGTCGGGTAGGTGAAATGGAATCGATCCTTGGCTTTGCCGGAAGGCGTAGTGGCGGTGGTCTTCAGCACGTCGAAATAAGCCGCGTCGGTGGCAAAGCCCGACGGGTCTTGATCCGTGACTTCGTCGAACCACAAGTACAGCTCATTGGTCCACGACCGCAGCCAGTTCTTCTCGTCGAGCGCGTTGCCGGAACGGTCCGGATAAGTTTGTTGGGTGATCGGATCGATGCCGGTGCGCGGGGACACGCACAGGGCGGCGAAACTCGAGGAAGCGGAAAACTGGCCCTGAACCCAGCTAGGCGCGGAACCGGACCCGCTGCTCGTCGGTGTGGTGCCACCCCCGGACCCGCCCCCACCCCCGCCTCCGCCACCGCAGGCCGCCAGCGCGGCCGCGGC
>JANXZQ010000372.1 GCA_025355445.1 Gammaproteobacteria bacterium
TCGAAGAGATCCATCTGATCCTGAAGCAGGCGCAGCGCTACGGCGTGCGTCCGAGGATCGGCGTGCGCGTCAAACTCGCCAGCGAAGGCGCCGGCCGGTGGCGCGAGTCGGCCGGCGAGAAATCCAAGTTCGGCTTGTTCATCAGCGAAATTCTCGACCTGCATGCACTGCTCAAGCAGCACGACATGTTGGACTGCCTGCAGCTCGTGCATTGCCACCCGGGAAGCCAGCTGCAGGACATCCGCCGCGTCAAGGACGCCATCAACGAGCTGGCGCATGTGTATGCGGAACTCAAGCTCATGGGCGCAGGCTTGCAGTACATCGACATCGGCGGAGGCCTGGGCGTCGACTACGACGGCAGCGGCACCAACTTCGAATCCTCCATGAATTACACCCTGAACGAGTACGCCAGCGACGTGGTGTATCGCATCAAGAGCGTCTGCGACGCGCGCGACGTGCCGCATCCCATGATCGTCAGCGAATCGGGGCGGGCGATTGCCGCCCATCACAGCCTGCTGGTGTTCGACACCCTGGGTTCCTCGAAGCTCGACCAATTCAAGGTCACCGGGCATCCCGAAGAGGACTACCACGGCAAGGAAGAAGTGCCGCAACCGGTGCTTGATCTATTCGACAGCTATCGCTCGGTGAACGAGCGCCGCCTGGTGGAGTGCTACCACGATGGGCTGCAGGCACGCGAGCAGGCCCTGCAGATGTTCAACCTGGGGTACCTGAGCCTGGAATTCCGCGCCCTTGCGGAAAAGCTCTACTGGGCCACCTGCGCGAAGATCCGCGACTACTGCCGCAAGCTCGACCGGATACCCGAAGAGCTGGAGAACCTCGAAGACATGCTGAGCGACATTCTGTTCTGCAACTTCTCGGTGTTTCAATCCCTGCCCGATAGCTGGGCGATCGGCCAGCTGTTTCCCATCATGCCCATCCAGCGCCTGGGCGAAAAGCCGGCCCGCAACGCCGTCCTCGCCGACATCACCTGCGATTCGGACGGCAAGATCGATCGCTTCGTCCATCCTCGGGTGACCAAACGCACACTTGAGGTGCACGACCTCGTCCCCGGCGAGCCCTACTATCTGGCGGCGTTCCTGGTGGGCGCTTATCAGGAGACGCTCGGGGATCTGCACAACCTGTTCGGCGACACCCACGTGGTGCACATCCGGCTGCAGGAAGGCGGCGGCTGGTGGATCGAGGAAATCGTCAAAGGCGACACCGCCAACAAGGTGCTCGAGTACATGGAGTACGACACCGACGAGCTCTATCCGGGGATCGCTCGGGACTGCGAACGAGCGGTCCAGGAAGGCCGCATGTCGCTGGCCGAAGCGCAGGCGGTGAAGCGCTTTTACGAGAACGAGCTCAACGGCTACGCTTACCTCGAGGTCGAGTAGCGTCGGCGAAATCCCTCAATACCGCGGGTTTGCCAACAATAATGCCCTGGCGTACAGTCCAACTTGTAGGGTTGTTCCCTACACGGGCTCATTGGTACAACACTGTTAGTGAGATTAGTTGAATGACGACAATCTACGTTGGCAACCTGCCATTCACTGCGACAGAAGACGAAGTGCGGGCGCTGTTCGAGCGTCACGGCAAAGTCGAATCGGTCAAGCTCATCAACGATCGCGAGACCGGGCGTCCCCGCGGCTTTGCTTTCGTGGACATGGGCGCCGGTGAGGCGCAAAACGCAATTCAACAGACGAACGGCTTCCAGATGGGCGGGCGACCGTTGCGAGTCAACGAAGCCCAAGAACGGGCGCCCCGGTCCAAGCCGGCGAGCGGAGGCGGAGGCAGTGGTGGTGGGGGTGGGGGTGGCGGCGGCGGTTCCCGCCGCTGGTAATCGATGTCTTGATTTTGCAGGGCGGCTCACCACATATCTTTCAGTTGCGAGCCCACGTCGACCGTAGCCGCCTCACCCTCGCGCAGGCTTTCAACGCCGCGCATGTTGCGCAGCGAAATCCGCTCGAAGCTGTCCAGCACCTTGTCGGTCATGAAGCGGCTTTTGGCGCCGTAAACGTGCTTGTCTCCTTCCTTGGCCTGTTGCGTGACCTGATACTTGAGCGGCGCGCATAGATGCAGTTCGTTGCGCGCGCGAGTCATTGCCACGTACAGCAAGCGCCGCTCCTCTTCGATCATCTCCGGCTTGCC
>JANXZQ010000391.1 GCA_025355445.1 Gammaproteobacteria bacterium
ACGCGAGTAGATCTGATTTTCGGGTCGCACGCTCAGCTGCGTGCTGTTGCAGAAATCTATGCAAATGCAAATGCCGAGGAGAAATTTGTCCGGGACTTCGTTGCCGCGTGGACCAAGGTAATGAATCTCGATCGATTTGATAGGAGAACGTCAAGAAACGGGTGATAGCGAAACTCCCTCGATCTGGTGCAAAAAGGCCCGACCAGGTCGAGGGTGCTCACTCTCGAAGGATAATGGCACGTCACGCTGCAGCGTCGCTCGCGACCCTCGTGCTGGGTTTGGCCGACATAAGTTTTGACAGATGTGCCATCAATTGCTTGCTCTGGATGTAATATCTAGTCAGGTGTTTTGGCAGGCGCTCAATCATGCAACCTTCGTGCGATGTTCTGTTGCTGTACCCTCACCAACTCTTCGAACGCAATACGGCCTTCTTCCCACAAATCCGCCGTGCTTTGTTGGTGGAGGATCCGCTTTACTTCCAGCAGATCGCGTTTCATAAGCAAAAGCTCGTTTTACATCGCGCTAGCATGCAAATGCATGCTGCGCATCTGCGTGCCGCCGGATTCGCAATTGACTATATCGAGCACGGCCCAGGGAGTTCCATTCAGAGCGTCTTTAGTGGCCTAAAGTCTGAAGGGGTGTTACGAGTTCATTACATCGATGTGGTCGATGACTGGCTACACCGCGGAATTGTTGAGGCGTCGAGAACGACGGGTCTCGGTTTGGTGCGCCACGAGACGCCCATGTTCATCACGAATACTAAAACGCTTGCCGATCATTTCGCCCAGGGCGCCACACCGCGTATGGCACGCTTCTATGCGTCGCAACGTCTCGGCCTGCGGATTCTCGTCGAGCAGGGCCAACCAGTGGGCGGCAGGTGGAGCTTCGACTCGGACAATCGAAAGCGGCTGCCCGCCGGCGTATTGCCGCCGGCCATTCGTAGGCCAGGCGCCAACGAGTATGTGGCGGAGGCGTACCGCTATGTGAACGAGCGTTTCCCCCGTTCACCGGGCCGTGCAGAGTCTTTCGACTATCCGGTGACGTACGACGATGCGCGCGCGTGGTTGGAGGAGTTCTGTCAGGAGCGCCTGGCGCACTTCGGTGATTACGAGGACGCGATTAGCCAAGACCACGCCGTCCTGTTTCACTCGGTCCTGACGCCGCTTTTGAATGTCGGGTTACTGACACCCCACGATGTTATCGAGGCGGCGCTGGCAAGGCGACAATCCGTACCTCTCAACAGCCTCGAGGGCTTCATCCGGCAAGTGATAGGCTGGCGAGAATATGTCAGAGGCTCCTACGAATATCGGGGCCGAGCTCAGCGGACCAGCAATTTTTGGTCACATACACGCTCGATTCCGGATAGCTTCTGGCAGGGATCCACGGGAATCCTTCCCGTCGACACCGTCATTCTACGCATTCTGGATAGCGCCTATGCGCACCACATCGAGCGGTTGATGGTCCTGGGAAGCTTCATGTTGCTTTGCGAGTTTCATCCTGACCAAGTTTATGGGTGGTTCATGCAGATGTTTATCGATGCGTACGACTGGGTCATGGTGCCCAACGTTTACGGGATGGCGCTTTATGCGGACGGGGGCCGAATCACGACAAAGCCCTATCTCTGCGGCTCGAATTACATTCTGAAAATGAGCGATTTTCGCAAGGGTCCGTGGTGCAAAGTCTGGGATGGGTTGTACTGGCGATTCATCCATACCCATCGTGAGGTTCTGCAGGCAAACCCGAGAACTCAGATGATGGTGCGGGCGGTGGATCGGATGTCGGATGACAAACGAGACGCGCATCTTGCCGTCGCAGACAGTTTTCTTGAGTCTCTTGGGTAGCGGGACGCACGGTGCGAGAGTTCAATCCGATCCGGGCCACGCGAGATCTCGCGCGCGAATCAGATCGCTCAGCAGAGCGGCACGGAGATGGGCGGCACGCTCACCCTCGGCCCGCAATATGGCGGAGGGATGATAGGTAGCGACGATCGTACCGCCGCGCAGGTGGGTTAACGTGAGGCGGCGCGCCGCGTCAATGGAAAGCGTCGAACCGGTCAATGCGCGCACCGCCGTAGCGCCCATCGCCAGCACAATGAGGGGATTGAGCGCCGCGAGTTCCCTGTCCAACCATACCCCGCATGCACTGATCTCGCGCAAGTCGGGCCTTTTATGCAATCGTCGCTTGCCTCGCGGCTCCCACTTGAAGTGCTTCACTGCATTCGTAATGTACAACCGAGCTCGATCAATCCCCGCCTCGCTGAGAAGTTGATCGAGTAGGCGGCCGGCGGGACCTACAAAGGGCTGTCCCTGTAGATCTTCCTCATCCCCGGGCTGCTCACCGACGAGCATGAGTTGCGAATCCGTTGGGCCGGCCCCCGACACGGCCTGAGTGGCCTTGCGCCAGAGATCGCAGCGTTGGCACTCGTCAGGCCCCTCCCGCGGCGACGGTGTTGCGGGGAGCGCTCGCTTGATGGCTGTTGAATTCGTGTGAAGCTTAGCCGCTTTGCGGCTGCCGCGGGTGAGGCTCGCCTGGCCGTCACGGATCAGGACTCCGATCTCAGCGGCCTCCGGCAGGTTCTTCCAATATTTTTGTGGCATCTCTCGCTGCATGGCCGCGGGATTGATGCGCGCCCGATTGCAGATGCTCTTGTAGTAAACGCGCCAGAGATCTTCGTGGGCATCGATGGTGGGTCGAATCCCCGATGCAGCTAATTCAACGAAATTCAACTCGCCTTGATCCCAAACGGCGGCTCCGTCAGGCGTGGCAATCGTCCATTTCATGTTGGGAAAACGTTCGACGAAGAATCGCGAACCGCGGTGCAGAATCTCGTGCTCGGGCTCGAACCACGCAAAATAGGCCGCTTGTCCGGCTTCGTCCGGAAATTCTCGGAAGCGGACGAAGGCATGCATTTTGTGCACGTCCCTGCGAATCGCAGCATCGAACAGGGTGGCATTTCTTACGTCCTGATCCGCGGCGTCCTGCAATAACTTCGGATTTTCGAACAATGTGCGCCAGGCGAGTCGATACATCAATTCGTAGCGTCCGAGTGTTCGGAAGCAACTGATGCTGTCAAGCAAGCGCATGAGCGCGGCTGGCAAGGTCAAGCCTGGCGCCGCCGCTGGGGACCTCGGTGGCGGGTCGGACCTGGACGCCAGATCCGTGGTTTCCTCCAGCGTTCGCATCGCAACGTCGGGACGAACGCCCGCGGCAAGCAGCGGCCGGGCACGATTGCGCCATTCGTCGAACATCATCGACGGCATTGACGTCTGCGACGGCATTGACGTCCGCGACAGCACGGAGGTTCGGTCATATCAGGGGAAGTTGACCGCCCGCCGGGAGAAACTCGGTGCGTAATCGCTCGCTCGCTTGCTGACTGTTCGAGGGCGAATAGTCGGCCGCCACCAGAAAATGCCGCGCCCGCTTGAGACTGGCTCCCAGCATGCGCAGATCCTGGAATCGCAGACGCCGGTGACGACGGGATGAGAGGATGCGATTGACCACGCGAACGCCCAACCCCGGCACTCGCAGCAATTCATGCCGGTCAGCGGTATTCACATCGACGGGAAAGTCGTCGCGATTTGCGAGTGCCCAAGCTGTTTTAGGATCGACATTCAGATCGAGTTGTCCGCCGTGCATTGCACTGGCGAGTTCTGGGGTCGAAAACTCGTAGAAGCGCAGCAGCCAATCGGCCTGGTAGAGGCGGTGCTCGCGCACCAACGGGGGCGCTCGATTCGGCAGGCGGGAGGAGGGGTGTGATATCGGACTGAATGCCGAGTAATAAACTCGATTGAGTCGATAGCTACGGTAGAGGGAGTCGGCGGCGTCCAAGATGTTGGCATCGGTGCTGTCCTCGGCACCGACGATGATTTGAGTGCTCTGGCCCGCCGGAGAGAATCGCGGCGCACGAGGCCCTGCTTCTTTCGCTTCATCGACCTTCAATCGGATCATGCCCATGGCTTTCTTGATCGATACATCAGATTTTTCGGGCGCCAAGGACCTCAATGCATCGCGGGTGGGAAGTTCCAGGTTCACGCTCAGGCGATCTGCGTAGCGCCCGGCCAACTCGATCAAATCGGGATTCGCCTCCGGAATAGTTTTCAAATGGATGTAGCCGCGAAACTCGTGATCTTCGCGAAGCGCTCGCGCCACCTCAACCAGTTGCTCCATGGTGTAATCGGCTGATTGAATAATGCCCGAGCTTAGGAACAGCCCTTCGATGTAGTTGCGCCGGTAAAACGACAAGGTTAGGGACACCACCTCCTCGGCGGAAAATCGCGCTCGCTGCACGTCGCTGGAGCGGCGATTCACACAGTAAACGCAGTCGTAAAGACAAAAATTGGTGAGCAAAATCTTGAGCAGGGACACGCAGCGCCCGTCGGGCATGTAGCTGTGACAGATGCCCATGCCGGTGGTGGACCCCATGCCTTTGCCGGACTCGGAGCGTCGTTTCGCAACTCCGCTGCTGGCGCACGACGCGTCGTATTTCGCAGCATCCGCCAAAATCGCTAGTTTTCGCTGGATTTCCATACTGGTATTATATACAGTACCTATGCTATGTCGACGGAAGAGTTAGTCAGGGTCACCCCCCGCGGCTTGTATTGCCCGTCGGGGGATTTCTACATAGATCCTTGGCAACCCGTTTCCAAAGCGCTAATCACTCATGCGCATGGCGACCATCTGCGCGGCGGTAGCGATGAGTACTATCTCGCCGCTGCGGGCGCCGGCTTGGCGCGGCTTCGGCTTCCCGCAGACGCATCGGTTCATGAGCTTCCTTACGGACGACGTGTGACCTTCGGTGATACCGAGATCTCATTGCACCCCGCCGGCCATGTGCTGGGTTCGGCGCAAATTCGGTTGGAAAAGGATGGCGAAGTCTGGGTGGTATCGGGCGACTATAAGCGCGATCCCGACCCGACCTGCGCGGCATTCGAGGTAGTGCCATGCGATGTGTTCATCAGCGAAGCGACCTTTGCGTTGCCGGCCTATCGCTGGACCGACACGCCCACGGTAGCCCGGGAGATCCTGACGTGGTGGCATGACAACCGCAGGCGAGGTCTCGCGAGCGTGCTATTCGCGTATGCGCTCGGCAAGGCGCAACGAGTTTTGGCGGAGCTCGCCGCGCTGACCGACGACGCGGTGTTCGTGCACGGTGCGCTCGCCGGACTGACCGACGTGTATCGAGCGCATGGAATCAAAATGCTCGAGACTTTGCCGGCAACCGTCGCCGGCAAATCCGATTACGCCGGAGCGCTTATCCTTGCGCCGCCGAGCGCTGCCGGATCGCCGTGGATGCGGCGCTTTGGCGAGCACCGCACGGGATTTTGTTCTGGCTGGATGCGAATTCGCGGCGATCGCCGCCGCCGCGGGTACGATCGCGGATTCGTGCTCTCCGATCACGCGGATTGGCCCTCGCTGCTGCGCACCTGTCACGAGACCGGCGCGCGGCGAATCCTGCTCACCCACGGCTACACGGATGCGCTGTGTCGATACCTGCGCGAGCAGGGGGTCGACGCCGCGGCGTTGCGTACCGAGTACGGCGCGGAGGAATGAGTGAGACGCTTCGCCGCCTTGTTCGAAACGCTCGATACCACGACCTCGACACTTGCCAAGGTCGATGCGATGCGCAGCTATTTCGAGGTCGCAGATCCGGCCGATGCCGCCTGGGCTGTGTACGTGATGATCGGACGGCGGGCGAAGCGCAGCGTGGGGCGCGCCTTGCTGCGCGCGTGGCTGTCCGAGGAGGCACATCTGCCCGACTGGCTGATCGATGAAACTTACGCATCGGTGGGCGATCTTGCGGAGACGATTGCGCTGCTAGTGCCGAACGACGCAGCCGTACAGGCGCAGCGAACGGACATCTCGCTCAATGAGTGGCTGACGCTGCGGATCGCGCCCTTGGCGCGCTTGGACGATGCCGACAAGCACCGCCTCATCGTCGGCTGGTGGCGCGAGTTGCCGTACCGTGAATGCTTTCTCGTCAACAAATTACTGACGGGCTCGCTGCGTGTGGGCGTGTCGCGATCCTTGGTCACCCGTGCGCTCGCCGAATGTCTCGGACAGCCGCGTACTCAGATAGAGCGCGCGTTGATCGGGGATTGGCAACCGAGCGCGGAGTTCTGGGGAAAGCTGTTACGAAACGAAGCCAATCTGCTGATCGCTCATCCGTATCCATTCTATCTTGCCTCGCCGTTGGAGGGGACGCCGGAAGTACTGGGCGAACGCGAGCAATGGCTCGCGGAGTGGAAATGGGACGGCATTCGCGGCCAGGTCGTCCGCCGTGGCGCGCACTGTGTGCTCTGGTCGCGGGGCGAGGAGATCATCACCGATAGATTTCCGGAAATCGTCGATTCGGCCTTGCTGCTGCCCGAGGGCACGGTGCTTGACGGCGAGATTCTTGCGGGAGCGGCTGAGAGCATTCTGCCGTTCGCGAAGTTGCAGCAGCGCATCGGCCGCCGCAAACTTACTTCGAAGATACTCGAGGAAATTCCGGCGCGCTTCGTTGCCTATGATCTGCTCGAAGCCAGCGGGGAAGATTGGCGGTCACAGCCCTTGCGGGCGCGTCGGCGGCGCCTCGAGCGATTGCTGCTCGACGCTCAGGCGCCCGTGCTCAGCCTATCGCCGATCGTGTCGGCAGATTCCTGGGAGGCGCTCACGGTTTGCCGAAACCTCGCGCGCTCAAGAGGGGTTGAGGGGCTCATGCTCAAACAGCTGGACTCTGCGTACGGCATGGGACGGCAGCGCGGCGCCTGGTGGAAGTGGAAGATCGATCCTCTGGTGGTCGATGCAGTCTTGTTGTACGCCGCGCCGGGTCATGGCAGGCGCTCGAACTTGTACACGGATTACACCTTTGGAGTCTGGCGCGACGCGGAGCTGGTGCCGATCGCCAAGGCCTATTCGGGCCTGACGGATGAGGAGATTCGGCGACTCGACTCATGGATCCGAAAAAACACCAAGGAGCGCTTCGGCACCGTGCGAAGCGTCGAGCCTGTGCAGCTGTTCGAGCTTGCCTTCGAGGGGATCTCGAGTTCCTCGCGGCACAAGTCGGGAGTCGCGCTTCGGTTTCCGCGCATCCTTCGCTGGCGCATGGATAAGCCGGTCACCGATGCCAATACTCTCGCGGACCTGCATCGGTTCTTGGGCGAGCAACGACGCGCATGACGCCCGGGGAGGTGGAGACTCGGCTCGAGCGGGCGCGAGACTGGTTTGCCAGCCGTGGACAAACGCCTTTCGACTTTCAGGAAGGTTTGTGGCGCGCGTACTGGGCCGGCGAGTCCGGTCTGCTGAACGCCACTACGGGCACCGGCAAGACATACGCCGCCTGGCTGGGACCGCTGCTCGAATCCGCCGCCGTGTCCGATCAACCGGGAATACGCGTGCTCTGGATCACGCCGCTGCGCGCTTTGGCGCGGGACTTGGAACGTGCGTTGCAGGAGCCATTGGATAATCTTGGCGCCTCTTGGCGAGTCGAGCAACGCACAGGCGACACCAGCTCCTCGCGACGCGCGCGGCAACAGGCCCAGCCGCCGGACGCGTTGATCACCACGCCGGAAAGCCTGTCGCTGATGCTGACGCAGGCTGCGATGCGGCCTGCGCTGTCGACCGTGACTGCGATCATCGTGGATGAATGGCACGAGTTCCTGGGGACGAAGCGGGGCGTGCAGCTGGAATTGGTGGTCTCGCGGTTACGGACCCTGTCTCCTCGCCTGCGAGTATGGGGTTTGTCGGCGACCTTGCCCGACTTAGATGCCGCGATGCGCACATTACTGGGGCCCGGCCGAGCGGGCCGCATCATCCGAGCGCCCCTGCTCAAGCGATACCACATCGAATCGCTGCTCCCTAAGAGCGTGGAGCGCTTCCCGTGGCGCGGCCATCTCGGACTCAGCCTGCTGCCGCAGGTGTTGCAGAGACTAGAGCAGGGCCGGACTGCTCTGGTGTTCACCAACACTCGATCGCAGGCCGAGCTCTGGTATCAAGCCATCGTCTCGGCGCGCCTCGACTGGCTCACCCTGACCGCCATTCATCATGGCTCGATCGACGCGAAAGTCCGCCGCAAGATCGAGGACGGGCTCAAAGCGGGCACATTGCGATGCGTCGTCTGCACCTCGTCGCTGGATCTCGGCGTGGATTTTCCGCCAGTGGACCAAGTGCTTCAGATCGGCAGTCCGAAGGGCGTAGCACGGCTTTTGCAGCGGGCGGGCCGCAGCGGGCACCGTCCCGGCGAGGTCAGCCGCGTCACCATCGTGCCCACGCATGTGCTGGAACTCTTAGAGTGTGCCGCGGCCCGTCACGCGGTGGCGCGCATGGACTTGGAGCCGAGAATCGGCATGACGCTGGCTTTGGATGTGTTGGCGCAGCATTTGGTGACACTGGCTGTGGGCGGGGGATTCGATGCGGACGAGGCTCTTGCCGAAGCGCGAGGTACCCACGCCTTTGAACACTTGAGCGATGTGCAATGGGCTTGGGTGCTCGATTTCATCACGCGAGGCGGTTCGGCGTTGCAGGGTTATCCGCAATTCCGACGCGTGAGCGTGGTGGATTCCAGTTACGTGATGCATGCTTCCGATCTGATTCGCCGTCATCGTCAAAACGTCGGTACCATTACGAGCAACGCCTCGATAACGATCAAGTTCCTGAAAGGAGGTACGCTCGGCCAGGTGGAAGAATCATTCATCGGACGGCTGCGTCCCGGCGGCCTGTTCATTTTCGCCGGGCGAACCTTGCAGCTCGCTCGCGTGCGAGACAGTGTCGCCTACGTGCGGCTCAGCCGGTCTACCGCCCGATACGTTCCGCGGTGGCAGGGTGCGCGCCTGCCTTTGTCGGCGACGCTGGGTCGGGAGCTGCTCGATCTGCTGGGTCGCCATGCCGAGGGGAAGGCGGCGGAACCGGAGCTGAAGGCGCTCGCGCCGCTGCTGGAGTTGCAGAGAAAATGGTCGGCCATACCCAGCAACGATCACCTGTTGGTGGAGGTCCTGAAAAACCGCGAAGGTTTTCATGTTTTCGTGTTCCCGTTCGGGGGCCGCTTGGTGAACGAAGGCATCGCTTCGCTGATGGCGCTCAGGATGGCACGCGCGACGCCCCGCACCTTTTCGATTACGACGAACGAGTATGGTTTCGAGCTGCTCTGCGAAGAGCCCTTGCAGGTGACGACCGAGGGGCTTCGCGGTTGGCTCGGCACAAATCATTTGATTGACGATTTGTTGGCGAGCGTCAATGTCTCGGACCTGGCTCGGCGCCAGTTTCGCGACATCGCCCGAATCTCCGGTCTGGTCGATGCGGGGACGCCTCGTCGAGGCAAGACGTCCCGTCAATTGCAGGTCTCCAGCGGCCTCATGTTCGATGTTCTCGAAAAGCACGACGCCACCAGCCTTCTATTGGAACAAGCGCGCCGCGAAGTCTTAACGGGTCAACTCGATCATGTCGCACTTAAGCTCGCGCTCCAGCAAATTTCTCGGCAGTCAATTACGGTGACCGAACCTGGGCGCTTTACGCCGCTGGCATTCCCACTGTGGGCGGACCGGTTGCAGACGCAAACCTTGTCGACCGAATCATGGCAAAGCCGCATCGAACGGGAGGCCCGAAAACTGGAGCGGGCGGCTGGATGAGGGAAGGTACGGTGTCGCTCACCGTCCGGGATGAGGAACTAGTGCTGCATCCCCTGCGGGCTGCGCTATGGCCGCGCCGTAAAACCGTCGTCGTTGCCGACTCGCATTTTGGCAAAAGCAGCTTCTTTGGGCGACACGGCATCGCGGTACCGGCAGGTACCGATGATGAGGACCGCGACAGGCTGACACGCCTCGTCAAAGAATCGAGCGCCGAGCGGCTCATTATTTTGGGCGACTTCCTGCATGCGCCGATCGCCGCGGACAGCCGCGAGGCGCGCGACCTCGACGCCTGGGCCCAAGCGCTTGCCCCGGTGCACATCCTGGTGGTCGCCGGGAATCACGATCAGGGCGCGTGTCGTCATTTCTCATCCTCGATCGCGTGGTGCGAGAGCGAATGGCTGGAACCGCCTTTTCGATTCATACACGAAGCTTCAAGCCTCGAGACCGACGAGCGAACTTTTACGGTCAGCGGTCACGTTCATCCCGTCATGAAGCTTCAGGCGATTCGCAAGCAGAGCTTACGCATCCCCGTCTTCTGGCAACGAAAAGCGGGTCTCGTACTGCCTTCCTTTGGCGCTTTCACCGGCGGGTATGTTGTGAGCCCGAGTGCAGGGGACCGGCTGTTCGCGGTCGGGCCGACGGCGGTCACGCCCATGGGAGCGGCAACACCCGTGGATTGATTGTAGAATCCCTCAAACAGCGCGGCTGCGCCACACAGGGCGAGGGTAAGCAATGCAGCATGCGCGCGAAGTGTAGCGTGCGCATCGGTGTCCGCGACTGCCATGCCTTGTGCCCCCGGCGATTGCCAGCGCGGCAGGAATTGCAACGCATTGTCGCGCCCGATCGTGCGCAGATTAGCGTCGTTAAAGCCAAACTCGACGTGTTGCTGGACGTATTGTTCTCCTCGACGAAACGGAAAGTTCGTGCCGCAAAGCAATTGCCGCAGCGTTCATGGTGACATGCTTATAGGCAGCCAGGGCGTCGTCCCAGGCCGCGGGAAATTTCGCCTTCGGAACCAAGCGATTGTCCACCGATACCACGATGGCTTTGGACGCTTTCGAGAGTCCCCGCGCTCCGCCGTCGTACACCTCGTTATTGGCGATCACCCCACCGCCGCCGTGAAAATACACGACCACGGAAAAAGCGCCGGCGCCGGCGGGTGTGTAGACACGCACCGGCAATGCACCCTAGGTCCTAGGATCGCCATATCGATGGAACATGACCCCCCGGCATCAACTTCGCTTGCTCCGCTGTGCGATGTGCGCGCAGGAGGCCTCCTACGCGCGATAAGACTGCGAAGCGCGTCAAGCAAGCAATTGCGCCTACAGAGTTTCTTTACGTAGGACCGTCTACTAAACATCCCGCGCGGAAGCGCCTTTTTTTGAGTGAGTATGTTATGGCTGGCAAGAAAACCGCGGTTTTCGGGATTTATAAGTCAGGAGACCACGCTGAACGCGCGGTGGACTCACTCATTGCGGCCGGATTTCCCAGTTCGGACATCTCGGTTCTACTTCCCGACACGCGCAGCACCAAAGAATTCGCGCATGAGAAAGCCACCAAGGCTCCTGAAGGCACGGCCGCTGGCGTCACTGCCGGCGGGGTCATCGGAGGAACCGTCGGTGTTCTTGCCGGCGTCGGTGCTCTGGCAATTCCGGGCATTGGGCCTTTCATTGCTGCGGGTCCCATCATGGCCGGGCTTGCCGGGTTGGGTGTCGGTGGTGCGTTGGGCGGCTTGGTGGGAGCTCTGGTGGGCATGGGCATTCCGGAATATGAGGCTAAGCGTTATGAGGGCTTCGTCAAGAATGGGGGCACTTTGCTGTCCGTGCACTGTGACACGTCGGATGAGATCTCGCGCGCGAAGGACTTGTTGAAAGGCACTGGAGCGAGCGACATCGCGTCCACCTCCGAAAGCTCGGGCGAGAAGCCCGCGGTCGCGGCGGCGGCGGTCTAACCCTTTAGGGCGGGTCGCTCGGTCGGCCCGCTCTGGACTTGAACTTAAAAGGATCTCTATGAACAGTCTTTCCCGCGCGGCGATTGCCTCGCTCGCCCTCGCCGCCATGTCTATTGCGCAGGCGCAAACGGCGCCTGACAACACCAAGCAAAATCAAGTGGACGCGACCAACAAGGTCGCGAGTGCCGATATGCAGAAAAATGACAAGACTGACTTGGCGCTAACGCAACAAATCCGCAAGAGCGTCATGGCGGACAAATCGTTGTCGACCTACGCGCACAATGTAAAAATTGTGGCGGTGAATGGCAACGTCACCCTGAATGGTGTGGTTCACACCCAACAGGAAAAGGATGCCATCGAAGCCAAGGCGCAGACGGCGCTCGGACACGGCGGAAGTATCGTTAACAATCTGAAGATTACCCCCTAGCCGGCAGGGGGCGCTCGCGCGC
>JANXZQ010000396.1 GCA_025355445.1 Gammaproteobacteria bacterium
CTGCCCGAGAAACCACACTCCGAATGCCTTGCGCGTGCCGACGCCCTGTATTTCACTGAGACCCATCACGATCAGCACGACGCTCCACACCAGCAGGAACACGTAAGCCGCGAACTGCGCATGCAGCAAGAGCACTACGAAACCCTCGCCATCGGCGCGCGGGGTTTCAAGGAACGCGGTCTCGCCGGCGAGCAGGGCGACTAGCACCCACAGCACCGCCGAAGCCGCCATGGGCAGGCCCCCGTAGGCGAGCACATGGACCACTTGCGCGGTCGTTGCCTTTCCGCCCGCGCGAATTCCCAAGCGTTGGTATATCAACGCCATCAGGAACAGGCTGGCGACGCCGGCGATAGCGCCGATGGCAAAGGAATTTCCGAGAATCTCCTCGACACTGCTGTTCGCTCCCGCTCCCTGGGTCCGGTACAGCGCCAGGAAGTTGCCGACGCCTTGAACTGCCGCCAGCAAGTAGTCGACGACTCCGACCGGCCGCGCTGCCATTTCACGAAATACGCGCCTCGGCCGTAACCAGACATCTTTCAGCGGGCGAATGGGTTCGATCGGCAGCACCGGGGCAGCCTACGCAATCCAAGTGACCGACTCCAGCATCACGCGCAGATGACAGCAGACTTTTTCGGGACTACTCTCACAATGAGTCTCGTACGATCTCTAGGAGAAGAGTGATCATGGCAAAGAAGAGCAAGTCGAAGAAACGTCCGGTGGCCAAGGCGAAGCGCCACGCCGCCAAGAAGAGCGTCGCGAAAAAGAAAGCCCGTCCGGCGAAGGCTAGAGTAAAAGCGAAGGCGAAGAAAACCGTTGCGCGCAAGGTCGCGAAAAAGCCGGTAAAGGCTGCGCCCAAGAAGGCCAGGCCCAAGGCTGAAGCCGCGCCTAAGAAAGCTGCGCCCAAGCCTGCAGTCGTTGCCAAGGCGGCCGCGCCCAAGCCGACGCCGGCCGCGCCGAAGCCGGCTCGGCGGCCTGCCGCACCGAGAGCACCGGCGCCAGCGTTCGCAGCAGCATCGCCCGCGATGCCGGCGGAACAGACTCCGGCACCGACGACGCCTCCCGGTACGGAGCCAATGGCGTTCTAGAGATTCGCCAGGGTAAATTCAGGCGCGTATCAGCCCTGACAGAGGGCGCGCGCCGCTGCTGTCCGGGAAGATTCGGGTGGCGAGAGTCCGTGCATCGACGTGCAAGTGCTCGTCGAGCACGGTCTTGAATACGCTGCGCAAGTCGAGAGTCGGTCGCAGGTCGCGATTCTCGAGCAGGGCTGTGCGTGCGAGACCAGGCCAGTCGGTTATCACCCGGCCGCCGCGCACTGCTCCTCCCACAAGAAAGGCACAGCCGCCCGTGCCGTGATCGGTGCCTCGCGTGCCGTTCATGGCGGCGGTGCGGCCAAACTCGGTCACGACGAGTACTGCGGTCTGCGGCCACAACGGTCCCAACTCATCAGCGAGCGCGCGCAGCGCCTTGTCCAGACCGCTAAGCCGCTGCGCCAGCGCGCCCTTAGCGCCGCCTTGATTGGCGTGAGTATCCCAGCCGCCGGCTTCGATGACCGCGACTTCGGGCCCACCGTCGCTGCGCATTAATTTGGCTGCCATTCGAGCCACTCCGCCGACCTGATCGGCCGCCGGCGCCCTCACCGCGGGGTTTTGCAGGCGGCCACCCTCATCGGCAAGCTTTCCAGTTTGCACGGCTTCGCTCAGGCGTGTCGAAAACCAGTCGTCCTTGGAGTAAAGGTCAGCCAGGCGCGCCAGCAATTCTTCGTCGACGTCCCGGGTGGTTTGCGGCGATTTAGAGATCACCGGCGCGTCGCCGCGCAATATCAGGGGCAGGTTCTGGCTGACGGCAACGGCACGGTCGCCGGAATGCCCGCTGCCGCGCGACAGGGCAGCCAGCGCCCGATTGAGCCAGCCATCGGCCGTCCCAATGGGCTTGGTGAGGCCGTTCTCCAATACATTTTGGCCGTCGAAATGCGAGCGGTCGCGGTATGGGGAGGCCACCGCATCAAACACGGTGAGCTCACCCGCCAGGTAGCGCTCGTGCAGGAAGGCTAACGAAGGATGCAGGCCGAAGGTACCGTCTAGCGCCAGCGCGCCGTCGGTGAGGCTCGGAGCGGCGATCGCGAGTTCGCCATGCAACCTTAAGTAATCAGGGTCGCCGTAAGCCGGCACTGCGGCAAGACCGTCCAGCGCGCCGCGCAAAATGACGACCACCAGTCGCGCCGATCCTCCGGTGTTGGCGAACAGCGCATGGGGGACGGCAGCGCAAGCAACCAACGCGCCGGTGTTCTCTAGGAAGCGCCGCCGGGTAATGTTCGAGTTGAATATACGCATGGGCTATCTCCGCTGAAACTCCGGGCTCATCAGCAGCAACGCCACGGCCTGGGTGCCGGACGAGGCGCGTCGCAGCGCCGTCACCGTCTCGGGCCGCGCATAATTGCCAAGGCTAGCGGCCGCGAGATCCACCGGATCGATGCCTTGCTCAAATCGGCCTGCGATCCGCGATGCCCACAGCACACGGCGCATGAGGGCGTCGGAGCCGTCCCAGCTTTTGGCCGTGTCGGGCCAGCCTGCGGGCGACCCCGGCGTGTACTGGCGCTGACCTAGGAGTTCGAAACTGCGTAGAACTTCCTGGGGCTGGCGCGGAGAGACATTCAAGGACCGCAAAGTTGAGAACACGAAGTCTTGCGGCGTTTTGAATTTGCGCATACCGGCTTCCCAGGCCTCGGGAACCTCGATCAACGCGGCATACACGCGCGGCAAGTCGCCGCCGGATTTGACGAAGGCACGCGCGACACGGGCCACTGCCGCCGCCGGAGGTTCATCGGTGATGAAATGCCGAACCAGCTTGGTGGCGATGAAGTGGGCGGTGGCCGGATGAACCGCGAGATCCCCGAGTACCGCTTCGCCCTGGCGCTGCCCGGTCTCGTAATAGGTCTTACCCAAAAAGACCTTGGCGCCGGGCTGGTGCAGGTTCTCGCGAAAATAAAAGCGGCCCGGAGGCCCACCCGCGAGCCGGCCCTTGCCGCCGCCAATTGACCAACCGGTGATGATTTGCGCGAAGCTCGTCACATCGCTCTGCGCGTAGCCGCCGTTCACGCCCAGGGTATGCAATTCCAGAATCTCGCGCGCCAAGTTCTCATTGATGCCGAAAGTGCGCTGCGGCGTGTAAGAGGCGTCGCCGCGCGCCAGTTGTCGCGTCGCGCCCTGTGCGGCAAGCCCTGCCAGCACAGAATCCTTGCCCACCGAATACTGATTGTCCAGAAACGCGATCATCGCGGGGTGCTGCTCCACCGCAGTCAGGAGATCGGCGAAGCGCCCATCGACATGAGGACGGATGGCCTCATTCTCTAGCGTGCCGGCCACCCCGAAAACCGCGCCTTTGTCCGCGGACACTGCGAAATGATTGGTCCAGAAGTGGACCAGACGCTCGGCAAATGGCCGCGCGGTCAGTGCGGCGCTTTGGGCGCGTGCCAGCACCTGCGCGCGGTAGTGGGGTAGGTAGGCCTCGCGTGCGGCGAGCAGTTCGGTGAAGATCTCGTCCGACAGCGCCAGCGGCGTGTTGCCGGCGAGAAGCGCGGGGCCCATGGTCTGTTCGGTGAGCCAACCGCGCGGATCGCCCGCCGCCGCCGCCAGCTCTCCTGGGCGGGCACCCAAGCCAAACCGCAGCACGGCTATTTCTGCCTGTAGCATGCTGGTGCTAACGGCACAGGCCGTTAAGCGTTGACTCGTTCAGCCCACGGGCGGGGGTGCGGCCTGGCTTCTGCCGAACTAATCTCTTACTGAACCGGCCACAGAAAGTGCACAGCTAAGGCCAGGGCGATGACGGCGATGACGACATTGAGAGCCACGCCGATGTGAGTCCAATACCCCGGCGGCACCACAGCCGGATCTAGGTTCTTGGCGACTTGGCGAAATTGCCGTGCGGAAATTAGCGCAACCGCGGCCCCCAGAAACAGCAGTGACACCCCGATGCCGAGGGAAAAGCCGCGTGGGGAAGCCGACAGCGGCTGATGCGCCACCATTTGCAGAAACAGGCCGAACCGCTCCACGACGAAACCAAAGCCCATCAGTGCGATTGCACTGCGCTGCCAGGCAAGCAGGGTGCGTTCGGCCGCGAACAGGACGCGAGGATCAGCGGTGAAGGGCATGCTTGGGCTCCAGCGAAAATTGTGACCGATGTCAATCAGGCAAATCTTACATAGTAATGGGACGGCTGCCGATCGCAGGGTGGGGAGGAGTTGCGCAGAATCCGTGCAATTTGAGGGTGTCCTATTATGTCGTCAACCATGGCATACGGCCGGGGAAAAGTGCTCGACAACGGTGGCGCGCGACGCGCGGGCCGCTCGAGCGATGTACCGCTGCATGCTGTTTCGCCAATTGCCGATGAACTCGCCAACCTGCGCGCCATCAATGCCCAACTGTTGCAGGAACTGGTGACGCTTCGCGAGCGCGAAGCACAGGCTCAGCGGCTCGCCGATCAGGATGGGCTGACCGGCTTAACCACTCGCCGGCGCATGCTGGAGCTCTTGGAATCGGCTATTGCCGACGCTGCGCGCAATGAGCAATGCGTCGGCCTGTTGTTCATCGACCTCAATGGCTTCAAGGGCATCAACGATGAATACGGCCATGCGGCGGGGGACAAGATTCTGACCACGGTGGCGACTCGTATCGCCGCCAGGGTACGCAACAGCGATGTCGCTTGCCGCTATGGGGGAGATGAATTCGTGGTGGTGCTGCCCTGTGTGCCCGACGCCGGAGCCGTGACCAAAGTCGCCGACACGATCCGCGAACGGGTCTCCTTGCCATGCTGGATCCAAGGGAGTGAACAACGCTTGAGCGCCTCAATCGGCCAGTCGATGTATCCCCACGATGGGCGGACCGCCGACGAGCTGCTGAAGGGAGCCGACCTTGCCATGTATCGGCTAAAGGCGCGACTGGCGCGTCCGATGTTGACCTCGGGCAGCATGCCTCATCACCTCCCCCTGCGACGGCGCTACGACACTTCCCAGTCGGGCAGCGGCGGCGCCCTCGCCGGTGGAGATCTATAGCCAACGGCGCTATTCTCCGTTCAAATCCTACAACGTGGTTGTCTTCATGAGTCAGCGTAAACGGTTGAGCGCGGGTTTGGCATCGGGTCTGTGGCTGTCGATGACCCTCGCGGCTTGCGTGGTCGTTCCCGATCAGCGTCACGGCGCCGACGGTATTGTGATGGTCGCGCCGCCGGCACCGCGTGTGGAAGTCATCGGGGTGGCGCCATCGCCGGGATATGTATGGATCGGCGGCTATTGGAACTGGGTCGGCGGCCGGCATGAGTGGGTCGGCGGCCGTTGGGAAGCGCCGCGTCCCGGGCGTCACTGGGTAGCGCACCAGTGGGTCCGTCAAGGTGACGGCTGGCGCTTACGGGCCGGGCATTGGGAGCGTGGTTAGGCGCCACGCGTCCGCGCCTGTTTTGGCGATCAACGCAATGACGATGGCAATGAATGCCACACGCACGAACTTGCTGCCGTGTTTGACTGCAGTATGGGTCCCCAGAACACTGCCCGCGGCGTTGCATGCGCCCAAGGCAATACCTAAGCCCCAATTAACTTCGCCTTGAATTCCGAAAAACAATAGAGCGCCGGCATTGGTGGCGACGTTGATCGTGCGGGCACCCACGGAGGCGTGCAGAAAGTCGAAGCCATACAGGCGGATGAACAGCAGCATCAGAAAACTGCCGGTGCCGGGTCCGAAAAAGCCGTCGTAGAGACCAATACCACCGATGGCCGCCAACGCGACATACCCACGGCGGCGGGAAAATACGATGGGCGCGTGGCGCGCGCCAAAATCCTTGTGCCAGAGCACGTACATCAGCACCAGTGTCAACATGACCGGCACCAAGGGGCGAAACAGCGCAGGAGACACGGCGCTCACCAAACTTGCGCCGGTGAGTGCCGCGAGAAATGCAATCGCGGCAGCCGGCAGAAGCACCCGCGCGGGGATGCGTACCACGCGCATGTAGCGCAGCACGGCGCTTGCCGTACCGCAGATGCTGCCGAGCTTGTTCGTGCCCAGCAGCACGGGCGGGGCTGTTGAAGGATAGGCCGCAAATAGCGCCGGCAATTGAATCAAGCCCCCGCCGCCCACGATGGCGTCGATGAATCCGGCAAAGAACGCGGCGCACAGCACCAAGATTAGAGTCGTAAGGCTTCCTCCTAACGCGAGTGTGGCCAGGGTGCGCTCCCTTGAATGTCGCGCAGGCGCATCTCGCCCCCTGCGTCGAACCAGTGCTCGATCAGCCGGAACGAAATGGATTGCCGCGGCGGCAGCAGCGCGCCATTGGATGCAATGTCGGCGCGCGTAAACCATCGCGCATCTTCCAGCTCCTGATCGTGCAGGCGCACCTCCGTGGTCAGCGCATGTGCGGTGAAGCCGAGCATCAAGGACGCCGGAAAGGGCCATGGCTGGGATGAGTGGTATTCGATCCGGTCCACGTCGATGCCCGTTTCCTCGAGTACCTCGCGCGCGACGGCATCCTCGAGCGACTCGCCCGGCTCGACGAAGCCGGCGATGGTGGAGTAGCGGCCGATCGGCCAGCTGGCCTGGCGTCCCAAAAGTGCCCGCTCGCCTTCACTGACCAAGACGATGATGGCCGGATCGATGCGCGGAAATTGTTCATTGCGGCAGCTGGCATCGCTGCATACGAGCACATGGCCGTTTTTGGCGGCCACCGTCTTTGCACCGCATAGGCCGCAGAAGCGGTGCCGACGCCGCCAGGAAATGATGGCGCGCGCGTACCCCAACAAGCCCGCCTCGTCGATCGGCAACACGGAAGCGATGTGTCGCAGGTCCTCGTAACGGCTTCCGGGAGGGGATGGCGGCGGCTCGATCGATTCGATTTCGAAGGTGAAGAAATTCGTCCCGTCGCAGCGGCCCAACAGGATCAAATCCGCATCGTTGCGCCGTTCGGGCGGAATCCGCGACAGCTCGAGATACACGGCACGCGGGGAATCGCCGCCGGCGACGAGATTGCGCGAATTCCACACCGGCAGCGCGCGGCTGCGCTCATCGGCGAGCGCCGCGGCAAACCACTCGGGATCCTGCCGCAAGTGCGCGGCGCGGTCCAGATAAGTACCGGCGAAGATATTCCTTTCCTGCATCCCTTAATTCTAGCAGGGCGCCGCGCAACTGATGACGGCGGCGGCGCCTGCCGCTGAGACCGCGGGGCCGCAAGTGCTGCACGCCAGCTTGCGCCTGGACAAAAGGTCGCGCAGCCGAACGCCGCCGCAGACGTCACAGCGCGATATCCCGACTTCGTCGTGCCGGGTGAGCGCGAGCAGCAGGAACCATGCGTGCTCGAAGGAAATGCTCGCGGGCGCGTGCAATTCGAGGTAGGCCTCGTAGGCCCGGCACAGCAGAGTGCCCGATTCCTAGGAGCCGACGCGATAGTGGGGCGCGAGGCCGCTATCCGCGGCGATCAGCAGACCGTACATGACATAGAGGCTTGCCAACTGCGCCGACTGAAAATTGAGTTCGGGATTCCTGAAGAAATAACCCGCCTGGCGCGGCGACTTGCCGCGGTGCCGGAGCACATGGCGTGCATCGTGATTCATCACGTAGCTGCGGTACAGCTTGCGAATGCGGTCGTCGCTCAGACCCGTCCACTCGCGAATGGTGAAGGTGCGGGCTTCGTGGCGGATCAGTCGCAGCGCCAGATCCAGTCTCTGGCGGTCCCTTGTATAGCGGTCATCGGACACTCTCATGGTCGGCTCCCTTGGTGCAAATCGTGTGGTTTCAGCCTCAAAAAGAATTTGACAGAAATTACGCGATATTATCTTTGACGTACCCAGAAGGGAGTACAGTGGCGTGAGAAATCTGTCATCGGAAAGGGATCGGCCGGAACTCGATCCCGACAGCTGTCAGCTATGGAGTCTCTGGGATATGCTCAAGAAATATTCGACCATTTTTAGCGGGCTCATGGTCGGTCTTTACGATCTCGAACTTACTTGTTTCAAGCCCAATCCCAGCGCGGAGGAACAGAGGGAGAAATTGCGCCCTGACTTGGGGAAGGGCTTGGAGCGCCTTCTTGTCTTAGCACGAAGCATGGCGGAGGATTTGGGCTTAGATGCCATTCCTCCCTTGGCAGAAAGAATGCACAATAAAATAGCTGACGGAGACTACCTGACGATCAATGCCCACGATGACATCGCCGCCTTGCGTTCCAGGATCGAGG
>JANXZQ010000417.1 GCA_025355445.1 Gammaproteobacteria bacterium
GCGACCAGCTTTTCGAGCAGGTCATCGCCGGACATGGGTTTTTCTACTCTCGCCATATGCCTTCAGACCCTTTGGTTAGAACTCGAGACCCGCTTCGCGAGCGGCCTCTGCCAGCGCTTTGACGCGCCCGTGATACATGAAACCGGAACGGTCGAACGCGACCTTCGCGATGCCCTTCGCCTTGGCGCGCTCCGCGATGGCACGGCCGACGGCTTTGGCAGCCTCGATGTTGCCGGTGGTTTTCAATGCACCGCGCACGGCCTTCTGCAAGGTCGACGCGGCAACCAGAACCTTATCGCCCTCGGCGGCGAAAATTTGCGCATAGATGTGCTGCGGGGTGCGGTGCACCGAGAGGCGCAGCGCGGCGAGCTCTTTGATCTTTACGCGGCCCCGGCGCGCCCGGCGCAGACGGGTATCTTGTTTAGTCAGTTTCATGTGCTTACTTCTTCTTCGCCTCTTTCAGCGAAATCTTTTCATCGGAGTACTTCACGCCCTTGCCCTTGTAGGGCTCCGGCGGCCGGAAGCCGCGAATCTCCGCCGCGGTCTGGCCGACGCGCTGACGATCGATGCCCTTGATGATGATCTCGGTCTGGCTCGGCGTTTCGATGGTGACGCCCTCCGGACTCGCGAAATTGATCAAGTGCGAATAGCCCAAGGTCAAGGTCAGGCTCTTGGCCTGAACCGCGGCGCGGTAGCCCACGCCGACCAATTCCAGCTTCTTCTCGTAACCCTTGGTGACGCCGGTCACCATATTCGCGAGATGCGCGCGCGTCGCCCCGGCGATGGCGTTCAAGCCCTCCGCGCTGGTGTCCGCCGTCACGTCCAGATGCTTGTCTTGCTGCACGACCTTGATGCCGCTCTTGATCGCCAGCGTCAGGGAGCCCTTGGCGCCCTTCACGGTGACGGCATCGGCGCCGATCGTGGCGCTGACACCCTGCGGCAGATCAACCGGCATTTTTGCGACTCGAGACATGATGCAACCTTACTTGTGAGCCTATTGAACGACGAAGAGCACTTCGCCGCCGGTACCGGCCGCGCGCGCCTGGGCATCGGACATGATGCCCTGTGGTGTGGAGATGACGGCGACGCCCAGGCCGCCGAGAACCTTCGGCAGTTCGTCCTTACCGCGATAGATGCGCAGGCCCGGACGGCTGATGCGCTCGATGCGGTCGATGACGGGACGGCCGTCGTGGTACTTCAGTTCGATCGACAAGGTGCTTTTCGCGCCGGCGACATCGACGCCGTACGCGGCGATGTAGCCCTCGTCCTTCAGTACCTTGAGGATGGCAAGCTTCAGCTTCGACGCGCCGACGCCAACCGTAGGCTTGCCTGCGGATTGCGCGTTGCGGATACGCGTCAGAAGATCGGCAATCGGATCAGTCATGCTCATTGTGCGCGCCTCACCAGCTCGCCTTGGACAGGCCCGGGATCTCGCCGCGATTGGCGGCTTCACGCAACTTGGTGCGTGCCAGGCCGAACTTGCGGTACACGCCGCGGGAACGTCCGGTAATCGAGCAGCGAGTACGCTGCCGTGACTTGGCCGCGTCGCGCGGCTGCTGCTGCAGCTCGACTTGCGCAGCCTCGCGGCCTTCCGCCCCGGTCTTCGGGTCGCGGATCAGCTCCTTGAGTGCGGCGCGTCGCGTGGCGTATTTCTTCGCCACCTTGAGGCGCTTCTTCTCGCGCATGAGCATATTCGTCTTGGCCATGGGCTATTACCCTACTTACGGAACGGAAAGTTGAAAGCTTCTAACAGCGCGCGCCCGTGCTTGTCATCGTGCGCCGACGTGGAAATGGTGATGTCCATGCCACGAATTTGATCGATCTGGTCGTATTGAATCTCGGGGAAAATGATCTGCTCTTTGACCCCCAAGCTGTAATTGCCGCGGCCGTCGAACGAGCGCGTGCTGATGCCGCGAAAATCCCTGATGCGCGGAATCGCGATGCTGACGAGACGGTCCAGGAACTCGTACATGCGGTCGCCGCGCAGAGTGACCTTGCAGCCGATCGCCTGGCCGTCGCGCACTTTGAACGTCGCCACCGACTTCTTCGCCTTGGTCACGGCGGGTTTCTGTCCCGTGATCTTGGCCATATCGGCGGTCGCCGCGTCCATGACCTTCTTGTCGGCCACGGCCTCGCCCACACCCATGTTGACCGTGATCTTGAGGATGCGCGGTACCTGCATGGTGTTCTTGAGCCCAAGCTTTTCCTTGAGCTCCGGTACGAGCTTGTCCCGATAAATCTGCTTCAGTCTTGCTGCCATGTGATTACTCGCTGCCTGGCCGCGCTTACTTCGCGTCGACCATTTCTTTGTTCGACTTGAACACCCGCACCTTGCGGCCGTTCTCGAGCGCCTTGAATCCGACGCGGTCACCCTTCTGGGTCGCGGGATTGAAGACCAATACGTTGGAAACATGCAGCGGTGCTTCGCGCTCGATGATGCCGCCTTGCACGCCCATCTGCGGGTTCGGCCGCTGATGCTTCTTGGACATGTTGAGTCCCTCGACGCGCACGCGATCGTCCCCCATCACTTCGATGACGGCGCCCTTGCGCCCCTTGTCGCGGCCGGTGATCAGAATCACCATGTCGCCCTTGCGGATCTTGTTCATCACAGCACCTCGGGTGCCAACGAAATAATCTTCATGAACTGCACGTTGCGCAGTTCGCGCGTCACGGGCCCGAAGATGCGGGTGCCGATGGGCTCGAGCTTGCTGGTCAGGAGCACCGCCGCGTTGGTGTCGAAGCGAATCAGCGAACCATCCGGGCGCCGGACGCCGCTCTTGGTGCGCACGACGACGGCGTCGTACACCTCGCCCTTCTTGACCTTGCCGCGCGGAATCGCGTCCTTGACGCTCACCTTGATCACATCGCCGACGGCGGCATAGCGGCGCTTGGAACCGCCCAGCACCTTGATGCACATACAGCGCTTGGCGCCGCTGTTGTCGGCCACGTTCAATATTGTTCGCATCTGAATCATGTGAGTTCCTTAACCGGCGCGGGCACGTTCGACGACGCGCACCAGCACCCAGGATTTACGACGCGACATGGGACGGCAGGGCTTGATCGACACGGTGTCGCCTTCCTTGCACTCATTGTTCTCATCGTGCGCCAGCAGCTTTGTGGTGCGGCGAATGTACTTGCCGTACATCGGGTGCTTGACCAGCCTTTCAATGGAGACTGCGACCGTCTTGTCCATCTTGTTGCTGACGACCTTGCCGGTCAGCAGGCGCTGCCCCGGAACCGGAGCGGGTCCGGGTGCCGACGCCGCGGGCGCAGTGGACGCTCCCGATTCAGCGGCCGCGAGATTTTCTGGTGTCGACATCACGCCTTACCTCCGCTCGCCTTTGATTGGGCGAGCACCGTCTTCACACGCGCAATGTTCTTACGCACCTTCGCAAATTGATCCGGCTTCGCCGCCTGGCCGGTTGCCCGTGCCATGCGCAAATTGAACTGTTCACGGCGCAGCTTCAAAAGCTCCTCGCCGAGATCCTTTGGCGCCTTGGCGCGCAAATCTTTCGCCTTCATGTACGCACCTTCATGTCCGGACCTGGCGCTTGACGAACGCCGTCGACACCGACAACTTGGCCGACGCCAGACGGAACGCCTCGCGGGCGATTTCCTCGCTCATGCCTTCGATTTCGAACAACACTTTGCCGGGCAGCACTTTGGCGACCCAGTATTCGACGTTGCCCTTGCCCGAACCCATGCGCACTTCGAGCGGCTTTTGCGTGATCGGCACATCCGGGAATACCCGAATCCAAATACGCCCGCCGCGCTTGACGTAGCGCGAAATCGCACGCCGTGCGGCTTCGATTTCGCGGGCCGTCATGCGGCATCGATCGGTCGCCTTCAGGCCGAATTCGCCGAACGCAACGGAATTGCCGCGCTGCGCACTGCCCGAAATCTTGCCCTTGAACTGTTTGCGGAACTTGGTCCGCTTCGGCTGCATCATGCTGTGTTACCTGTCAACCTGCGGCCGGAGCCGGCGCTTCGGCGGTTTTAGCGGCTGTCGCTGCGGCAGCCTCAGCCTCGGCCTCGGCGGCGTCGATTTCCGGCTGATCGAAAACTTCGCCCTTGAATATCCAAACCTTGATGCCGATGACCCCATAGGTGGTCTGCGCTTCGGCAGTGCCGTAGTCGATGTCGGCGCGGAACGTGTGCAACGGCACCCGCCCTTCGCGGTTGGTCTCGGTACGGGCGATTTCCGAGCCGTTGAGGCGTCCGGATATGCGCACTTTGATGCCGAGCGCGCCCGAGCGCATGGTGTTGGTCACTGCACGCTTCATGGCGCGACGGAACATCACGCGCTTTTCCAGCTGCTGCGAGATGCCCTCGGCGACCAGCTTGGCGTCGAGTTCGGGCTTGCGGATTTCGGCGATGTTGAGGCGCACGTCGTTCATGGTCATGCCGAGAATCTTGGCGACCGCGGTGCGGAGTTTCTCGATGTCCTCGCCCTTTTTGCCGATCACGATTCCGGGACGTGCCGTGTGAATGGTGATGTTGGCGCGGCGCGCGGCGCGCTCGATATGAATGCGGCTCACCGAGGCATCGGACAGCTTCTTGTTGAGGTACTTACGCACCAAGAAGTCGGTGTGAATGTTACCGGCGAAGTTCTTCGAATGCGCATACCACTTCGACGTCCAGTCGCGCGTGATGCCGAGACGAATACCAATCGGATTTACTTTCTGACCCATTAGGCCTCTCGCTTGCCGTCGGACACTTGAACCAGGATGTGACTGTTGCGCTTGGCGATTCGCACGCCCCGCCCTTTGGCGCGCGCATGAAACCGCTTGAGCATCGGCGCCGGGTCAACCTCGACCCGCGTCACCTTCAGATCATCGACATCGGCATTGAAATTGTTGTAGGCATTGGCGATCGCGGAGTCCAACACCTTGAGGACGATTTTGGCGCCCTTCTTCGGCATGAACTTCAACGTGTTCACCGCCAAGGTCGCCGACTTGCCGCGGATCGTGTCCACCACCAACCGGCATTTCTGCGGAGAAATGCGCGCGTAACGTAAGATTGCCTTGGTCTCCATGCCCTACTCCGCCGCCGACACTTTCTTGTCGCCGGAATGCGCCTTGAACGTGCGCGTAGGCGCGAATTCGCCGAGCTTGTGGCCGACCATGTTCTCGGACACCAGCACAGGTACATGCAGCCGCCCGTTGTGGATGGCGATGGTCAAGCCGACCATGTCGGGGATGACCATGGAGCGGCGCGACCAGGTCTTGATCGGCCGGCGATCATTCTTCTGGCTGGCCGTTTGCACCTTCTTGGCGAGATGCAAATCCACAAACGGACCTTTTTTTAGCGAACGAGGCACTGATAATTCTCCAGTCTCTTACAGTCGTTTGTTCTTGCGGCGCTGAACGATCATGCCGTCGGTGCGCTTGTTGCGGCGCGTCTTCTTGCCCTTGGTCTGCAGGCCCCAGGGGCTCACAGGATGCGGGTTACCCTGGCCTGACTTACCCTCGCCGCCGCCGTGGGGGTGATCGACCGGGTTCATTACGACGCCGCGAACCGTCGGGCGCACGCCGAGCCAGCGCACTGCGCCCGCTTTGCCGAACACGCGCAGATTGTGCTCGTCGTTGCCCACCTCGCCGATGGTGGCACGGCAATCGACGTGAATCTTGCGCATCTCGCCCGACTTGAGACGCAAGCTGGCATACACGCCTTCGCGTGCCGCGAACTGCGCGGAGGCGCCCGCGCTGCGCGCCATTTGGCCGCCCTTGCCGGGCTTCAATTCGATGTTGTGCAGCGTGCTGCCGACAGGAATGTGCCGCAACGCCATGGCGTTGCCGGCTTTTATCGGCGCATCTGCGCCGGAGCGGATTTCATCGCCGGCCTTCACGCCCTTGGGCGCGAGAATGTAACGGCGCTCGCCGTCCTTGTAGAGCACCAGAGCCAGGTGCGATGTGCGGTTCGGATCGTACTCGAGGCGTTCGACGACCCCGGGAATGCCGTCCTTGTCACGCTTGAAATCGACCAAGCGGTAACGCTGCTTGTGACCGCCGCCAATATGGCGCGTGGTCTGCCGACCGGAGTGATTGCGCGCCCCGGTGCGATTCTTCTTCGTGGTCAGGGACTCGAGCGGGCCGCCCTTATGCAGGTGCGAGCGGTCGATTTTGACGACGAAGCGCGCACCCGGGGAGGTCGGCTTCATTTTTATGAGTGCCATGCCTAAAATCCTTAACTAGCCGAGCTGCCGGTGAAGTCGATCGACTGCCCGGTCTGTAAACGCACATAGGCCTTCTTGTAGCCGTTGCGCTTGCCGGCCACATTCTTGAAGCGGCGGGTCTTGCCCGGCTTGTTCAACAGATTGACGCCCTCGACTTTG
>JANXZQ010000418.1 GCA_025355445.1 Gammaproteobacteria bacterium
TCTGCTAAAGGAGCGCGACATGCTGGACTGCCTGCAGCTCGTGCACTGCCATCCCGGCAGCCAGCTGCAGGACATCCGCCGCGTCAAGGACGCCATCAACGAGCTGGCGCATGTGTATGCGGAACTCAAGCTCATGGGCGCCGGCTCGTTGATGGCGTCCTTGACGCGGCGGATGTCCTGCAGCTGGCTGCCGGGATGGCAGTGCACGAGCTGCAGGCAGTCCAGCATGTCGCGCTCCTTTAGCAGAGCATGCAGGTCGAGGATTTCGCTGATGAAGAGGCCGAACTTGGATTTTTCGCCCGCGGATTCACGCCAGCGGCCGGCGCCTTCGCTCGCGAGTTTGACGCGTACGCCGATCTTCGGACGTACCGCATAGCGTTCAGCGTGCTTCAAAATCAGATGAATTTCTTCGTAGTTCTCAACCACCGGAATGATGGTGCGGCCGAGCTTGGTGGCAATGATCACCGCCTCGATGTAGCTGTCGTCCTTGAAGCCGTTGCATACGATGATGCGGTCGGGCGCGTTCTCAGTGATGGACAGGACGGCAAGCAGCTCGGGCTTGGAGCCGACTTCCAGACCAAAGCCGAATTCCTTGCCGTAGCGAAACACCTCTTCGACCACCAGGCGCTGTTGATTCACCTTGATGGGGAACACCGCGGCGTAGCGGTTCTTGTAGCCGTTCTCCGAAATGGCAGTGCCGAACGCCTCGGCGATGTGGCGCAGCCGATGCGCGAGAATGTCGGAGAAGCGGATGACCACGGGGGTGTGCAGGTCGCGGGCCTTCAAGCCCTGCACCACTTCGACCAGGTCGATTTCGCGCGCGGGATCCATGCTGGGCCTGATCACCACATGGCCTTCGGTGTTGATGGAAAAGTAGCCTTTGCCCCACGCTTCGACCTGGTACAGGTCCAGCGACTCTTCGATTTTCCAGGCATGGTTAGCGGGCAGCAATTTGGCGGGTGTGTTCACGCGCGCACGATAACAAATTGGTGCTGCAAGTAAATGAATTAACCGCGGGCGACGGGCCGGCGCGGATCGCGGATCCACTCGCTCCACGATCCGGCGTAGAGCTTCGCGCCGAAGAGGCCGGCCACTTCCAGGCTGAGCAGGTTGTGACAGGCGGTGACGCCGGAGCCGCACATGACGATGAGGTTTTCGGGCGCAGTTCCGCCGAGACGATGCAGCCATTGCAGTTTGAGTTGCGCGGCCGGAAGAAAGCGATTGTCGGCGGCGAGATTGGCGGCGAACGGATGATTGACGGCGCCGGGAATGTGGCCGGCCACCGAGTCGATGGGCTCCACAAGTCCTGCAAAACGCTGCGGCGCGCGTGCGTCGACGAGCAGGGGTTTAGGCGTGCGCGGAGCGGGCGCGAATAGCGTGCGCTCCAGGGCGGCGGTCGTGATCAGTGCCGCGCCGGCGGATCGCGGCGTGAAACGGCCGCCATCGACCGCGGCGGGCGCCGGCTCGCCTGATTGCACCGAGCCGCCGCGCTGCAGCCAAGCTTGGAAGCCGCCATCGAGGACGGCGACGGCGTCATGCCCCACCCAGCGCAGCATCCACCACAGACGCGCGGCGAAAGAGCCGTTGGCGTCGTCGTAGGCGATGACCTTGCTGTCGTTGCCGATCCCAAGCCGGCTCAAAGCGGCGGCGAAGGCCTCAGGCGTCGGCAATGGATGTCTGCCGGTGTGAGCTCGGACGCGCGCCGACAGGTCACGATTCAAGTCGGCGTAGCGCGCCCCGGGGATATGCGCCTCGAGAAAGGCCTGCCGCCCGGCGGCGGGTTGCATGAGATCGAAGCGGCAGTCGATGAGGGCCAGCTGCGGCGTGCCCAGCAGTGCTTGCAAGCTGCCGGCGTCGATCAAGGTCCGAAATACCATGAATCGCAGCTTAGCCCGATGCCCGGCGAAGCGCATCCGCTACAATCGCACCATGGCACTCACTCTTTACTGGGGCAGCGGCAGTCCGTTCTCTTGGCGCGTGCTGCTGGCGCTGGAGCACAAGGGCCTGCCGTATGAGTCGCAGCAGCTGCATTTCGACAAGCAGGAACAGCAGTCGCCGCAAATGCTCAAGCTCAATCCGCGCGGTCGCGTGCCTGTCCTCAAGGACGGCGACTATGTGGTGTTTGAATCGGTGGCGGTCCTGTACTACCTCGACGTCAAGTATCCGCAGGCGCCGATCTTCGGCGCGACTCCGGAGGAAGCGGGGGTCATCATGCGCGTCATCTGCGAATTCATGGCCTACGCCGAGCCGTCGCTGCTCAAGATCACGGAGGCGATTTTCACCGGGCGGGTGGCGGAGAATATCGATGAGCTCACCGACGCCATGCATGTGGTGGGGCGCGAGGCGCGCACCATCGAGGGACGGTTGAGCAAGGAGCAGTGGATCGTCGGCGCTGATTACTCGGCGACCGACATGGTGATTTTCCCGTGGATTCAGGTGCTGCGCCGCGCCTTGGACAGGAGTGCCGCGGCGCAGCTCGGCGCGCGCTTCCTGCCCATGGAGCGCAACTATCCGGCGCTGGCGCGCTGGATTCATCGCATCGAGTCGCTGCCCGGCTACGAGCGCACCTTTCCGCCTCATTGGCGCGAATCCTAGCCGCCAGGTAGGCTGGCGGCGCGCCCGAAGAGGGCGTCATTCCTCAATTAGCGAGGGCAAACCAAAATGAGAGGGCAATCGAAAATGAGACAAGAATTATGAGCGAACACGAAGTGCATGTGAATTTTGCGGGCAGGATCGTATTTGTGGGTTTCGGCAGCATCGGACAGGGTGTCTTGCCACTGATCTTGCGTCACATCGGCACTTCGTCGGGTCGCATCACCATCGTTACCGCGGAGAACAGTGGACGCAGCGAAGCCGAGGAGTTCGGCGTGAAATTCGTCAAAACCGCGCTGACCCGGGGCAACTATCGGCAAGTTCTCGAGCCGCTGCTGGGCGCGGGGGACTTTCTGCTTAATTTATCGGTGGATGTGTCGAGCGTCGCTCTGATTCAACTGGCGCGTGAACGCGGCGCGCTGTATCTGGATACCTGCATCGAGCCCTGGGCCGGCGGCTATACGGATCCCAAGGCGTCGGTGGTTTCGCGCAGCAACTACACCATGCGCAGGGAGGCCTTGAAGCTGCGCGACGGCGCCAATAAGACGCCCACCGCCGTACTCACGCATGGCGCCAATCCAGGCTTGGTGTCGCACCTGGTCAAGCAGGCATTGCTGAACATTGCCAAGGACACGGGAGTGGATGCCGGCACGCCGGCGAGCCGCGAGGCTTGGGCGCGACTCGCACAGAAGCTCGGCATCAAGGTCATGCATATCGCGGAGCGCGACACGCAGGTCTCCAATGTGCCGAAGGAGGCGAATGAATTCGTCAACACCTGGTCGGTGGACGGCTTCGTCAGCGAAGGGGCTCAGCCCGCCGAACTCGGCTGGGGCACACATGAGAAACATTTTCCGGCGGACGGCGGCCGTCACACGGTGGGGTCGGGTTGCGCCATTTACCTCACCCGCCCGGGCGCGAGCACCCGGGTTCGCACGTGGACGCCGAAGGCCGGACATTTTCACGGCTTTCTGATCACGCATTCCGAAGCCATTTCACTGGCGGATTACTACACCGTCATGGACGGCGAGCGGGTGGCATACCGGCCGACCAGCCACTACGCCTATCACCCCAGCGACAACGCGGTATTGTCCGTGCATGAGTTTGCCGGCAACAACTGGCATCTGCAGGATCGCAAACGCATCATGCTGAAGGAAATCACCGGCGGGATCGATGAGCTGGGGGTGCTGCTCGCCGGGCATAAGAAGAATGCCTACTGGTACGGCTCGCAGCTATCCATCGAGGAGGCGCGCAAATTGGCGCCGTACAACAGCGCGACCAGCCTGCAAGTCACGGTCGCGGCATTGTCGGGCATGATCTGGGCCATGGAGAATCCAACCCGGGGCATCGTCGAGCCGGACGACATGGATTTCGAGCGCCCGCTCGAGATCTGCCTGCCCTACTTGGGGAAGATGGTCGGCGAGTATACGGATTGGACGCCATTGCAGCAGCGGGGCGAACTGTTTGCCGAGGATCTCGACACGGCGGATCCGTGGCAATTCAAGAACGTTCGGGTGGTTTGAGCGCGTAGCTGACGGCGACCACCGCGAAGGTCGTCGCCCCTTCCGGCAGGACAACCTGCACATCGTCATCGATGCGCTTGCCCAACAGGCTTCGGCCCAGCGGCGAGTCCATGCTGATGTAGTCCTCGGCCATGTCGAATTCGTCCGGCCCGACCAGCCGATACCAGCGCACGGCGCGGCGCCTGTCGCTGCCGTTCTCAATTTGCACCCAGGCGCCGAAATAGACCCGTGTCGGATCGCGCCGGCCCAACGGGGCCTGGGGGTCGACGATGGTCATGCCTTCGAGCCGTTTGCGCAGGAAGCGCACCCGCCGGTCGATTTCGTGTAAGCGCTTCTTGCCGTAGGTGTACTCAGCGTTCTCCGAGCGGTCGCCTTGGGCCGCGGCTTCCGACACAGCCTGGGTCACCCGCGGGCGTTCGTGGTGCCACAGCTCGTCGAGTTCATCCCGCAGCCGCTTGGCTCCTTCGGGAGTGATGTACTTCGAGCCGGGCAGCGTGGGTGGGCGATATCGTGACACAGCGCAATATAGTGAAGGTCGGTTCATAGGACGTGAACTTGTTCGGGAGCGACTGCCGCCTACTGAGCGTTCGTTCACAGATTGCTCTGGCTGCGAATCATAAGCTCTACCCCATGAGCGTTAAATACTACACCCACTTTATCGCGCAGTCGGAAGGAGCCGTGGAATACAACGAATATCGGGGCGTGGTGGAACTCCTCGACAGGACGAGCAAAGTCGAAGGCGATCGTGAGATTGCGCGGATGCTGGCGCGCAGCTTCGACCTCGAGGAAACCGATATTCAAGTCTTGCAGTGGGACCATTTGCACTAGGAGCCCAACGAATCAATCCCCTAGCGGGCTTTACTTCCCCTTCACTGAAGTCCGCCTCTCCGCCCCGAGTTCATCACTCGGGGCTTTTTTTGCCGGGGTGTTAAACTCCCTCGCACGCCCCCACCTTTGAGGGGCGGGAGGGGCTTCATGCGTAATTTGGCGTTAGGACTTGCTGCTGCGGCCTGCTTGCTGCTGTCGGGATGCGGTTACAACACAATGCAGAGTCAGGATGAGCAGATCAAGGCGGCTTGGTCGGAAGTCCTGAACCAATACCAACGCCGAGCTGATCTCATCCCCAATTTGGTCAACACGGTCAAGGGCTATGCCGCGCAGGAAAGCTCCGTGCTGCTGGGAGTTACTGAAGCGCGCGCCAAGGTCGGGTCCATTCAGGCGACTCCTGAGCTGGTCAATGATCCGGCAGCCTTTGCCAAATTCCAAGCCGCGCAGGGCGAACTATCGAGCGCGCTGTCGCGCCTGTTGGTCGTCACGGAAAATTACCCTCAATTGAAATCCGATCAGAATTTCCGCGACCTGCAGGCGCAGCTCGAGGGGACCGAGAATCGCATCACGGTGGCACGCAACCGCTATATCCAGGCGGTGAAGGACTACAACGTGACGGTGCGTTCATTCCCCGGCAATTTGACGGCGATGATCTTCGGCTACAAGCCGAAGCCGAACTTCACCGTGGAAAATGAGGCGGTGATCTCCAAACCGCCGACAGTGGATTTCGCGCCGGCATCCGCCGCACACTAGTGGCGTGGCTTAGCCGCATCGGGCTCGCGGCGGCAGGGTTGACCCTGCTGCTCGCGGTCCTGCTCGCGGCGCCGCGGGTGCAGGCTCAGGTTGCCATTCCACCCTACTCCGCGCGCGTTACTGATCTCACGGGCACGCTATCCGGCGAGGCAGTCACACGCATCGAGGCCAAGCTCGCGGACCTGGAAGCCAAGAAGGGCAGCCAGATCGCGGTACTTGTCTTGCCCAGCACCCAGCCCGAAGAAATCGAGCAATTCGGCATTCGGCTAGGGGACGTGTGGAAGGCTGGCCGCAAGCGTGCGGACGATGGCGCGATTCTGATTGTAGCCAAGAGCGATAGGCGCGTGCGTATCGAAGTGGGCACCGGTTTGGAAGGCGCACTACCAGATGCCATCGCCAGCCGTATCATCGCCGAGGCCATCACTCCGCGTTTCAAGGTGGGCGACTACGACGGCGGCGTGGAAGCCGGCGTCGATCAAATGATCGCCGTGGTCAACGGCGAGCCGCTGCCGGAGCCGGACAAGAAATGGGAGCGTCGCAGCGGTGTGGGGCATCTGCTGCCGCTGCTGCTGGTGGTGGTATTCGTTGGCAGCGGGCTGCTGCGTGCCGTATTCGGCCGGGTGTTCGGGTCGGTGGCCACCGGCGGCTTGGCCGGCGGACTGGCGTGGCTCTTGAGTCATGTACTGCCCATCGGCTTGGGCGCCGGCGTGGTGGCCTTTCTGTTCGCCATGCTGGCGGGATCCAATTCTCGGGGTTGGTCGGCCGGTAGCGGCTGGGGCGGCGGATTCGGCGGCGGCGGGTTCGGCGGGGGCGGAGGTGGTGGTGGTGGCTTCAGCGGCGGGGGTGGGGGTGGTTTCAGCGGCGGCGGCGCCTCGGGGAGCTGGTAATGCAAATCGGCCGACTCGTCCGCCATGTTGCGGCGACTCACTGGCGTACGCGCATGTTGTTTCCGGGCGCGGCACTGGACGCCATCGAGCAGGCCATCGGCCGGGTCGAGCTTGCGCATCAGGGAGAGATACGCTTCGCCATCGAAACCGCGCTGTCGCCGCTGCACATTCTAAACAGCGTCGTGCCGCGGG
>JANXZQ010000452.1 GCA_025355445.1 Gammaproteobacteria bacterium
CCGCAGGGCACACTATTCGGCAAGAACACCACCGGCGGCGCAGTCGTGGTTAAAACCAAGCCGCCGGTTCTGGACCAAATGACCGTCGAAGCGCAGGGCGGAGGCGGAAGCTACAACGAGTACAACGGGCAGGGCGCGATCAACATTCCCATCATTGCCAACCACCTTGCGCTGCGCGTGGTCGCGAGTGAGGAGCATCAAGACGGTTGGATGCGCAATGGCGCCAGCGACAGTATCGGCGGTACGACCTATACCGGCAACGGCGCACGCGTCGGCGGCACCGATGTGTTCACCGGCCGCGCCAAACTGCTATGGGAGCCCACCGACAACTTGCGCGTGTTGTTTACCTACGAAATGCTCACCGACCGCTCGGGAACCCCTGGGGCGGTGAATACCACTCCCACTGATCTCCGGCCGGGCACGACGACGCCCTATTTCGTCTTCGCGCAGCTCGGCCTGCCGGGCTACACCGGCAACAACCCCTTGGGCAATGCCGGAGTCGACAATCGCCAGGGCTATATGATCGATGAGCAGAACGGGCATCGGGTCGATGCGCAGGGCGAGCATCTGAACATCGACTACACCCTGGATGCGGGCACCTTCACCTGGGTGCAGGGGTACCGCTCGCAGGATTCCAGCCTGCCTTCCGACTACACGGGCGTAGTCGGACCGGTGTCGGTGTTCGATGCCAACCGCTCGGACCGTCGCAAGACCTGGCAGGAAGAACTGCGCTTCGCCTCGAAGCAAATCGGCAATTTCAATTTCGTGACCGGTGCCTTCTACCAGCATGACGACACCAAGTTCTGCGTGGCTCAAATCCTCGGGATCTATGACTTGTTCGGCGTGCCCACCCCGCCGGGTTTGCAGGCGGGAGGCTACAACAACAATCCGCAGGTGTTGTGTAATGCTCAAACCGAGACGTCTAAGGCGTTGTACGGCGAGACCAATTACAAGTTCACGGATGCGACCACGCTGACCGTGGGTGCGCGCATCACTCAGGACAGCAAGGATTGGATCGGCCGGCAGCAAGTGTTCGTGCAGCAACTGCCTTCGCCCACCGGTGCCATCACTCCGGCCTTCACGTACCAGCAGTTGGGCGGTTTGATGAATGCCGATAATTTCTCCGCGTATCCCTTCGGCGTGGTGACGGACAGCCATTCCTGGACGCAGCCCACCTACCGCGTGACTCTGTCGCATCAATTCGATCAGGACCTGTTCGGCTATGTAAACTTCTCGCATGGCTTCAAGGGCGGCGGCTACAACGACCAGGTGGGCACGGGCGGCACGCCCATCACTGCGGCCGAGAAGGCGCCGACCAACCCAGAGAAAGCGGATTCTTTCGAAGTGGGCGCGAAGAGCGAGCTATTCGACCGCCGCGTACGGCTCAATGAAGCCTTGTTCTACGTGCGCTACACGGATTTGATCCGTCAAGTCGTCTCGCCCATCACCAATGCCAATGGTCAGCAGGGCGAGGAGACGCTGTTCAAGAACGCGGCGAAGATGACGACGTACGGCCTCGAAAATGAACTGACGGTCAAGATCACCGACGGCCTGATGCTGCGCGTACCGTTCAGCTGGCAACACTGCTCATACGGAAACTTCAGCACGCTGGACGCTGCCGGCGGAACCGTCGATCTGTCCGGCCTGCCGGTCAACCGCTGCCCGACGGTGACCGCGACGCTTGACCTCAACTACACCATGCCGGTGCCCTGGACCAATGGGCACATTGTCATCGATGTCAACGACAACTACGTTTCCAAGAATCTGGATACCTACTCGATTGCGCTGCCGAATGTGCCGTTCACGCAGACTTATGCGCAGGCCCGGGCACTGCTCGGCGCCTCCGTGACGTACAACGGCGAAGGCAATCGCTGGTTTGCGCGAGTCTACGGACGCAACCTCACGAACAAGCTCTACGTCGAGTCGGCACAGAACGTCGATCCGCTGTGGGTCTGGTCGTTCTACGGAGAACCGCTGTTCGTCGGCGGCGAAATTGGTTTCAAGTTCGGCAAGAACTGAGCCCGAGGCGGGGGCCGCGGCCGCAAGGCCGCGCTCCCCGCACTCACACCACTCCCTGATCACGCAAGGCGGCAATCTCGTCCGGCGAGTAGCCGAGTTCGGCGAGCACGGCGTCGGTGTGTTCGCCCAGCAGGGGCGGGCGCTGCGGAATGATTCCGGGAGTCGCAGACAATTCCACCGGCAATCCGGAAATCGGAACCGGGCGGCGCAGGCCGGGGTAGCCGCTGATCGAATGCAAAAGGTTCATGGCCGCGACTTGCGGATCGTCGAGTGCCTGTTGCGGAGTGTAAATTGGGCCTGCCGGCAGGCCCGCGGCATTGAGCGCCTCGAGGGCTTCGCCAGTGGTCCGGCCCGCGCACCAAGCCGCCATGCGCTCGAGAATGGCCTCACTGTGAGCCCCGCGCGAATCGTCGCCTTGGTAAAGGGCCTGTGCAGTCCAGCGCCCCTCGTCGCCCATGAGCGTGGCCCAGCGCCGGAACAGGCCGTTGCCTACCACGTGGGTCAGCACATGTCCGTCGCGGGTGGGAAATACCGCGGACGGCGCGGAGGTCTGTACGCGGTTGCCGCTGCCGACCCGGTTGATCCCCGTGGCTCCCTGTTCCGCGAGATGCGAACCGAACACGGCGAGCGCGGTGCCGAGCAGCGTACCTTTGACTTCCTGACCTTCGCCGGTGCGCTCGCGATGCAGAATCGCCGCCAGCGTGCCCAACGCGCACAGCACAGCGGTGCCGAAATCGACATAGGGCGCGGCCGCCTTCGCCGGAGCGCCCGGTTCGCCGGAGATGTACATGGCGCCCGACATGGCCTGTCCCACGCCGTCGAAGCCGCCACGCTGCGCATACGGGCCTTTATCGCCGAAGGCCGTTTGCGTGGTGAGGATAATATCGGGCCGGACGGCGCGCAGCGTCGCATAGTCGATGCCCATGGCACGTAATTGCACTGCAGGCAGATTGGCTACCACGACATCGGCCGTGGCGACCAGCCGCGCCACCAGTTCGCGTGCGCCGGCTTTGCCGGGATCGAGCGTCACCGAGCGTTTGCCGCAAGCGGTTTGGAAGAACACGCCGCCTTCTCCGCCGTCGGCCACCGGTGCGATGAATCGATCCTCGCCGCCGTCGCGGCGTTCGATGCGGATCACGTCGGCGCCGAGAAACCCCAACAGCGTGGCGCAGTACGGACCGGCGACGTACCGGCCGAAATCGAGCACGCGGATACCGCGGAGTACATTGCGGGAGGCATCTGCCGTCATATTGTTGTCTCTACAGCGTGAGCGGATTGGCGTCGGCCGCCGCGACCGAAATCTCGATGCGATCATCCATCACCTTGACCGCGTGAGTCGCGAGCGGCCGCGACGCAGGGGCGCCCAGCACCCGGCCGTCGCGCACGTCGAAGGCCGCGCCGTGCAACGGACAGATCAGCCGGTGGCCGCGCAGCCGGCCTTCATTGAGGCGCGCGTAGGCATGCGTGCAGATATTATCGAGCGCGTACACACCCTCCCTGGTGCGGCAAATGACGATCTCTCGGCCGCCCGCGGTGAGGGCATGCATTTTTCCCTCCGGGATGCCGCTGAGCGCAACGGTGATGGGAGATTCGTTCGACATCGGCATATCCTCGGACAATCGGTAACAGGAGCATAAACCCTCATGGCAACAATCACATTCATTGCGCGCATGACGTGCAAGCCTGAAAAGCGAGCTGAGTTCATCGGGCTCTGCCGCATGTTGGAAGAGCACGTGCGCGCCAACGAGCCAGGCACTTTGTCCTATGCGTTTTTCAAACTGCGTGACGAGAACCGCTACGCCGTGCTCGAGAGCTTTCGCAACGAGGCTGCCGAACACCTGCACATGAATTCGAAACTGCTCGCGGAAACGGGGCCGAAGATTTCGGCGTGCCTGATCGGCACCTGGGAACGCGAATATTTCGATCCACTCGAGTGAATAAGGGAAACAACCTATGTCGACGACTTTCATCGCAACTCTGGGCATCAAGCAGGGTAAGGAAACCGAGTTCGAGCGCCTGCAGAAGGAGCTGTCCGAACTGACTCATGCCAATGAGCCGGGTACTCTCGTTTATGACGTGATCAAGAGCCGCGACCGGCCGCGCACCTATGTGGTGTACGCGCGCTTCAAGGACGAGGCGGCGTTCCAAGCGCACCAGGTGAGCCCTTTCCACGACCGTCTGGTGCCGCCAATCATGGCCTGCGTGGAAGGGGACATGGACCTGAAAATGCTGGATTGGAAAAGTTGAGCGCCGCGCAGGCCGCGGCCCGCAGGCGCTAACGATCCTGGCCAACCAGTTCCTTGAGCTTCTCCTCGAGATAGCGAAGGACGCGTTGGTCGCGCTCGGTTTCTTTGTGCGTCAAGAAACTGATCGCCATCCCTTCCATCACGTAGCGGGACAGATCGAAGCCGAGCAGAAACTTCTCGCCCTTGCGCTTCCATTCGGGAAACAAATCCAGGCTGGTGGTGTAGAACTCGCGCTCGAACGCCTCTTGCGCGGGAAATAATATCGCGGCGAGTTCCTTGTCGGTACGCGCTGCAACGGCGAGTTCGAAGAAAGCGACGAACCAGGGATGCTTGACGTGGGTCCAGTAACTTTGGACGCCCAGCTTGACGTGATCGCCGTCGCTCGGCTCCTTGGCCATGGACTTGCGCATGGCGCGCAGTCGCTTGGCATGCAAATAGTCGACCGCGGCCCGGACGATGTCCATTTTGGACGGAAAGTGGTGCAGCATGGCGCCGCGCGACAGGCCCGCCTTGTCCGCGATTACCGCGGTGGTGGTGCGCGCGTATCCCAATTCGACCAAGCACTTGATCGCGGATTCGATGATTTGCGTGCGCGTTGACGCGCTTTTCTGTGCCTGCCAGCCCACGGGTACGGCTCCCTGTGCCGTGCTGCCGCCCGATCCTTCGCCATTTGCTTCCATGCGATAATTCTTCCTTTGGAGACGCCGAAACGCAAAAAACCTTTATAAGCCAAAGTCGTATCGCGTGCTTGAAAAAGTCAGATCGGCTTGAAACAGGATAGATTGACTGGTAGCGTCACCATACAACAACCGGCACGGCAATGGGGGGCATATGGGACGAGTCAGCGGGAAGATAGCGCTTGTGACCGGAGCCGCCTCAGGTCTCGGCAAGGCGGATGCGGCGGCGTTGGTGAAAGAGGGCGCCACGGTCGTCATTACCGACATCAACGAGACGGCGGGACGCGAGCTCGAAGCACTGCTGAACGCCGCCCGAGCAGGCAGCACCTATTTCATGGTGCAGGACGTGTCGAGCGAAAGCCGTTGGCAGGAGGTGTTCGCCGAGATCAGCCGTCGCTTCGGCGGCCTGCATATTCTGGTCAACAACGCCGGCATGGTGGCCATAGGCACGCCGGAGTCAGCCACGCTGGCGCAATTCCATGCGCATCTGCGCGTCATGACGGATAGCGTGTTCCTGGCCTGCAAGTACGGCATCCCATTGATGAAGGATTCCGGCGGCGGCTCGATCATCAATATGTGTTCGACGGCAACTCACCTGGGATACCCGGTGTTCTATGCTTATTCGGCGGCGAAAGGGGCGGTGCGCTCGATGACCAAGGCGATCGCGGTGCATTGCCAGATGAACCATTACAACGTGCGCTGCAACTCCATCCACGCCGGCGCAATCGAGACGCCGATGGTGGTCAAAGCGACGCAGGATCTCGGCATGCAAATGTCCATGTACGGCGAGACGCCGGTCGGCCTGGGCAAACCCGAGGATGTGGCGAACCTGGTCGTGTATCTGGCGTCCGACGAATCGCGCTTCGTCAACGCTGCCGAAATCATCATCGACAACGGACTGATCGCGCAATAGCGGCCGGTTTAAGGTTAGGGTTCATCACATAGAGCTCACGCTCAACCAGCCGCAGCATCGGCTGGATCATCTTGGAGTCCATGGATCCGGTGTGCACCTTGATGGCCATGCCCTCGAGGAGAGTTTGCGACAGCGTCATGGCGATCTGCAGCGATTTGCGATCGGCATGCCACTCCGGAAACAGCTCCACCGCTTCTTTCATGAAACGTTCTCGATAATCGATTTCGAGCGGATGCAGGATTCTGGCGAGATCCTTGCTCGAGCGCGCCGCGAGTGCGAGTTCGTGGAAGGCGACGAACGCCGGCTTCTGCAGCTGGCGCCAATACTCCCGCACCATGGTTGCCGGGTCATGGCTGACCGTCTTGGACGCTCGCCGGAACGCGCGGATGCGCCTCTCGTGCAGTTCCACGATGGTCGCCTTGATCAACGCCGAACCGAACTCGAAATGATGCACCATCGCGCCGCGCGACATGCCGGCTTCGGCGGCGATCTTGGAGGTTATGGTATTGGCATAGCCAAATTTGACGATGCATCGGATGGTCGCATCGACCAATCGCGCCCGGGTTTGTGCGCTCTTTAGATTTCGTTCCATTCGAGCGTCATGGTGCGCTATTTGCCGTCGACCGAGAAGGCGAGCAACACATTTCCGGGCATGTGGAAGTACATGCCGTAGCCGGAGTTCGTGTACACCATGCCGTCGTGGATCACGGGGCCGCCGCCGCCGATGGTTCCACCGTGAGCCGCGGCTCCTCCGAGCGTGGTCTGACTCTGGGTGGTGTCGTACTGCCACAAAATGCGGCCGGAGTCGGCGTCGTAGGCGCGCAAGCGGCCGTCCATGTGGCCGGCGAATACCACGCCGGGAATCGCCGCGATCGATGAGAGAATGCCCGGATCGCAAAACTTGCGGTCGCCGCAAACGTCGTCCGCGGGGCTCCGCCACAACAGCCGTCCGGAGGCGGGGTCGAGCGCATACAGGCCGGGTCGCGGCGCCCCGGCACTGGCGTCGCGTTGTTTATTGGACGCGTCCATAGAGTTGGCCATGTCTGCGATCGGGACGTAAAGGTGCTTGCCGTCAAAAGCCATGCCGAACTGAACGCCACCTTGAATGGAACCGCGACCGACGCGATTCGACCAAAGGGCGCGATCGTGCTGCGCCGGATCTATGGCCATGACCAGACCGCTCTTCAAGCCGAAAAATA
>JANXZQ010000489.1 GCA_025355445.1 Gammaproteobacteria bacterium
GTTTTGGAATACTCGCGTCGAGAATGGTTTGATAACGCGGCGCGGACATTTTGTGCTTGGCCGGCAGGTTGACCCAGAGCTGCGCCATTTCCAAGGCGCCGCCGTTGCGCGTGAACGCGGGGGAATGAAACTCCTCGTGCAAGATCCCCGACGCCGCCGTCATCCACTGCACATCCCCAGGGCCGATCAGTCCCGAGTTGCCGACGGAATCACGATGGGCCACTTCGCCCTGATACACAATGGTGACGGTCTCGAAGCCGCGGTGCGGGTGTTCGCCTACGCCGCGCGGGCGTGCCGCAGGCGCGAAGTGCGCAGGGCCGGCGTAATCCAGCAGCAGGAAAGGGCTCAGTTGCCGGCCCAAACCGTCATAAGAGAACAAGCTTCGCACCGGAAACCCATCCCCGACCCAGTGCCCTTGCGGGCTGGGGTAGACGCCTGATATCGCTTTTCTCACTGATAACCCCTGCAAATACCATTTAACAATGTGCCATATATGGGTGCGCAAACAAGCGTTTCCAATGCGATGATAAATGAAATGAACACCTATCAAAAATTGGCAGAATTACCGGCCCTGGTCGGCAAGGTGCTCGGCAGCAGCGAATGGCTGACCATCGATCAGGCGCGCATAGATCAATTTGCGGCAGTCACCGGCGATGACCAATGGATTCACGTCGACCCATTACGCGCCGCCGCCGGCCCGTTTGGAACAACGGTCGCGCACGGACATCTCACCTTGAGCCTCCTTCCCGTCATGGTCAGAACGGCCTTCGAAATCGCTGACGTGCGCATGACCCTGAACTACGGCCTCAACCGCGTACGCTTTCCTGCGCCGGTGCCGGTGGGTAGCAGGCTGCGCGGGCATTTCAAGCTCATGACGTTCGAGCCCATTCCCGGCGGCGCACAGGTGGTGGTGGAAGTGACCACCGAGCGCGAAGGCCATTCAAAACCCGTCTGTGTGGCCGAATCGGTGGCGCGGCACCACATTTAGCAACCTGCGGTGCGACGTTGGCAACGCGCGTTGGCAGCGAGCGTCAGCAGCCGGCGAACCGGGCCGCCGTTCATAAGCCGCATGTATCGAACGATAAGCGACATGTATCGGCGCACCCGGCGCTTTAGCGTATGATATTTAAGCTATTTATGAGCAACCAAACTCCCCGAAAGATCATTCCCATCAAGCTCGAGCCGCCGTCGTCGCTGACCGCAGCGGAGCGTTTCACCGTGCTGGATGTTTGTGGCCGGCTGAAGGCGTTGCCCGGCGCGCTGCTGCCTATACTGCACGCGGTGCAAGAGTCCTTGAGTTTCGTGCCGAAGGATTCCATACCCATCATTGCCGGTGAATTGAACCTATCGATCGCGGAAGTGCATGGCGTGGTGAGTTTCTATCATTACTTTCGGCAGACTCGCCCGGGCCGGCACGTACTGCATCTGTGCCGCGCCGAGGCCTGCCAGGCAGTTGGAGCACAAGCGCTCGAGGCTCATGCCAAGGCCACTCTTAAAATTGATTTTCACGGCACCACGGCAGATGGGGCGATTAGCCTGGAGCCTGTGTACTGCTTGGGCAATTGCGCGCTGGGGCCGTCAGTGATGATCGATGAGCAATTACAGGGGCGCGTGACCAAACAGCGCTTCGATGCGCTGGTGTCCGTGATGCGGGCGCGCTCGTGAAGATCTACATCCCCCGCGACGCCGCGGCGCTCGGCGTCGGCGCCGAGGAAACTGCGCAGGCCATTGCTGCCGAGGCCACACGGCGCGGCATAGAAATCACTCTGGTTCGCAATGGCTCGCGCGGGCTGCTGTGGCTCGAGCCGCTGGTCGAGGTGGATGTGGAGGGAACTCGGGTGGCCTACGGTCCGGTGCAGGCCCAAGACGTGCCCGGTTTGTTTGACGCCGGCTTTACCTCAGGCAAGCAGCACTCTCTCAGCCACGGCGCCACAGAAGAGATTCCCTATTTCAAGCGTCAACAGCGCCTGACTTTCGCCCGCGTCGGGCTCACCGACCCGCGCAGCCTGTCGGACTATGTCGAACATGGCGGTTATCGGGGCCTGAAAGCGGCGCTGACGATGTCTGCCACCGACATCGTGGCGAGCGTCACCGCATCGGGCTTGCGCGGCCGCGGCGGCGCGGCATTCCCGGCGGGTATCAAGTGGAAGACGGTGTGGGGCGCCCAAGCTGCGCAGAAATACGTCGTCTGCAACGCTGACGAAGGCGACTCCGGCACCTTCTCCGACCGCATGTTGATGGAGGGCGACCCCTTCGTGCTCATCGAGGGGATGACCATTGCGGGATGGGCCACCGGCGCCAGCCGTGGCTACATTTATCTGCGCTGGGAATACCCGCAGGCCAAAGCCGCCCTCGAGGCGGCCATCGGTGCAGCCTATGCCGCGCACTACCTGGGCGAGAACGTACTAGGCAGCGACAAGCGCTTCGATTTGGAAGTGCGCATGGGAGCCGGCGCCTATATCTGCGGCGAGGAAACCTCACTGTTGGAATCGCTGGAAGGCAAGCGCGGCCAGGTTCGATTCAAGCCTCCTCTGCCGGCGATTGAAGGTCTGTTTGGCAAGCCTACGGTGATCAACAATGTGATCACCTTTGCGTCAGTGCCCATCATCCTCGATAAAGGCGCTGAGTATTATCAGCATTTCGGCATGGGCCGATCACGCGGCACCTTGCCCATGCAGCTCGCCGGCAACATCAAGCATGGCGGATTGGTGGAGATCGCATTCGGCATGACCTTGCGCGAATTGATGTATGACTTCGGCGGCGGCAGCTCGAGTGGCAGGCCGATCCGGGCAGTCCAGGTGGGCGGCCCTTTGGGCGCATACCTTCCCGAATCCCAGTTCGATACTCCTTTGGACTACGAGGCGTTCGCGGCAGTGAAGGGAATGCTGGGCCATGGCGGCATCGTCGTGTTTGACGACAGCGTGGATATGGCGGCCCAAGCACGCTATGCCATGGAGTTCTGTGCCATTGAATCCTGCGGTAAATGCACACCCTGCCGCATTGGTTCCGTCCGCGGTGTGGAAGTGATCGACCGGTTGGTGGCGGGCGACAACGCACCCAAGCAGGAAGCGGTGCTGCGCGATCTGTGCGAGACTTTGACGTATGGGTCGCTGTGCGCTCTCGGCGGCTTGACCGCGTACCCGGTGCTTTCTGCGCTGAACCACTTTGCTGAAGATTTTGTCAAACCCATGCGGGCACAGGCGCCCGGCTAAGGCTTAGTGCCGCAAGGTTCTCGAGGACATCTATGTTATCTATTGCAGAGCAGGATCACGGCACACCGCAGCGCGAGACCACCCAGTTGGTGACGCTCAGCATCGATGGCCAAGAAATCACGGTGCCGGCCGGCACATCGGTGATGCGCGCCGCGTCGCTGACCGATGTAAAGATCCCCAAGCTCTGTGCCACCGAACAGCTGGAAGCCTTCGGCTCGTGCCGGTTGTGCCTGGTGCAAATCGACGGCATGAAGGGCCTGCCTGCCTCCTGTACCACGCCGGTGGCGCAGGGCATGAAAGTCACGACCCAAAACAAGCAAATTGCCGAAATCCGCCGCGGCGTGATGGAACTCTATATTTCCGATCACCCGCTGGACTGCTTGACCTGTCCTGCCAATGGGCACTGCGAGCTGCAGGATATGGCCGGCGCCGTCGGCCTGCGCGAAGTGCGCTATGGCTACGAAGGAGAGAATCACCTCGCGGCCGAGAAGGACGAAAGCAATCCCTACTTCACTTTCGATCCCAGCAAGTGCATCGTCTGTTCGCGATGCGTGCGCGCCTGCGATGAGCAGCAGGGCACGCTGGCGCTGACCATTCAAAATCGCGGCTTCGAGTCGAGCGTGTCGGCGAGCCAGAACGTCTCCTTCATGGATTCCGAATGCGTCTCCTGCGGTGCCTGTGTACAGGCCTGCCCCACGGCCACGCTGTCCGAGAAGACGCTGATCGAGAACGGCCAGGCCGAGCACAGCGTCGTCACCACCTGCGCCTATTGCGGCGTCGGCTGCTCGTTCCGCGCCGAGATGAAGGGCGAGGAAGTGGTGCGCATGGTGCCCAACAAGGATGGTGCTGCCAATCATGGGCATTCGTGCGTGAAGGGCCGCTTTGCCATCGGCTACGCCACGCATTCGGACCGCATCGTCAAGCCCATGATCCGTTCGAAGATCACCGATCCCTGGCGCGAAGTATCCTGGGAGGAGGCCATCGGTTACGCCGCCTCGGAAATGAAGCGCATTCAGGCCAAGTACGGACGCGACTCCATCGGCGGCATCACTTCATCGCGCTGCTCCAATGAGGAAACCTACATCGTTCAGAAGCTGATCCGCGCGGGCTTCGGCAACAACAATGTCGATACCTGCGCACGCGTCTGTCACTCGCCCACCGGCTATGGGCTGAAGAACACCCTGGGCGAGTCGGCCGGCACGCAGAACTTCGACTCGGTCATGAAGGCCGATGTGATTTTCGTCATCGGCGCCAACCCCACCGACGGGCACCCCGTGTTCGCCTCGCAAATGAAACGCCGCCTGCGTCAGGGGGCGAAGCTCATCGTCGCCGATCCGCGGCGCATCGACCTGGTGCGCACGCCGCACATCGAGGCGCAGCAGCATCTGAAGCTGCGGCCGGGCACGAATGTGGCCCTGATCAATTCCCTGGCGCATGTCATCGTCACCGAAGGACTGGTCAAAGAAGACTTCGTGCGCGAGCGCTGCGAAATGCCGTCCTTCGAGAAGTGGCGCAATTTCGTCTCCGAGGAGCGCAATTCGCCCGAGAACATGGAGGCCATCAGCGGCGTTCCGGCGGCAAGCGTGCGCGATGCCGCGCGCCTGTACGCGACCGCCGGCAATGGCGCGATTTACTATGGCCTGGGTGTGACCGAGCATAGCCAGGGCTCCACCATGGTGATGGGCATTGCGAATCTCGCCATGGCCACGGGCAACATCGGGCGCGAAGGTGTGGGTGTCAATCCGCTGCGCGGTCAGAACAATGTGCAGGGCTCCTGCGACATGGGTTCCTTCCCGCACGAATTCCCCGGCTACCGCCATGTGTCCGACGACAGCACCCGGCATCAGTTCGAGGATGCGTGGGGAGTCTCGCTGCAGAGCGAGCCGGGTCTGCGAATTCCGAACATGTTCGAGGCGGCGCTCGACGGCGAATTCAAGGGCCTGTACATCGAAGGCGAGGACATCGCGCAGTCCGATCCCAACA
>JANXZQ010000539.1 GCA_025355445.1 Gammaproteobacteria bacterium
CCACCAGCCCGAGCAATTGTTATGTTTTCGCGCGTTTGCATAGTTCAGCCCTGTCCGTCGGGTCTGAAACCTAATGCTGCAGCGTTGCAGCGCGAGGATCGATTAATTTGATGGATGTCGACGCAATCGCTCGTGTCATCACATCGGAGTCATTGAGTGCTGATTTCAGCTTCGGAATGGCTGCGGCGGCCGCGGCTACCGACTCGAGGTCTGCAAGGTCGCAGGCCAGAGGCGTGGCGCCGGGGCTTACCTTGGCGCAGGCAGCCTGCGCATCGACGAGCGATCGGGCGAGACCCAAGACCTGGCCGCCGTTGGCGGTGAACGCGCTCATGGTTTCGAAGCCGATACCGGAATTGCAGCCGGTCACCACGAAACGCTTGCCTGACAGATCGATGCCGGCAAGCACCTTATCCGCGGTCGTGCGGGCGCCGAATGAAAATGACTTGGACATGAAGAAAACCCCTACCCGCGTTGATTCAAAGGAGCGCAAAACATTCGCGCCGCGACCGCCATACCCCTCACAAATTCTTCTCGAGACGCACAACTGTGCTTGAGTCCCCGTGCCGTGGCATGCAGGGTGCGCGCCAACTCCTTGGGACACAGATCCGACTTGTCGCAATACCCGCCCAGCGGCGAGTCGGCGATGGCGCGTGCCACCGCTGCCTCGAACTGACTCTCGTATCGGATGAGGGTCGTGCCGGCGAGCGACGTGCTCGCGCACATCAGATCCGAGGCATCTGCACCCAGTGATCCCACGAATCGGCCGGACCAGGCATCGCAGGCAGCGATGAGCCGAGCTTCCAGTCCGTCCTCGATGCGCGCCAGCGCCAACAGCGCCTCCGTCAGCTGTGTATTGAGGCAGTGTTCCAGCGCTCGGCGAAACAACTCTTCTTTGTTGGCGAACTGCAGGTACAGACCCTGGCGCGACACGCCGGCGGCCCGAGCCACTTCGTCCATGGATGCCTTGCGGAAGCCATAGCGGGCGAATACGCCCACCGCCGCATCCAACACAGCCAGATGGCGCGCGTCGGTGCGGTCAACTACCGCTACTGGCATGGTGTTCACAGGTGCAGACTAGACAACATGGGGCTAAGTTGTCAATTCAGTATTCAATGCTGGCAAAGGGGCCGTGATGTATTAACCATGTTACACAACAACATACGATATGTTTATACAGTAGTATCTGAATTTAACAATGGCCAAATTCCATCGACCCATCTGGGGCCGCCGGGCATACTGACAAGATCTATGATCGAGATCCCGAAGCTAGCGGTGCCGAGCATTGCCATCGCCGGGTCGCGTGAGCGATTCCCCATACGGCGAATATTCTGCGTCGGGCAGAACTACGCCGAGCATGCGCGGGAAATGGGCTCTGATCCTGAGCGGCAGCCGCCGTTCTTCTTCACCAAGCCCGCGGACGCTGCGGTGGACAGCGGTATGCGACTGCCGTTCCCGTCACGGACAGCCGATCTGCATCACGAGGTCGAACTAGTGCTCGCGCTCGGAGCAGGCGGCAACGATGTGGCTGCGCGCAATGCGCCTGAGATGATTCTCGGGTATGCCGTCGGTATTGATCTCACGCGCCGTGATCTGCAAGCGCAGGCGAAGAAGGACGGCCGCCCCTGGGACATGTCCAAGGGTTTTGATCATTCCGCGCCCATCGGCCCCTTATCGCGGGGAGTGCCGCCACCCGCCGGCGCCATCACGCTGGCCATTGACGGCAATCTGCGCCAGGCCGGCGATCTGAAGGACATGGTATGGAACGTTGCGGACATCATTGCGACTCTGTCGACCTACGTCGCGGTGGCGGCCGGCGATTTGATTTTTACCGGCACCCCTGCCGGCGTAGGCCCGATCCGGCGCGGAGAAAGAGTTCGGGGGATGATCGTCGGCGCCGAGCCTGTCGATGTCGCCTTTTATTGATACATTGGCGCCAAGCCCTGCGACGAAAGGCTAACATGGCGCCTCTGTCGGTCATCGTAGGAACTATAGAAAATGAGCCATGTGCGCGCAGCGAAGATCCCGGGATTTGGCCTGTTGCTGTTGTTTCTCATTCCCTTGACCTCGTGGTCAGCGGACGACTATCAGCATCGGCTGGAACAGGTGCTGCTGCGTACTCCGCTGATTGATGGTCACAATGATTTGCCCTGGGAGATCCGCGATCGATTCAAGGGTGATCCGTCGGCGCTGGATTTAAAATCCGACACGTCACATCTGTCGTTTCCGGCAGGGGCGGCAGCGCTGATGACGGACATTCCGCGCATGCGCGCGGGCTTGATGGGCGGGCAGTTCTGGTCGGTATGGATTCCCAGCGACATGAAGGGTCCCGAGGCGGTTCAGACCACGCTCGAGCAAATGGATCTGGTCAAACGCATGGCTGCCCGATATCCCGCCGACCTCGAGATGGCGTACACGGCTGCGGACATACGCCGCATTCATCAGGCGCACAAAATTGCCTCCCTGATCGGCATCGAGGGCGGGCATCAGATCAATAATTCCCTGGCTTCCTTGCGCCAAATGTACGACGCGGGAGCGCGCTACATGACGTTGACGCATACGCTCAATACCGCGTGGGCGGATTCTGCGACCGATGCGCCGGCGCATCACGGCCTGACGCCCTTCGGCATCGAAGTGGTGCGCGAAATGAACCGCCTCGGCATGCTGGTCGATCTGAGCCATGTGGCGCCCGAGACTATGAAGGCAGCGCTCGCGGCGGCGGAAGCGCCCGTGATCTACTCGCATTCCTCGGCGCGGGCCATCGACGATCATCCGCGCAATGTTCCCGATGACATTCTGCGGCTGGTGGCCGCGAATGGCGGCGTGGTCATGGTCAATTTTGCGCCCGGCTATGTGTCGGATGAGCGCAATCGCTGGGATGCGGATCAGGCCGCCGAAGCGACCCGCTTCAACAGCCCGCCGTATGTCGGCCTTTACATCGGTCAGCCGGAACGCGCAAAGGCAGCGCTCGCGGACTGGGAGGCAACGCATCCGCGGCCGCGCGCTACGCTGTCCCAAGTTGCCGATCATATCGAGCACATTCGCCAAGTGGCTGGCATCGATCACGTCGGGCTGGGTTCGGATTTCGACGGCATCGGGGATACGCCGGTGGGGCTCGAGGGCGTGGACAAGTATCCGGCGCTGCTCGAGGAGTTGATGCGCCGCGGCTGGACCGACGCGGACATCGCCAAGGTGGCCGGTGAGAATGTGTTGCGCGTGATGGCCGCGGCAGAGAAGGTGTCCGTGAAACTGCGTGCGTCGCGGCCGGCATCTAGCTTGATGTTCGTGGAGAAGGCGCCGTAGTACTGCGCAACAGCGCTCATGCCGTGCACAGAACCGCGGCGGTGCCGGCCGCGGCGCTTTCAGCCTTCGTCAGGCGGCACGACGCTGCGCATCATCATCGGTGAGGTAAGCGCATCCTGAGTCGGGGCGCCGTGCTCGATCGAATCGCTGACTTCGGCGGAGGGATGGGTTATTTCGCGGTTGCGCAGATTAATGCTGCCAGTTTGGTCCAGGCGCACGATGCGAATATCCTTCATGGTCAGGGGCTGGCCTTTGACCAGAATGGCCGCCGGCCGCCGCGGCGTGACCACCCAGGCGCTGCCCGCGGAGCCTTCTGCAATTCGCCCGACGCCGTCTGCGTCCACCAGCAGCGCGGTCTTCTCATCGACGCCGATGCCGAACACCCGCTCTGTGGGACGATCCTGATTGATGCGTGCGACGAACACGATGAGCCTTCCTAATCGGCTGCGCGCGGAAAAATGCGTGTCGGTGATGACGCTCTCCAGCCAGCGTAGGTGCAAGAAGTCGCTTTCGAGCGTTACTCCGGCATGATAGGGATCGGCGAGAGCGGTTTTCGATTCCATGCTCTCACCGTCCAGGCAGGTGTAGCTGTAGTGGCCGAGGATGGCAAGGCCGGCGCTGCTGCCGCCGATCGGGCGGTTGGCCAGCACGTGGGCGTTGAGCGCATCCTGCACCGGCGTGCCCTTCCAATAGCGGATGTAGTTTCCCTGATCGCCGCCGGCGAGAAAAATTCCGTCGGCGGCGCGCAGCGCAGCGATGACGCGCGGATCGAACGCGGCTTCGCGATGATGAAAGACGATGGTCTGCGCCGATGCGATGGGCCCCCACGTCGTCATGAACGACTTGCCGAGGTCGCCGTCCTGCGGGTCGAAGCTGTCGTCCGAGACGGCGCGCAGAATCACAATATGGCCGCCGCGTGCATGGCCGGCGATCGCCGCATACGCGGCATCGACGATACCGCCGCCGCCCATCAGCGCCAGCGTAAATTCAGTGTGTGGGGCGCGCGGCAAATTGGGATCGCCGGCGACGAAGTAGTCGAAATTCCGATCGCGGTAATTGCCGGAAGCGAGCGGTGCGGCGGCGGCCGGCG
>JANXZQ010000545.1 GCA_025355445.1 Gammaproteobacteria bacterium
GCTGGAAGTGCATACCAAGGGAAAAGGCGTGTGTGGGGTCTTTACTTATGAGATTGCAGAGACCAAGGTGGCTCAAGTGATCGCGTACGCGCGACAACATCAGCATCCGCTGATGGCAACGCTAGAAGAGGCGTAAAGTGCACAGTCAAGAACTCGAATTTTGCTTAAACGATGCCTTTGCCGGTGCGCGCGAGGCGCGGCATGAATTCATGACCGTCGAGCACCTGCTGCTCGCCATCGTGGACACTCCGAAAGTCAGGGAGGTGTTGAAGTCCTGCGGTGCGGACACTGCCAAGCTCAAGACTGAGCTGAAGCAATTCATCGATCAGACCACGCCGCGGCTGCCCGCCGGCGAGGACCGGGACGTGCAGCCTACCTTAGGCTTCCAGCGAGTCCTGCAGCGCGCGGTGTTTCACGTCCAGTCGAGCGGCAAGAAAGAGGTAACCGTCGCCAATGTGCTGGTGGCCATTTTCAGCGAAAAGCAATCGCACGCGGCGTACCTGCTCAGCATGCAGGATGTATCGCGCCTCGACGTGGTCAACTTCATCGCTCACGGCCTGTCGAAGGCCAGCGGCGAGGAGCGCAGCGACCGCGACGATAGCAGCACTTCTCCCGACGCCGAGCGCGAGGGCGACGGCGGCGGCAATGCCCTGGAGAAATATGCGACCAATCTCAATGATTCGGCGCGCAAGGGCAAGATCGACCCGTTGATCGGCCGCAAGCTGGAGGTCGAGCGCACCATCGAGATCCTGTGCCGCCGACGCAAGAATAATCCCTTGTATGTGGGCGAGGCGGGCGTCGGCAAAACGGCGATCGCCGAGGGCCTGGCGCGCATGATCGTCGAGAACCAGGTGCCGGACGTGTTGTTGGATGCCACCATCTACTCGCTCGACATGGGTTCGCTGGTGGCAGGCACCAAGTATCGCGGCGACTTCGAGAAACGCCTGAAGGCGGTGCTGGCTGAAGTCAAGAAACAGCCCGGCGCGATTCTATTCATCGATGAGATTCACACCGTCATCGGCGCGGGCGCCGCATCGGGCGGTGTGATGGACGCCTCGAACCTGATCAAGCCTGCGCTGGCCAACGGCGACCTGCGCTGCATCGGTTCGACCACTTACAACGAATACCGCGGTATCTTCGAGAAGGATCATGCGCTGGCGCGCCGCTTTCAGAAGATCGACATCACCGAACCTTCCGTGTCCGACACCGTAGACATTCTGCGCGGCCTCAAGTCTCGCTACGAAGAACATCACGGCATCAAGTACGAGGACGCAGCGCTGCAAGCGGCGGCCGAATTGGCGGCGCGGCATATCAATGATCGGCACATGCCGGACAAGGCCATCGACGTGGTCGATGAAGCCGGCGCGAACCTGCGCCTGCAGCCGGTGGAGAAGCGCGCCTCGTCGGTGACCGTGACGCAGATCGAGAACGTGGTGGCGCGGATCGCGAGAATTCCGCCGAAGAATGTGTCCCTGTCGGACCGGGATGTGCTCAAGAATTTGGAGCGCAATCTGAAACTGACGATATTCGGCCAGGACAAGGCCATCGAAGCCCTGTCCTCGGCGATCAAGATGTCGCGTTCGGGCTTGGGCGATCAGCGCAAGCCGGTAGGCTCTTTCCTGTTCTCGGGTCCCACGGGCGTGGGCAAGACCGAGGTTACGCGGCAGCTCGCCATCGCCATGGGCGTGGAGTTCGTGCGCTTCGACATGTCGGAGTACATGGAGAGGCACACAGTGTCGCGCCTGATCGGTGCGCCGCCGGGCTATGTCGGATTCGATCAGGGTGGGCTGCTCACCGAAGCCATCGCCAAGCACCCGCATAGCGTGCTGTTGCTCGATGAAATCGAGAAAGCACACCCCGACGTGTATAACTTGCTGCTGCAGGTCATGGATCACGGCACGCTCACCGACAATAACGGGCGCAAGGCGGATTTCCGCCATGTCATCATCGTGATGACCACCAATGCGGGCGCGCTGGAAATGAGCCGGCCGAGCATCGGGTTCACCCAGTCGGATACGGATCCGGATGCGATGGAGGCGATCAAGCGCCTGTTTTCACCGGAGTTTCGCAATCGCCTGGATTCCGTCATTCAGTTCAGCGGACTGGATCAGTACACGATCGAGCGAGTGGTGGACAAGCTCTTGGTCGAGGCGGAAGCGCAACTCGAACAGAAACGGGTGTCTATCTCCGTGGACGAGCCGGCGCGGCGCTGGATCGCGAAGAAGGGTTACGACCCGAAGATGGGTGCGCGGCCCATGGCGCGAGTCATTCAGGAGTTCATCAAGCGGCCGCTCGCCGAAGAGCTGTTGTTCGGCAAGCTCATCAACGGCGGACATGTGGAAGTCACGTTGGGCGAGGACGGCGAGAAGTTAAAGCTGGACTCTCGCGCGACAGACGAACCCGCATTGCTATCGCACCAAAACTAGCGGCCCCGGTAGACGATGCGGCCCTTGGTCAAATCGTAGGGAGTCATCTCAACGGTGACCTGGTCCCCCGTCAAAATACGAATGTAGTTTTTACGCATCTTGCC
>JANXZQ010000040.1 GCA_025355445.1 Gammaproteobacteria bacterium
AGACGCCGCAGAGCGCGAAGAGCATCTACAGCTTCTCGACCAGCGCCCACGCCGGCTTGGGCGATCAGCTGCCGGCGGGAATACTGCGTTTCTACCTGCGCGATAAGCGTGGCGATCCGCAGTTCATCGGCGAGAGCCGCATCGATCACACGCCCATGGGCTCGACTCTATCGCTCGCAACCGGAGATGCCTTCGACGTGAAGGTGCGTGCCGTAGTCGAGAAGCGCACGCGCGTGAACACTTTCGATTGGCAGTCCGACATGCGCTACGAATTGACCAATGCATTGCCACGGCCCGTCACGGTCAAGCTGCTGCAAGAGGGCCTGTGGGGCGATTCCAGAATCAAGACGGAGAGCCAGAAGAGTACGCGCCGCAGTGCCGAGACGGCCGAGTGGGCGGTGACGGTGCCCGCCAACGGCAAGACCAGTCTCACGGCCAGCTTCGACACGCGTTTCTAAGGCTATGGGCGCGGCGATCATGCGCTGCGGGTTTGCTGCATGTCTCTTGGGGCCGGCAGCCACGGCCGCGATGGCTGCCGACAATTTGGCGGAGAAACCCAGCGCCCTCGCGGTGACGGTGTATCGCGCGCCCGAACGCGAAGCGGGCTCGGTCGATCTGGACGCATTGGAAGGGTTCGCGCTCATCACCGAAACCCGCACCGTGCACCTGCCGGCGGGATTGAGCCGGCTGCGCTTCGAGGGCGTGGCCGATGGGATCGAAGCGGCGAGCGCCATCGTTACCGGGTTGCCGGAAGGCGTCATCGAGAAAAATCGCGACGCAAAACTGCTGAGTCCATCGGCGCTCCTGGCGGGCGCAGTCGGCAAGCCGGTGACGCTGCTGCGGACCGACAAGAAGACCGGCAAGCTGCAGCGGCTGACGGGTACCGTGCTGTCGGATGCGCAAGGCGGAGTGGTGTTCCAGACCGCGCAAGGCATAGAGGCGCTGCGGTGCTCGGGGCTGGCGGAAACCTTCGTCTTTACCAGCGCCGCAGAGGGTGGTAGCAACGGTCTCGCGGCGATTCCGCCCTGTCGGTGCAGGTGCGAAGCGCCGTGCCGGTGACCAGAACGGTGACTTTGTCCTACCTGGCACGGGGATTCGATTGGGCGGCCGACTATGTCGCGACCCTCTCGGGTGATGGCAAGACCATGGACTTGGGTGCCTGGGTCACTCTGGCGAACGGCAATGGCGTGGGCTTTCCCGACGCGCATACCCAGGTCGTGGCCGGACGGGTAAACCGCGAAAGCGGCGAGGTGGAACCGCTCGACTTGGGCGGCCCGATCCTGGCGCAGTGCTGGCCGCGCGGCTCGACCAGCGACCACCCGTCGCCCATTCACCTGTTCGCGGCGACGCGGGGAATGGTCACGGACCGCATGTTCAAAATGGCGCTGGCTGCGCCGGCGCCCTCCGCAGAGAGTACGGCCACCGCCATGCGCCGGGTCGAACAAGAAGAGCTGGGGGATCTGAAGCTCTACCGTGTACCGGACCGCACCACTGTAGCCAGCCGCCAATCCAAGCAGGTGCGTTTGATGGACCGGCTGGGCGTGCCGGTCAGCTTTGTCTATGGCGCAGATATTGTGCCCACGGAAAGCACAGGCCCGGTGCCGGCAACCCTACTGCTCCGGACCAAGAATGATGCGGCGAATCATCTGGGATTGCCGCTGCCGTCTGGACGGGTCGCGGTGTTTGCGAATAGCCGGGGCGCGCAGCTCCTGCAGCACGAATCCGACGTGCCCGATCTCGCGGTCGACGAAGAAGTGGAAATCAACATGGGAGAGAGTTCCGACGTTCAGGTGGCGGTGCGGACCGAAACGGTCAACAAGGTCACCCGTGTCGACGTGAGCAACGCGCGCCCGGCCGCCGTTCTATTCGAACTGCGTCTGCGCTTGGCCGAAGGTGGCCGGGTGGTGCGCGCCGATCACACCCTGGGCCGCAAGAATGGGCGGCCGATATTCCGTTTCGACGTTCCGGCGAACGGCAGCGTCACGCTGCGCTTTCAAACCCAGCACACCAAAGATCGGACGCCCATGGCTTACAATTAACGCCATGGTAAGAGGCCGCCAGTCGAGGATAAAAAACTATTTCGCGGAGAACCGCTTGTTCGCGATTCGCTGCGTCGTCGCCGGCGTCATCGCCGCAGTGCTGCTTCTCACGGTGGCCGGCCGCCTGTTCTACCTGCAGGTGCTCCGGCACGACTACTACGCCAGCCAATCGCTGGGTAACAGCGTCCGGTTGGAGCCCATCCCTCCCAGCCGCGGGTTGATCCTGGACCGGCATGGGGTGGTGCTGGCCGACAATCTACCCGCCTTTCAAATCGAGCTGGTGCGTGAGCAGGTGGGGGACATCAAGGCTTTGAATGCCACGCTCGCCCAGCTGGTCGACATCGGACTGCTGCACAACGAAGAAGTCGCGAATATCCGGCGCACCATCCTGCTGCATAAAGTGTATGAAAGCGTGCCCATCAAACTGGCGCTCAACGACCAGGAAATGGCGCTGTTCGCGGTGCACCGCTACCAGTTCTCCGGGGTGGATATCCGCACGCGGCTGGCGCGGCATTACCCGCTGGGCGAGACCGCCGTACATGCCATCGGCTACGTCAGCGCCATCAACGAGACCGACATGAAGGCGATCGACACCGACGCGTATGCCGGGACGACTCTGATCGGCAAGCTTGGGGTCGAGGCCGCCTACGAGCAGCAGCTGCACGGCAAGCGCGGTTCGCGCGAGATTCTCGTGAACGCGGCGGGTCGGCCCATCGAGAAAAAGGGCGAGTACACCCCGCAGCTTGCCGTGCATCCGCCGGTGGCCGGCGCGGATCTGATCTTGGGCTTGGATGTGCGGGTGCAGAAGGTGGCGGAGACCGCGCTCGCGGGCAAGCGCGGTTCGGTGGTGGCCATCGATCCGAAAACCGGCGACGTCATCGTGCTGGCCAGCACGCCAGGGTTCGACCCGAATGATTTCGTGCGCGGGCTGTCGGTCGCGCAGTATGCGTCGCTATCCAACAATATCGACATCCCGCTGCTCAACCGCGCGCTGCGCGGCGCATATCCGCCCGGATCCACGGTCAAGCCCCTGTATGCGCTTGCCGGGCAGAAGTACGGCGTCATCACGCCGCAGCAGATCCAGTACTGTCCGGGCTACTTCACATTGCCCGGGAGCAGCAATAAGTATCGTGACGATGAAGTGCATGGGAATGTCGACATGCGTTCTGCCATCTCCAGGTCCTGCGACGTGTATTTCTATCGGCTCGCCGGAAAAATGGGCATCGATCATATGCACGAGTTCATGAGCGCTTTTGGATATGGCGAATTGACCGGTGTCGATATTCCGGGCGAGAAGCCCGGGCTATACGCCTCGCCCGAGTGGAAGCGCCGCGTGTTCAAGAGAAAGGCCGACCAGGTGTGGTTTCCCGGCGAGACCATCAGTATGGGAATAGGCCAAGGCCCCATCACCGTAACGCCCTTGCAACAAGCGGAATTTGCCGCCGAGATTTCCGAACGAGGCCGGCTGGTCGCGACTCCGCGGCTGGTTGCGGCTACGCGAGCCCCCGGCGCGGTCGACATCGTTGCGCGTGCGCCCGTGCTCAAGAAGCCGATTGATATTGCGACCGATGACGAATGGAGCGTGGTATTTGACGGCATGGAAGCGGCTGTGACGACCGGCACCGCTCACGTCGCCGGAGCAGGCGCCAAGTACAAGTGGGCTGGGAAGACCGGCACCGCGCAAGTCGTCACCGTCAAGCAGACCGAAAGCACCAAGCACAAGGACGCGGATTTGCGTAAGCGCGAACACGCGTGGTTCATCGCCTTTGCTCCGGTCGATGATCCCAAGATCGCCATCTCCGTGCTGGTCGAGAACGCGGGATTCGGTGCGTCCAACGCCGCGCCCATTGCGCGCAAAGTGTTGGACGCCTATCTCCTGGGAGAAGAGCCGGTGGCTCCCGATGCGCACAAGCCTGCTCCCCCCCATCCCGCGAACGTTCCTGGCCCGGCTACCTAGGAGCCGGCCACGCTCCTAGCGCAGCGTGTAGTTACTAGCGCAGCGTGTATCTGATGGTGATGCCCACCTGGCGGGGATCGCCGCGCTGCAGGAAGGATTGATTCGGGTAATCCGGCGGCACCAGCCCGAAATAAAATCCCTGCTGGGCGTAGTGAGCATCGAAGAAATTGCGAACCCAGAGGCTGGTCGTCCAGGCTTTGCGCTGATAGCCCAGACGTACGTTCTCCAGGTTGTAGGCGCTCGAGGCCTGCGCGTCGCTGGTGTAGTAGTAGAAGCTACCGATGGCGGAGGCGTCCAGCCGTGCGAACCAGCCGGCTGGATCGCGGTATTCCACGGCCGCGGATAATTTGTAGCCCGGCGCAAAGGGCTGCGCGCGCCCGTCGAGCCCGAGACTCGCGAACTCGCCGCTCACGCCGAGGTAACGTGTGCGCAGCAGCGATCCGCTGCCCGAGAATTGCCAGCGGCCAAGGTGGTAAGCGGCCTCGGCTTCGACACCGTAGTTCTCGCCGTTACTGGCATTCTGGGTGTAGAACACATAGGCCAGGGGATTGTTCTGCTGCAGCTGCTGCGACAAATACACCTGCATGTTCTGACGGCGCATGTAGAACACATCCGCTTGCAGCTGCAGCGCGCTGTCCGCACGCGCATGCTTCACGCCGGTCTCGACGCTCCATAGCGACTCAGGGTTGAAGCTGCGCTGCTCGGACAGAATCTGCGAGCCGATGTTGAAGCCGCCGCCCTTGTAGCCGCGCGCCAGCGTCGCATAAACATGATTGCTGTCGTCCATGCGCGTTTCGAAGGACAGGTTCCCGCCCACCATGTGATTGGTCTGGGTGGGAAACGGCGTTTGCACATCCGCGCTGTCTGCATAGTGGGCCTGCCGCTGCTCCACCCGCAGGCCGCCCGACAGCGTCGAGCGCCGGCCCAGGTCCGCATCCAGCGAACCGTACAGCGCCACATTGGTCGCGCTGTACTTGCTGTTGAGCCTGCTGCTGCCCGCCCCATAGTACTGATCGTCGTAGGTGTACACGAGGTCATCGGATTCCGTGAGGCGCAGAGCATAGACTCCCGCCAGCCAGCGAAGGTGCCCGAATAACGCGCGCGACGAATCCCCGATCAGCCGCAGATCTTCGGCCAGAGTGCGGCGGGTCCGGTTGTCGCCTTGAAAATAATCATAGGGGGCATACTGCCCCCAAAGCACATCGTTGCCCCAATCGCCGTCGAAGGAATAAGTGATTCTAGAACTGGCCGCGCTGGTGACGCTGCGCAACTCCCCCACTCCGGCGATGGTCCGGATGAGGCAGATGGAGGCGCCATTGGACAATTGCGCGTCGCGGCCCGGCTGATTCGAGTAGGTCGTAAAGCTATTGTTGATCGACCAGGCGTCGTAGCCGTTATTGATATTCACATGCATCAAGGAGAGGTCCGCCCGCAGGTTATCGTTGATCTGCCAGCGCAGCTTGCCGCGCAGCGTGCCCTCGTTGAATCCATTGGTGGAGCTCTCATTCAGGTAGGCGTCGTGGCGGAAGCCATTGCTCGAGTATTGCTGCGCGACCAAGCGCCAGCCGGCGCTGCCGCCGCCAAAGCCGTCACCGACGGCGAGGCCGACGGCGCGCGTGTCGTAGTCGGCGCCCGTGACCTCAGCGTTCAATTCGAAGTCGGTGCCGGGATCGACGGTGCGCACGCTGATCAAGCCCGCCAAGGCATTCGCGCCGTATGCGGTTCCCTGCGGCCCGCGCAGCACCTCGATCTGCTGAGTGTCGAACAACGTTGCCGGCATGCCCACGCCGGAGAAATCGATGTCGTCGATCAGAAATCCGACGGAAGGATTGGGGGCACCCTGGTACTGCTCCACCTCGCCGATGCCGCGCAGCTGAAAAAATCGCGGCCGCGAAGTTCCGGCGGCCCAGTTGAGGTCCGGCACCAGCGACAGAACGTCCTCGAAGTGCTGGACGCCGGCCCCTTGCAGGGTGTCGCGGTCGAGCACCGTTACGCTCTGCGGCAGTTCGGCGACGCTGGTCCGGCGCAGGGCTGCCGTGACGACGATTTCATCCAGTTGGGAGTCGGCGGTGCTGGCGGCGGCCATGGCCGATGTGGTGGCCACCAGAGTTGCAAAGAAAAAAGCCGCCGCAAGAAATTTACCCATGCTCCCTCCGCCGGTATTAACCGGATCAGGTTCAATGGGTTCGCTGGTGTGCTCGATCGAGCGGCCAGCATCTCAGACCTTACAGGCCACCCCAGCGTTTGTACTGCGGCTACTGTATGTGATTCTCGGTGAAATTCAACAGGCTTAAGTCCACACCAGGGCGCGAACCGCGCCAATCACACCGCCCACGAGCAGGATCATGGCGGGTAGAAAGCTCAGGCCATAGCCGGCGCTGCGTTTTGCCGGATCTTTGACGTAGCTGGCCGCGTAAACCTCCCGGCCGATCAGATAGAGTACCCCGAGCGCTGCCGCAATCAGGGGGCTGAAATAGTGGCTGAAGAGGTAAAGGCCGGGCACGAAAACCACCAGCAGTTCCATGGTGTTTTGCTGCACGCGAAAGTAGCGTTCAAACGTGTCGTTTCCGGTGGTGGCAGGCGCCTTCACACCGAACCGGCCGCGAGCGGCGCCGACCTTGAAGCCAAACACCGTGAACTGAATTAGTGCGAGCGCGGTCACAATGTCAATATAAGGCATGGACGTTCCTCCCGAAGCGGCTATGGTGGCAACTGCATGAGCTTACCTCGTAAACCCACCCGCAATGGCACCCGTGGCTATGCCCACTTGGTCGAAGTCGACGTTCCTGTCGCGCGGGTCTGGCGTGCGCTCACCGATCCCGGCCTGATTCGCATCTGGTCGGGTAAAGAGGCGGAGATTGACCCGCGCAAGGGCGGCATGTACCGGCTGGGTGAACGCAACGGCGAGCATCGCGACGCGCATATCGATATTTTCGACGTGAATCGGCGCCTGCGCCTGATCTATTTGAGCGGCAGCGATTGGCCGCCCGGCAACAGTGCGGTGGTCGACGATTTCCTACTGGATGTGCGTAGGGGCGAGGGCAAGACGTCGCTGCGGCTGCTGGGCTCGGGAGTGCCGGAAGCTGTCGCCTGGGACAGAACCTATGTAAAAATTCGCATGGGCTGGGAGCGCCTCATGGCACGCATCAAGGTGACGCTGGAGAGCCCGCCGGTTCCGAAACAGCCCAAGGTAGTGCCGAAGAAGGACCCGCCGCTGGAAGGACTGGACTACTGACATGCTGGGATTTCTCATTCGTGCAAGCATCGTGGCGCTGGGCCTTTGGCTGGCGACGGCCTGGGTCAATGGGGTCTCCATCGAAACGCCGGCCACCTTGATTCTCGCCGGCGTACTGCTGGGCATAGTGAACTCCATCGTGCGGCCCATCGCCATATTGCTCACCCTGCCGATGACCATCGTGACTCTCGGGCTGTTCTTGCTGGTGATCAACGCCGGCATGGTGGCCCTGGTTGCATGGATACTGCCCGGCATGCACGTCGCGGGTTTTTGGTCGGCATTCTGGACGTCGGTGATCGTGAGCCTGGTGAGCTTCGTGGGCTCCTGGTTCGTCGGGGGCAAGGGCAAGGTCGAAGTGCTCGTGAAACGCCGCTGATTGCGCGCAGCCGGTGGCGTGCCCCCCTCGGCGGGCCCCTCTCGGCGGGCCCCTCTCGGCGGGCCCCTCTCGGCGAGCCCCTCTCATTGAGTCTTGGGTTCCGCCAAAGTCTTCGGATCCGTGAGACTGCCGCCGGGCAAGGTCAAAATGCTCACACCGACGATGATGACCACCATGCCCACCAGCTGTGCACCGGACAAATGCTCGTGCAGAAATTGCCAGCCGAGAAAGGAGGCAATGGCGGGATTCACGTAGCCGTAAGTCCCGATCAACGCGGGCGTGCTGTTGAGGCTCAACCAACCGTAAGCGGTGTACGCCAGACAGGAACTGAAGAAGGTGAGATAGAACAGCGCCACCAAGCCGGACGGGTTAGGCGACCAGTGCGCCGCGTCGCCGTGGATGAGCCCGACGCTGAGCAGCATCAATCCACCCATGAACATCTGCAGACCCATGAACATCAGCGAGCTCAGTTCGGTGTCGATACTGCGGTAGTACAGAGTGCCCAGCGCCCATGCCAGGCAGGCGGTGAGCGCGCCGCCCTGCGCCAGCAGACTGTCGGTGGTCAGCGGTTCCTTCGGTATGAGCATCAGGGCCGCGCCCGCGAATCCAATGCACATTCCCAATACCGCCCAGCGAGTCAGCGGATGGCCGCGCCGGCCGAAGACACCCAGGCCCGCGATCCAGAAAGCTGCGGTGCCGTTCAGCAGCGCCGATTGATTGGTGGGAAGGTAGCGGATCGCCCAAGTATTCAGGCCGTTGCTGACGAACACCATGAAAAAGCCCGCAACCGTGACATGGCGCCACTCGATGCTGAGCGTCGGAAGGCGGCCGCCCTTCCCGATCCTCGAGATCACCGCGAGGAGAGTTCCCGCCGTGACAAAGCGAATGCCTGAGAACAGCGCCGGGGGCAGGCTGCCGACCGCGATCTTGGTGAACAAGAAACTCGAGCCCCACACCAGGTAAATGGTGCCCAGGGCCAGCATCACCTTGGCGGAATGACGCGAGTCGACTCGGGCGATCAAACCGGGCGGACCACGGTCACGGTGCGGCGGTAGAGCAGGCCAATCAGACCTAGGAAAATGATTGCGCCACCGATCAACGCGGGGGTCGCGAAGCCCTCTCCCACGAGAGCGAACGGCGTACTGTTGCCGGATGCCACCACGATGCCGGCATACACCACACCGAACAGACTCTCCCCGACGATCATTCCGGTTGCCATCAATACGCCCATGCGCTTGGCAAACTCGGGCCGCGGCGTGCGATCGGCCCAGCGATCATAGTAGTAGCCCGTTATCGCCCCGACCACCACGGGCAGCGTCGCACCCATGGGTAGATAAATCCCCAGTCCAACCGCCAGCGGCGGCAGCCGCATCTTCCCGGCACGGCCGAGCGCGGCGTCGACGGCGATGACCAGCACGCCGAACAACGCGCCATATCCAATCATGCGCAAATTCAAATTGCCACCCAGCACTCCTTGCGCCAATGCTGAAATGAGCGCGGCCTGCGGAGCCGCGAGTGCGTGGTCTCCGGCACCGGGCGTGCCGGAGAATCCATAGGCGGTGTTGAGCAGACTCAACACCGGCGGAATGATCAGCGCGCCGAATATCACACCGAAGACTAATGCCACTTGTTGGCGCCAGGGTGTCGCACCCACCAGTTGGCCGGTCTTCAGGTCCTGCAAGTTGTCATTGGAGATGGTCGCGATCCCAAACACGATGCCGGTGGCGAACAGCGCATACGCGACCATGGCGGCGGATTGACCCGCGTCCGTGGCACGACCGACGACCGCCAAAATCATGAATGCCGCGGCGACGACGCCAAGAATGCCCACACCTGAAACCGGGCTGTTCGATGCGCCGATCAGCCCCGCCATATAACCCGTAATCGAAGCAATCACGATGCCCGCCAGCAGCACATAGATTATCGTGGCGGCGATCAGAACGGGTGCGTGCGCGGCCAAGGCGCTGCCGGCGATGAACTGCCATAGCAGCACCGCAATCAAACCCAGCGCCGCGGCGACTACGGCTCCGACAATCTTGATCGGTAGATCGCGCTCGACCAACGGCAGCACATGGCCTTTCACGGCGCGAGCGCTGGATGCGGCCATTGCCGAGCGCAGGCCGGCGATGATGGGTCCGAGAATTCTGGAGAAGGTCCACAGCGCCGCCACGCCGATGACTCCAGCGCCGAAGAATCGAAGGTCGGTGCGAAATACCGCGAGGGCTATGTGCTGTGCCGAATCCGCCGACCCGAGTGAGGCGGTGAGGATAGGTACCAGGAAGCACCAGCCAACAATGATACCGGCCAGCATCGCCATCCCCACCGAAATGCCCACCAGGTGTCCGACGCCGACCAACGCGAAGGACAGACTCCCCGAGACGCCGGTCGCGCCGGCTCCGACGCGGAAGTAGTAAGCGGCCTCGTCGACCACCAGCCGGGTTTGACTCAGGGCAAAAAATGCGGCCGACACCAGGGCATTGACCGTGATTGCGATGAGTCCCTGGCGACTCTCTTCATTGCCATCGCGCGATTGATCCCCTACCAGAAGCACTTCGGCCGCGGCGCGGCCTTCCGGGTACGGCAAGTCGCTGTTGACCACGAGAGCGCGCCGCAGCGGTACGGAGAACATCACTCCGAGGATTCCACCCAACCCCGTGGCCGCCATGGTCATCCAGTACGGGAAACCCTGCCACCAGCCGACGATGACGAGGCCGGGCAGCACGAAAATGATCGCGGACAGCGTGCCGGCGGCGCTCGCCACGGTCTGCACGATGTTATTTTCAAAAATGCTCGAGGACTTGAACAGCCGCAACACCGCCATGGAAATGACTGCCGCCGGAATCGACGTGGCGAAGGTCAGCCCGACCTTTAGTCCGAGATAGACATTGGCCGCGGTGAAGGCGAGGGTGATGAGCCCACCCAGTACAATCGCACGCAGCGTGAGTTCGCGCAGACCGTGATCGTTCATTGGACGTCGCCCATTAATTTTTTTACTGGGCGGCTGAGGATCAGCAGCACCGCGCCCAGACCCACCGAGAAATAAACGATATGCATGTATTGCCCCGGCATTGCAGCCACATTGTTAGCGTCGAATTCGCCCGCGATCAAACCCGCCACGAGATTGCCCAAGGACATGGCGAGGAACCACATTCCCATCATCTGCCCGACGAAACGTTTGGGCGTCAATTTGGTGTAGTAGCTCAGGCCCACCGGGCTTAAGCACAGCTCGCCGAAGGTGTGCAGCAGATAGGTCACTATCAGCCAGTAGGGCAGCACCTTCGAGCCGGATGCGACAATGGAGGCCGCCGCCGCCATGACCAAGAATCCCGAGCCCATCAATATGACGCCGAGCGCGAACTTCGCCGGCGCCGATGGATTGAGATTGCGCCTGGCGAGCGCGATCCAGATCCAGGCGAAGAACGGTGCGAATATGATGATGAAGGCCGAATTCAGCGACTGGAACCAACCGGTGGGAATGACGAAGTCGAGCGCTGCGATCACACGGTCCGTGTAGCGCTCGGCAAACAAATTCATGGACGAGCCGGCCTGCTCGTAGCCCGAAAAAAACAATGCGCAGCCGACGAAGAGTACGACCAGCACGACTCCGCGTCTGCGTTCCTCGCGGTTGAGCCCGGCGGCGGTGAAGTAGTAGAGGAAATACAGCGCCGCTATGCCCAGGATGGCATAGGCGGCGAGGCGCGCCAGAGCAACCGCCTGCACGGGAATCCAGCCTGCGGTGACAGCCGTGAGCGCCAGCGCGGACAGTCCAGCTACCCACCAGAATCGCCGCCATGGCGGGGTCAGGGCAATGCCGTCCGCTCCGGTGGCAGCGATGAAAGTGCCGGCGGTGCCCAAATGGCGCCGCGTCAAATAGAACTGCAGCACGCCGACGGCCATGAAGAACGCCGCCGCCGCGAAGCCGGCGCGAAGACCGAAATACTGTTGCGCCAGGCCGGTGATCAAGGGCCCCAAGAGACCGCCGATATTGATTCCGATGTAGAAGATGGTGAATCCGGAATCGAGCCGTGCCCCGCCTTCCGGATACAGGTCCGCGACAATGGCGCTGACATTGGGCTTGAGCAGCCCGACGCCGAGCACGATGACGACGAGGCCGATATAAAAACCGCGTGGGCTCGTGGACATGGCCAACAGGGCATTGCCGAGGGCAATGGCCAGACCCCCGGCGAGCACCGCGCGCTGCGCGCCGATCAGGCGATCCGCAATCCAGCCGCCGGGCAGCGCCGCCAGATACGCCCCCGCCGTGTATAACCCGTAGATTGCCGTGGCGGTTTTGTCATCGATGCCGAAGCCGCCGGTTGAGACCGCAGCGACCAGGAACAGCACCAGCACGGCGCGCATGCCGTAGTAGGTGAATCGCTCCCACATCTCGGTGAAGAAAAGCGTGGCGAGGCCGCGCGGATGCCCAAAAAAACCGGCGCTCGGCTTAAGCGTCAACTCAAACCCCGGCTTCGCGCTCTGCCTGTTCTGCGTCCTCTTTGGCGCGCGCCGCGATCTTATCCTTGAGCAGTAGTCCGGCCATGATGATCCCTATTTCGTACAGCAAGTACATCGGCACCGCCATTGCGCTCTGCGACACGGCATCGGGCGGCGTCACGAAGGCAGCGAAGATGAATATTCCGAGTAACACGAAACCGCGATTCTTCTTGAGTGTTTTGATTCGTACGAATCCCGTCCACACCAATAGTACAGTAGCCACCGGCACTTCGAAGGCCAAACCGAAGGCGAGCAGCAGAACCATCACGAAATCAAGGTAGCTCCCCATGTCCGTCATCATCTGCACGCCGTGCGGAGTGGTCGCGACGAAGAAGCTCAGCATGACGGGGAAAACCACGTAGTACGCAAAGGCCGCGCCAATGTAAAACAGCAGCACGCTGGAGATGAGCAGCGGCACCGCCAGTTTCTTTTCATGCTTGTACAGACCGGGCGCGACGAAGGCCCACGCCTGGTAGAGCACGAAAGGAATGGCGAGCCCGATCGCCAGCACCAATGCCAGCTTGAACGGTACCGTAAACGGCGACACCACGCTGGTCGCAATCAGAGTCGCGCCCGCGGGTAATTTATGGACCAGCGGATCGGCGACGAACGTGAACAGTTGGTTCATGTAGAACGCGCACGGAATGAAGCAGATCCCGACCGCCAACATCGCTTTGAGAAGGCGGTCGCGCAGCTCCAGCAAGTGCGAGATCAGCGTGCCTTCGGCAAGACCGCCAGGGTCACCCGGCTCACTCATGGAGCGGTTTGGTATCGATCGTCGCGGCGTGCGGATCCGGCGGCGGCGGATCTGAGGCATGCATGGCTGCGGGCGTCGTTAGCGAGGCATCCAATCCATAGACAGGCTCAGGGGTGCTCACGAGGGCCGTCTGGTCAGCGACGGGCGTGGCTTCGTATTCCGTAGCCACGCCCGGCGTGACGACGTCCGGCGCCATCAAGGCGTTTTTCGGCGGATTCGGCGCGTTGTAGGGGGGGTCGGGAGGAAGGGCCGGCTTGCTTTGGATTTTCAGCAATTCTTCGGCGCTGACCTCGCGCTCCAATTGCTCGCTCAGCTGGCGCGCCATAGCGCGGGCGCGACCCATCCAATTTCCGACCTGGCGGGCAACTTTGGGCAGCCGCTCCGGACCCAACACGATGAGTGCTATGGCCGAGGTGAGCAGTATCTCCGAGAATCCGACATCAAGCATGCGGCATCAAGCGTTGGTCTTCGGGGGCGCCTTGACTTCAGCTTCGCGCGGCACGCTATTGGCACCGCCGCCGGATGCGAAATCGGCATCGGTTTCTTGTTTCAGCTGTTTTACCTTTTCTTCGGATTCGCCGTCATTCATGGCTTGCTTGAAGCCCTTGACCGCGGCGCCCAAGTCCGTACCGATGGTGCGAAGGCGCTTGGTACCGAATATCACCAAGGCGATGGCCAAGATGACCAGTAGCATTTTTGAATCGAACATGTCGCTTCTCCAATCGGGGTGACCCAAATCCAGCCGTCAATAATACGCCAAAGAATTATGACATTGGACCGCGCGGCATCGATGCGTGTTCGGTCGCAGTTGAGATTTTGGGTGAAATTAACTCTCCAGCCAGAAGGTGACGGGCCCGTCGTTGGTCAGCGACACCCGCATGTGGGCGCCGAATACGCCGGTTTCGACACTCCCGTGCCGGACGCGTGCGGCTTGCACCAAGCCTTCGAACAAGCGCCGGGCCTGATCAGGCGGGGCGGCGGTCGAGAAGCCGGGCCTGAGACCGCTGCGCGTTTCCGCCGCCAGCGTGAATTGCGGGACCAACAACAGGGCTCCCTGCACCTGCTCCAGGCTCAAGTTCATCTTCCCGGCCGCGTCGGCGAATATGCGGTACTGCAGCAGGCGATCCAGCAACCGCAGGGCCGATTCCTCGTCGTCGGTCGGTCTCACACCCACCAGAACCAGCAATCCAGGCCCGATTGAGCCCACCTGGTCGTCGCCAACATGAACCCCTGCTTCCACAACCCGCTGCAATAGTCCTATCACGAAACTTCGTCCTCCCACTTAAATCGGATTTCGCTAGAAAAGGGCTTTCCTACGGGATTGATGACTGAGGGCGAATAATATGATCGCCAGGCCATTGTTGCTGGAGTGCATCACAAAGCCCGGACGCAGCGTTTTGTAACGCAGAGCCAAGAACGATGTTGCCATTCCGAGTAGAAATCGATCGCCGAACACCAGCCAACCGGTGGCCCCGCTGCGCAAGCCGTTATTGTGCAGCAGCGCAAAGAACAGGCTTATGGTCACGGCCGCGGGCACGACGGGCATTTTTTGCCGCAGCCAGTCCAGCAGCAAGCCGCGAAGCATGAGTTCTTCGGCCAGCGGCGCCACTACGGCGACGACCAACTTGGTAAGGACTTGATTCACGGCCGTGGCCAAAATTATCAATCCTACGGCGCCCGCGACACCGGCCAGGAGGATGTTGCCGCGGGTGCCCGAAAATCGGCGCGATACACTGTCCCAGCCTCGGCTTGCGTGAAGCACTTGATAGCCCCCCGATCCTGCATAAAGCGTTGACGGTGGCTGTAAGGAGTGCGGCGGAAAGCGTTGAAGCCTGAAGGGACTTCGCAATCAGGACGGCGTTTCCCGAGCCAATAGGGCCACAGACGGCGATCATGAAAATGTCCGAGCCGCTGATCGTTGGCCAGGAAATGCGCACCGATCCGTCGTTTTGGACAGGAAATACCACTTTAGTGACCTCAGAGGGCAAGGCGCGGCGCCTTAATTCCACTTATTTATTATTGTGTAGATGCGAGAATTTAAATACTCGAAATGGGTCTATTTCCTCCATAAAGTGGGGGTAAACAGCACCAATATAGTGAAAATCTCCAGTCGTCCTAGCAGCATGGCCGCAGAACATACCCAAGTCTGGAAATCGCTCAATACCCCGTAGTTGCTGCCGGGGCCCACCAGGCCCTGGCCGGGCCCGGCGTTGTTGATGCACGCAATGATGGACGTCAGCGAGGTCATGAAATCGAGGCCGCTGGCCAGTTGCACGAAGATCAGCGTCACCGTGCTCATGAAGTAGAGGAAAACGAAAGCCAACACCGCGAACACCACGCGATTGGCAATGATGGTGCCGCCCACTTTGAGTGGGCGCACCATGTTGGGATGCACCAGTTGATTGAGTTCGCGATGCGCCTGCTTGGCGAGCACCAGGGTACGTATCATCTTGATGCCGCCGCCGGTCGATCCGGAGCTCGCGACGATGCAGCTTAAAAACATCATCCACATGGGCGCGAAGATCGGCCAGCGCGAATAGTCCTGAGTGTGCAAGCCGCTGTCAGTGGCAATTGATACCACATTGAAAATCGAGTGGCGCAGTGCCGTAGGGTAGTCGGCATAGCTGCCCTTGAAGTACAGGAACAAGGATATGCCGATGCAGCTCACGACGAGCACGCCCAAAATCGCTTTGGCCTCCGCGTCGCGGAAATACGCCCAGACACCGCGCTGGCTCCAGGCCAGAAAGTGAGTGGCAAAATTCAGTGCGGCCAAGAGGGTAAATGCCGTCAGCACCATTTCTATGGGCAAGGAGTTGAAGTGCCCGATGCTGGCGTCGTAGGTCGAAAAACCGCCCAGGGCGAGCGCCGAGAATCCATGACAGACTGCGTCGAACCAATTCATGCCGGCGAACCGTAAAGACACGATGCACGCTGCAGTTAATCCGGCATACACCGCCCACAGTAGCTTGGCGGTCTGGCCAATGCGCGGCGTGAGCTTGCTGTCCTTCATCGGGCCCGGCATTTCGGCGCGATAAATCTGCATGCCGCCAACG
>JANXZQ010000072.1 GCA_025355445.1 Gammaproteobacteria bacterium
CCGGGGCCGCTGCCGACCACCAAGACATCCGTTTCCAGGACCACATCAACGGAGCGGGCAACTTCATGAATCTTCTGCATTGCGCAATGAACCTTCGAAAGACAATCCGACGGTTCATTGCAGCACAGGACCCGCGGGAAAAGTACCGGCTTCTGCGTGGCCGCGGCATGCGCGCAGGAAACCGCTTGAATGGTGGGTCACAGTTAAGTCATAGTACTTTCATAAATATGTAATCGGTTCTGCGTACAAAGCAACGCAGCGGGGACGCCGCGGGCCAAGTAGGGATGGGTGAGGGCTCGACCTTGATTTGGGATGACAATTGCCGTTCAGATCGCTTGTGCGGGACGACTCGTGGGGTCGTTGCGCGTCCTATCATTTTTGCCACTGATTCCTCATCAGGGAGAGACGTTTGAACAACAATCAGAAGCTTGCGTACGCCATATCGGCAGTGCTGAGCGGATATACGGGCGCGTTGCACGCGGCGACCGACACCGACACCGCCGCCTCCTCGGGACTCGAGGAGATCACCGTGACGGCGCAGCGCCGCTCGGAATCGATTCAGAACGTGCCGATCACCATCCAGGCGATCACCGGCGAGACGCTTGGCCAATTGAGCGTGACGACGTTCGACGACGTGATCAAGTTACTGCCGAACGTCACCTTCAGCTCGAACGGTCCGGGTCAGGGCAACATCTACATGCGTGGTCTTTCGGTGGGGTTCGCCGGCAGCCAATCCTCGGCATCCATCAATCCATTCCCGAATGTCGCGACCTACCTCGATGACCAGTCGCTGACTTTCCCCGGACGCAACCTCGACGTTTACATGGTTGACATGGAACGGATTGAGGTGCTGGAAGGCCCGCAGGGCACGCTGTTCGGCGGCGGCGCTGAAGCCGGCGCGGTCCGCTACATCACGAACAAGCCCAAGCTCGATGTCACCGAAGGACGTGCCGAAGGAGGCTTCGGCGTCACGGCTCATGGGGATCCGAATAGCAGCGCGAATGTGACGATCAATCTGCCGCTCATCGGCGACACGCTGGCGGTGCGTGCTGTGGTATACGTCGACAAGAGAGGCGGCTATATCGATAATGTCCCGACGACATTTACCCGCAATCCGAACGTCGATCGTGGTCCGAGCGCCTACAGCTCCTCTTATCCGGCGCACCTCGATACGTACAACAATTACTCATTGGTGGAGAAGGCGCAGAACCCGACTACTTACGAAGGATTCCGCCTCGCGGCGCTGTACAAGATCAACGACAACTGGAATGCCCTGATTCAACAGACCTACCAGTATCTGGACGCTGAAGGCATGCCGGTTCAAATGCCTCTTGGATTGGGATTAACGGCGCTGGGGCCTCTCGAAGAAACTTCCTTCTCTCCGGCATGGAACAAGGATAAGTCCCAGACCACCGCCTGGACACTCAACGGCAACATCAGCGATTTCAAGCTTGTGTACACCGGCTCTTATCTGACGCGCAGCGTCGATGCCAACATGGATTACAGCAACTACACGCGCACCGCGGGCGGGTTTTACTATTCGTGCACGGGCGGCGGCGGCTCCAACTTCGGCGGCGCGGGTCCGGCAACTTGTTACTCGCCCGTCATGGGCTGGCACGATTATTTCAAGACCACGCACCAGAGCCATGAGGTTCGGGCATCGTCCCCGGACGACTTGCGGCTTCGCGGCCTGGTCGGGGCATACTGGGAAGACTTCCAGATCAAAGACGATATGAACTTCAATCAGAAAACCATCCCGTCCTGCACGCCGGAGAATCTGGCGGCGGCACTCGCTGGTGGACCGCTCTGCCTGGGAAACGTCACACCGGTGCAGGCGGCGATCGACCCGACTACGCGCGGCGATACCACCAACTTTCGGCGAGGACTTGCAGCGCGGCTACAAACAAACTGCGCTGTTCGTTTCGGGGGACTTTGACCTCATCCCGAAGGTGCTCACCTTCACCGCCGGCACGCGCTACTTCAAGTACGTCGAGCAGGAAGTCGGCTCTCAATACGGTACCGGCGGGCGATGCGTCAACATACCGAACGGCGATTGCACTGCGACACCGATCAATTATGACGATCACCACGGGACGTTCACGGGGTTCAAGAGCCGCGGCAATCTCACCTGGCACATAACGCCGGACGCGATGCTCTATTACACCTACTCTCAGGGCTATCGCCCTGGGGCGTTTAATCGCTTGACCGGGGGCAAGACGCCGGTGTGGGTGGACGCCAACGGCGTGCCGCTGCCGAATGGAGTCATCAAAGGTGCCGGCGACAACAAGCCCAACCAGTTCACCAAGCCTCTGAGCGAAGCACCTGATTCGCTGCTCAACAACGAAATCGGCTTCAAATCGGAGTTCTTCGAGCATCGCGTGCTGATCAATGTCTCTGCCTACAAGATGGATTGGGAGAACGTGCAGACATTGATTTACAACCCGCCGGTGTATGGCAATACCACCTTCGGGCTGACGGGGCCCAATTACCGCATCAAGGGCGCGGAGCTGCAGCTTGCGTTCAAGGCGACCGACAACCTGACGCTGTCGGCCAACGGGTCGTACAACAATTCCGAACAGGTGACCTCGCCGTGCATCCGGTCATCGGGCGTCACGCCGATCACGCCGACTAATCCGACAGCGGCAGGCGCCTGTATCACGCAGGTGAGGTCGGGCGACCACAACGTCCCCATCCAAAATGCGCTGGGAGCTCTCGGCTCCACCCCGGCGTTCTCGCCCAAGCTGCAATACAACTTGCGCGCGCGCTATGACTGGACCTTCAATGACTTCAAGGCGTTCGCTCAAGTTGGTACGACCCATACAGGCGAGATGAGCAATCAGCCGAGCAGTTTCACGTCGGGTGACAACGTAACCATCCCCACCACGACCTGGTTGCGTTACACCATGCCGGGCTACAACACCTACGACGCATCGATTGGTCTGTCGAAGGGTGCATGGGATCTCTTGGCCTATGGCCAGAATCTGTCAAACTCGAATGCGAGCACATTCACCACCTCCGGCCAGGACATCAAGGCGGAATATCCGCTGCGTCCGCGGGTGTTGGGCGTGAAGATCGGCTTCAAGTTTTAACAGGGGTTCCGGTACAATCCGGGGGCGGACAGTAGAGTCCGCCCTTGTTTGTAGCGCCGGATGAGCCCATGACCGTGACCTCGCAGCCGCCGGCCGCGCCGTTGAGCGTGGAACTCGAGGTGCAGAGGATCCGCGGCCTGGTGCAGGCTCACCGCTTTGGCGAGGCGGTGGCCGCTGCGGCGCCGTTACTCGCGCTGGTTCCTGAAAACCGCGATGTGCTGTACTTGCTCGCCCTCGGACAACGGCATGCCGGGCAGGCGGGGGCTGCGCTCGACACGCTCGCAAATATGGAGCGTCACCATCCGCGCGCCAGCCGTCTCTATCAGGAACGCGGTCATTGCTACGTGGCGCTCAAGGACGCGCCGCGCGCCATTCAGGCATACGAGCAGGCGGTCGCCATCAATCCCGCTTTGCCCGATACCTGGAACATGCTCGAGAGGCTGTACAAGATGGTCGGTGATGAAGATCACCGGCGCACGGCCGCCGCGCACGCGGCAAAACTGAAGTCGGTTCCGCCCGACGTCATCACGGCCACCGGATTATTCTGCGAAGGCGACCTTTCGGCCGCCGAAAATCTCATCCGCGCGTTCTTGCTGCGCAACGGCGATCATGTCGAGGGGATGCGGTTGCTCGCCCGCATCGGCGTGGCGCGCGAAGTGCTCGATGACGCCGAAGTGTTGTTGGCCGCCGCCCTGCAGATGGCCCCGGACTACATCGAATTGCGGCGCGACTACGCCTGCGTTCTGCTCGACCGCCACAAGCACGCCGAGGCGATTGCCCAACTAGACGGACTATTGGCGATCGATCCGAAGAACATCGACTACCGCACCCTGCGGGCTACCGCGGCCGTGGGGCTCGGCGACCATGAAGGCGGGCTTCAGGGCTTCGCCACCGTGCTTGCCGACACGAACCCGCAGTCCGGCCTGGCGGCCGACCTGCATCTGTCCATCGCCCATTCGCTGAAGACGCTCGGACGCCGCGCGGAGTCGATCGCGGAGTACCAAAAGGCGATCGCAGTGCGGCCGAATTTCGGTGACGCGTACTGGAGCTTGGCCAATCTCAAGACCTACCAATTCTCCGCGGAGGAACTCGCGCGGCTGGAGGTGGCCGAGGCGGATCCCGCCACGGCGCTGAATGACCGATACCACCTGTGCTTCGCGCTCGGGAAGGCTCACGAAGACCGCAAGGCCTACAAGCAGTCCTATCGTTTCTATGAACGCGGCAATGCCATGAAGCGCGCTGAAAGCCGCTATCGCGCGGAGTTGCTGGAACAGAACACCGCGAACCAGAAGCGGATATGCACCCGCGAATTCTTCGCCGAACGAGCAGGCTACGGCGCGGCCAGCCGCGAGCCTATATTCATCCTCGGCATGCCGCGTGCCGGTTCTACGCTGCTCGAGCAGATCCTCGCATCGCACTCGCAGGTCGAGGGAACGCAGGAATTGGCGAACGTACCGCGGGCGGTCCTCGACTTGCAGGGCTATAACCCCGACTTGAACAACCCGCGCTATCCTGGGTGCCTGGCGACGATGCCGCCGGACGAACTGCGCGCTCTCGGCGAGAAATATCTTGCGGATACGTGGATCTACCGCACCGGTAAGCCGTACTTCATCGACAAGATGCCGAACAACTTCCGGCACATCGGGCTCATCCACCTGATGCTGCCGAACGCGAAGATCATCGACGCGCGTCGCGAACCCATGGCGTGCTGCTTCGGCAATCTCAAGCAGTTGTATGCGCGCGGCCAGGAATTCGCCTACAGCGTGGATGACATCGCCCGCTACTACCGCACTTACCTCGAGCTCATGGAACATTGGGACGCGGCGCTGCCGGGCAGGGTGCTGCGCGTGTATCACGAGGATGTGGTGAACGATCTCGAGAGCAGCGTGAGGCGCCTCCTCGAGTACTGCGAGCTGCCCTTCGAACCGGCATGCCTGGAGTTCCATCGCACCGAGCGCAGCATCCGGACGGCAAGTTCCGAACAGGTGCGGCAGCCGATATTTCGTGACGGCCTGGACCAATGGCGGAACTACGACGCCTGGTTGGGGCCGCTCAAAGAAGCCCTCGGCGACGCACTCGTTAATTATCGCGCCTAGCCGCAAAGCCGACGCCATTGTCTATTGCAGATTGTCAACAATCTGCAATAGTGCTAGGCTTCCGTTACCCAGCAGCAGAGGTTTTCGATGGCAGCTGCCGTCCCCACGGTACTTCAATTGGTGCAGTCGAGTTCTCTGCCGGCGCTCGTTCAGGTCGAGATCGAGCAACTCATTCTGCGCGGTGAGCTCGCCGTCGGCCAACATGTCAACGAGAGCGGGCTCGCGTCCCGATTCGGCACTAGTCGCGGTCCCATCCGCGAGGCGCTGCGAGCGCTCGAGGAGTCGCGACTGGTGCGCTCGGAGAAGAACCGCGGGGTATTCGTGCGGGAAATCTCAGTCTCCGAAGCCGATGAAATCTACGACATGCGCGAAGCGCTCGACCAATTGATCGGGCAGCGAGTGGCCGAACGCGCATCCAAGGAGCAGCTTCGTGACCTTAAATCCGTAGTGGCGGAAATGGATGAGGCCACCCGCGTGCAGGACGTCAAGGCTTACCATGCTCTGAATTTAAAATTTCACGACATGCTGGTCGACTTTGCGGGCAATGCCCGCTTGACAGAAAGTTACCGGCTGCTGACCAAGGGGTTGCTTCTATTCCGCCTGCGCGGCCTGCAGGACGGTGGCGGCTTCGCGGTTTCCAACACCGAGCATAGAGCGGTCATCGAGGCCATCGCCGCGCGCGACTCGGCAAGGGCAGGGCGCCTGCTGCGTCAGCACGCGGCCGAGAGCCGCGCTCGAATGCACAAGGCGGCGGCCGCTTCGCCGGAGTAGCAATGCCAACCAACCTAGCAATGCCAACCAACCTGACCGTCAACGGCAGAACCTACCAATGGATGGATGCGCCGCTGGTCGTCGTCTGTGTCGACGGCTGCGAGTTCGAGTACGTCACTGCGGCCGTGGCTGCCGGGGTGGCGCCGTTTTTTTCCAGGTTGCTGGCCGGCGCCGGCACCGCGTTCATTGCCGACTGCGTCATACCGAGCTTCACCAATCCCAACAATCTGTCGATCGTGACCGGCGTGCCGCCCGCGGTGCACGGCATCTGCGGCAATTATTTCTTCGATCCGGAAAGCGGCGAAGAAGTCATGATGAACGATCCGCGGCTGCTGCGTGCCGGGACGATTCTGGCGGCGTTTTCCGCGGCCGGCGCAAAAGTCGCGGTGATTACGGCCAAGGACAAATTGCGCAAGCTCTTGGGTCACCAGATGCGGGGCATCTGTTTCTCCTCTGAAAAGGCCGATCAAGTGAGCTTGGTTGAGAACGGCATCGAGAATGTACTTGCCAGGGTGGGCATGCCGCTGCCTTCCGTATACAGCGCCGAGCTGTCGGAGTTCGTCTTTGTCGCGGGCGTCAAGCTGATGGAGCGGGAACGGCCTGACATCATGTACTTGTCGACCACCGACTACATCCAGCACAAGGCGGCCCCCGGCACATCGACGGCCAATGACTTCTACGCAATGATGGACCGGAATCTCGCGCGCCTCGAGGCGCTCGGCGCGACCATCGTCGTCACCGCGGATCACGGCATGAACGCCAAGCACGGCGCCGACGGACAGCCCAGAGTGATTTATCTGCAGGACGCTTTAGACGGCTGGCTGGGAAAGGACGTGACGCGGGTGATATTGCCGATCACCGATCCGTATGTCGTGCACCACGGCGCGCTCGGATCCTTTGCGCTGGTGTACCTACCCGCGTCGCAAGAGCCGCGCGCGCTGGCGGCGCGGATCGCGCAGCTTCCGGGGATCGAATCGGTGCTGACGCGGGCCGAAGCCGCCGAAAAATTCGAATTGCCGGCCGACCGCATCGGCGACCTGGTGGTCGTCTCGGTCCGCGACACCGTCATTGGCACCAGCCGCGATCGGCACGACCTATCCGGGCTGGACGTTCCGCTGCGCTCGCACGGCGGCACGTCGGAGCAGAAAGTGCCGTTGCTGGTGAACCGCCTGCTCGACCGGCCGCCCGGCGCCCGCCGCTGGCGCAACTTCGATGCGTTTGACCTTGGGCTGAATCTCGCTGCTCGACCCTCGTAGGTGACCGATGACCGCCAGCGCCGCTTCTTCTGCATCTCGTCCGCTGATTCGAGAATCGCTGCGCATCGCCGGTGAGAAGGTGTTGCGCGACCGGGTCATCGAGGTGCGCCACCCCTATGATGGGGAACTGATCGGCACGGTCCCCAAGGCCACCGTGCTCGATGTGCGGCAGGCGCTCAAGACCGCGCGCAACTTCCGCTCGCCGCTCACGCGCCACGGCCGCTACGAGATTCTGATGAAGGCGGGGGCCATTATTGCATCGAGGCGTAACGACCTTGCGCGTCTGATCACGCTCGAGTCGGGTCTGTGTCTGAAGGACTCGCAGTACGAGGTGGGGCGCGCCTCGGATGTGCTGTTGTTTGCCGCCAATCTGGCTCTGGTCGACGACGGCCAGGTGTTTTCGTGCGATCTCACTGCGCATGGCAAAAACCGCAAGGTCTACACCCTGCGCGAGCCGCTGCAGGGCGTCATCACAGCGATCACTCCTTTCAACCATCCGCTGAATCAAGTCATACACAAAGTGGCTCCCGCGGTGGCCACCAACAATCGCATGGTGCTCAAGCCCAGCGAAAAGACCCCGCTCACGGCCTATGCGCTCGCGGACATTCTCTACGAGGCCGGGCTGCCGCCGCCGATGTTGTCGGTGCTGACAGGCGACCCGGCCGAGATCGCCGATGAACTGCTGACGAGTGCGGATGTCGATCTCGTGACTTTCACGGGCGGTGTGTCGGTGGGCAAGCACATCGCCGCCAAGGCCGTGTACAAGCGCCAGGTGCTGGAGCTCGGCGGCAACGATCCCATCATTGTGCTCGAGGACGCGGATGTCGAGGAAGCGGCGACGCTGGCGGCCAGCGGCTCCTACCGCAATTCGGGTCAGCGTTGCACTGCGGTCAAGCGCATGCTGGTTCAGGAGAGCGTGGCCGACCGTTTCGTTGAACTCCTGGTCGAGAAGACGCGCGCCGTCAAGTACGGCGATCCCTTCGATCCCACGGTGGATATGGGCACGGTGATCGATGAGGCGTCGGCCCGGCGTTTCGAGACAGTAGTGAACGAGGCCGTGGCGGGCGGCGCCCGGCTGCTGTACGGCAATGTACGTCGCGGCGCGCTGTATTCGCCGACGGTGCTCGACCAGGTGACCCCCGATATGACCGTCGTGCGTGAGGAGACCTTCGGACCGGTTTCGCCGGTGATTCGCTTCAAGACCGTCGAGGAGGCCATCAGTATCGCGAACGGAACCGCCTACGGCTTATCGTCGTCGCTGTGCACCAACCGCATCGATCTGATTACGCATTTTGTCCGGGAGCTGCAGATGGGCAGCGTCAATGTGCGCGAGGTGCCGGGCTACCGTCTCGAGATGACGCCCTTCGGCGGCATCAAGGACTCGGGACTGGGCTACAAGGAAGGGGTGCAGGAAGCGATGAAGAGTTATTGCAATACGAAGACTTATTCACTGCCGTGGTGATGGTAGCCGCGCGAGTGAGCGTCGACCGCGCTGACGAACCGGCGGGCGAAGGATAGCGTCGGCCCATGGGCAGTACCGTCGTTCTTGACCTGATGGGCGGAGTCGCACTGCTGCTCTGGGGTCTGCACATGGTCCACAGCGGCGTGGTGCGCGCCTTCGGCGCCGATCTCAGGCGCCTGCTCGGAATGGCGTTGAAAAGCAGGTTGCGGGCATTTCTGGCG
>JANXZQ010000089.1 GCA_025355445.1 Gammaproteobacteria bacterium
TTCGCCATGGTCAGGATCCGCGTGAAATCAGTGTGTCCGGGCGAGATCCACACCCGCACGGTCGATGATATTCTCGCGTAGAAGGGCGGCGATGCCACCGCAGGACCCTACCCCTAGAGAAGATCGTAAGTGAAGTCGTACGAGTCAGGTTTGCCCGGGCGTGTGTGCAGCTTCAACTGTCCCTTGGCGCCGGCGTATTTCCCGGTGCCGCCGGTGACGACGAACAGCGAGTCGCCGCTGTCGGCAAACGGTCCCTCGACGGTGATCAACCCGTCCTTGAGAATCATCGTCCAAATGCATTCCCAGCTCTTGCCGACGATCACGCGGACACAGAAACCCTGATCCGTGCCAACCTGCTGCCTGTTCGCCGCGTCAAACACCGGGTTGGCAAAAGTCAGCAGGTCGCCGACCGAGTCGCCATTCGCGCCGAGATCCACGGTGGTTTCGTTGGACGGATGCTCGACGAGTTGCAGGCGTTCAGCTGCGAGCGCCGGATACGCCACCAGTGTCGCCAGCGCCGCGGTCGCGATCTGCATTAAGTGCTTCATGATCAGCCCTCCAGGTTAAACGTTTCAGTCGATGATCGGCTCGCCCAGTGCCGCCTGCTGGCGGTGTGCGTCGCCGGACGGTGCGCGGCCGCGATCATAGGGCCGCCAGAGCATCATGTAGAGGATGCCGAGTGCGATCACGCCGAGCGAGGTGACGATGACGCCGTAGTTGGCGAACCACGGGCTGTCGGGGCTGCGCGGCCAGGACATATTGACGATGGCGCCAAGGCCGTAGGCCAGTGCGGCGATGTTTACTGGCCAGCCCAACGCGCCGAGCGTGAACGATCCGGTGGGGCGCCAGCCGCGGGCGCGGGCGACCAGCGCGGCCACGACAATCATCTGAAAGGCAATGTAGATGCCGACCGATGCAAAGCTGATGATCGTCGCGATGGCATTCTCGAGCCACTGCGCCGAGATGGCGATCAGCGCCGGCACGGCACCTGCGACCAGCAACGCCTTGGCCGGAATGTGCCGGCCGGGTGACAGGTGCCGAAGGTATTTGCTGCCGACGATCATCTCGTCGCGCGCGTAGGCGAACAGCAGGCGACTGGCCGCCGCCTGGAGGCTGATCAGTGCCGAGATGAACGAGACCGTGACGATCGCAATCACGATCCGCAGACCTGTCTCGCCCATTGCCGTGTTGAGTATGGTCACGACCGGATCCTTGTCCTGACCTGACATGACCGCGCCAACGTCCGGAACCGCCAGCACCAGGCCGAGGCACACCCACAGGGCGGCGACGCCACCAACATAGATTGTCAACCGCATGGACTTCGGGATCGTCCGGCCCGCGTCCGGCGTCTCTTCCGCGACATCGCCGCAGGCCTCGAAGCCGTAGTAACAGAACATCGCGCCCAGCGCTGAGGCGAGGAAAGCCGGCAGGTAACTGCCGTGCACGTGGAGGTTCGCCGTGTCGATCAGCGAACTGAAAGGCTGATGCCGGGCAAAGATCAGCAGGTAGCTGCCCACGGCTATTGCGCCGATCAGCTCGCAGATGAAGCCGAACATCGCCACGCGTGCCAGCAGTCGCGTGCCGCTCAGATTCAACAAGGTCGTGATGGCGATCAGGACAAGCGCGATCGCCGTCAGGTGGGCCGGCGTGCCCTTGATGGCAATCAGTTGCGCGATGAACGGCGCAGCCCCGGTCGCGATCGCAGCGAGCGTGACGAACAACGCCCAGCCGTACAGCCACCCGGCCATCCAGGCCCAGCGCTTGCCGAACAGGCGTCGTGCCCAGGGATAGATCCCCCCCGAGATCGGGAACTGCGAGACGATCTCCCCGAACACCAGGCAAACCAGCAGCTGCCCCAGACCGACGAACAGATACGTCCACCACATGGGTGGCCCGCCGGCCTTGAAGGTGGTCGCAAATATTGTATACACGCCGACCACCGGCGACAGGTAGGTGAAGCCGAGCGCGAAATTTTCCCAGATCGAAATGCTGCGATCGAAGTGCGAGACGTAGCCGAGCGAACGCAGCTGGGCTGCGTCGCGTTCAATCTGCGCGTTGTTGGCGTCACTCATTGACACTCCCCAATGCCACTGTCCGGCGCCACACCGGAACCCATCCTTGAGTTCGAACGCCTAGAACCGGTACTGCAAATCAAGCCCGATTGTGCGCGGCTGGTTGGTCGATACGCGGGTGATGGCGTAAGTCTGCCAGGCAAAAACAGTGTTGTTGATCGTCAGGGCCGCGAATTCATCCGTCAAGTTGGTGCCAAACAGCGCCGCCGTCCAGGATTTGCCACTGACCGAGTACCGGGCATCGAGGTTGCTATGGCTGGGCAGAACCTGGCGGTAGGCAGCCTGGTCCGCGGTATCGCCGTTCATGGTGTACGCGACGTAGAAGTTGCCCCTGATCGAGTCGGTCAGCGCGTGTGCGAAATTGAGCGACGCGCTGGCGGTGTAACTGGGCACGTTGATGACCCGGGTACCTGGCGTTATGCCCGAATTTCTCGCCTCAGTGGTCGGTTTGTTGATTTCCGCCTTGGGGATCGTGCCGGACAGGCTGAGCGTCAGCGCGTCGGTCATGCGCGCCTCGAACTCGACCTCTGGGCCGTAGGCCCGCGCATCGCCCGCGTTGGTGTTATAGGGAAAGCCGCAGCTCAGCGACAGCACCTGCTGGATATCGTGCCACTTGATGTAGTAGACGTCGGCATTCAGCGAGAAACGCTGGTCGTTGAACCTCGCCTTTTCACCCAGTTCGAAACTCCACACCGAGTCGGGCTTGAAACTGGGCTGTGCGGTCACGTAGACGGGCGGAGGTGGGCCATTCAGCGGCAAGCCGCAGTTGTACTGGGCTGGATTGGCGG
>JANXZQ010000226.1 GCA_025355445.1 Gammaproteobacteria bacterium
GGGCCTGGTATGCACGAAATTCACCGCGCGAGCATCCGGCGGTCACCCCTCAGGAACTGTCGACCATCGGCGTGAAGGTCGCGCCGATGGTCGACAGCAACATCGGCATCAAGCAGCTATTGAACATTCTTCGCGACCGCAGCGTGCTGATGCTGGCACTCTCGTATCTGTGCTTCAACTACAGCTTCTACTTGCTATCCAATTGGGTTTTTCTATACCTGGTGCAGGAGCGGCATTTTTCAGTGCTGGAGAGCGGTTGGCTGGCAAGCACCCCGCCGCTGGCCTCGGCCTTGGGCGCCGGCGTCGGCGGTGTCATTACCAGCGCTCTGTGTCTGCGATTCGGCAACCGCTGGGGCTATCGATTGCTGCCCATGATCGCCATGCCCACGGTCGCGGCACTGCTGATGTTTTCGGTCAGTACGGCCAATCCCTATTGGGCGGTGGCGGGGCTCGCCACTTGTTTCGCGGCGGTGGAGCTGAATGAAGGTGCCTATTGGGGAGGTGCCATGATGGTGGGGGGCGGTGACACCATGGCGGTGAGCGGCGTAATGAATACCGGCGGCAATTTGGGCGGCATCATCGGCATCCCCATCATCGCCTATCTGTCGGGTGAGCATTTGTGGCGCCTGGCCTTCCTGATTGGGGCGGGCTCCGCGGTCGCGAGTGCCATCGCCTGGCTGGGGGTGGCCGTGGGGAAGACCCCCGGCGCGCTGGGTGCAGGAGAACATAGTTGAGAACCATAGTAGTGACGGGCGCTGCGCAAGGCGTCGGCCTTGCGACGGCCACGATGCTGGCGCAGCGCGATTGCCGGGTGATTCTGTTGGACTTGCAACCGGTAGACGAACAAGTGGACCGGCTGCGCAGCGCGGGCGCACAGGTCGCGGGACTGTCGGGCGATGTCTCCTCCGAACCCTTCGTGCAGCAATTGGCGCACTGGATCGCGCGCGAATACGGCGCCGCGGATGGCTTGGTAAACAATGCCGGCGTCAGTCTCATTGCGCCCGCGGAGCAAACGACGGCCGCGCAGTGGCAGCGCGTCATGAACATTAATCTATTCGGGCCGTTTTTATTGTGCCGGCACTTGGGCATGCAAATGCTGGAAAGAGGCCGCGGCAGTATCGTGAACGTGGCATCGGTCGCGGGTCTAGCCGGCGTCAGTCATCGCAGCGCCTACAATTCATCCAAGCATGGCCTGATTGGTTTGACCAAGACTCTGGCGGCGGAGTGGGGCGGACGCGGCGTGCGCGTCAATGCCGTATGCCCGGGATGGATCAAGACCGAGATGGATGTCACGGACCAAGGCAGCGGCGCGTATTCGGATGCCGACATCGTCAATCGCGTACCCATGGCGCGCTTTGCGAAGGTGGCGGATGTGGCCGAGGCCATCGGCTTTTTGCTGGATGGGGAGCGCAGCGCATTCATCAACGGGGTGAGCTTGCCTGTCGACGGGGGCTGGACCGCCGATGCCAGCTGGGACAGCTTGCGCCTCAGGACCCGAGAAGACGGCACTCTTTAGGGAGATTTCGCATGTGGCTGCAGAGGACTTCCGTGAATGAGCGCCGCGCCATGCTTGCCGCGTACGCCGGCTATGGCTTGGACGGCTTCGATCTCATGGCCTACACCTTCATCATCCCGACTCTGCTGGCGCTGTGGGGGATGAGCAAGCCCGAAGCCGGATACATCGCCAGCGCCACACTGTTTGCATCGGCCGTCGGCGGCTGGGGCGCCGGCGTTCTGGCGGACCGCTATGGCCGCGTACGCATTCTGCAATTGACGGTGCTGTGGTACGCGGCGTTCACTTTTTTGAGTGGTTTCACTCACTCCTATGGGGAGCTTTTGTTCACGCGCGGTATGCAGGGCTTCGGTTTTGGCGGCGAATGGACCGTGGGGTCGGTGTTGGTGGCGGAGACCGTCGAGGCGCGGTACCGCGGTATGGCCGCGGGCATCGTGCAGAGCAGTTGGTCAGTGGGCTGGGCGGCGGCGGCCTTAAGCTTTTGGGCGGTGAGCGTGCTGCTGCCGCCTGAGCTGGGCTGGAAGGTGCTGTTCTGGGTGGGCATTCTGCCGGCACTGCTGGTCATCTACATCCGCCGCAATGTGCGCGAACCGGCGACCTATATCGAAATGCGTGCGCAAAAGCAGCAGCGCGCGCGCCGCAATGGCCGCCGGCGCGGTCCGCGATAGCGGCGCCGTCGAGTTTCTGAATATTTTCCGGCCGCCGCTGCTGCGTAATACGGTATTGGCGACGCTGCTCTCGACCGGAATGCTCACCGCCTACTACTCGGTCACGACGTGGCTGCCGACGTTCCTGGAAACTGAGCGCCATTTGTCGGTGACGGGGCGAACAGGGTACCTGCTCATGCTCATCGTGGGCTCGTTGGGCGGCTACCTGGCGAGCGCATGGCTATCCGACGCCGTGGGCCGGCGGCGCGGGTTCATCGTCTTTGCCTATTGTGGCGCGCTGCTGGTTCTGCTCTATACCCATATGCCTGTGAGCGGCGGCATGCTGTTGATCGGCTTCGCGCTGGGTTTTTTCGTGCTGGGAATTTTCTCCGGCATGGGTGCCTGCTTTGCGGAATTGTTTCCGGGCACGGTGCGCGGTTCGGGTCAGGGATTTTGCTACAGCGCCGGCCGCGCGTTCGGCGCCGCCGGACCGGCACTGATCGGTGCGTGGAGCACGCACGTGCCGCTGGGCCAATCGATAGGCGCGGTGACTGTGGGAGCCTATGCGTTGGTGGTGGTGTCGGCCTGGGCTCTGCCCGAGACGCGCGGCCGGGTGCTGAGCGTCGACGCCGCTCTGGCGCAGGACTCCGTCTGAGTAGTGCAGGCATGCCGCGCTGGCAGTTCTGGATCGATCGGGGGGGCACGTTTACCGACATCGTCGGCTGCGCGCCGGACGGTACACTGCATACGCACAAGCTGCTGTCGGAGAATCCATCACAGTACACCGATGCGGCAGTGGAAGGCATCCGGCGCCTGCTGGGTCTGAAGCCCGGCGAACTGATCACGGCCGAGAAGGTCGCCTGCGTGAAGATGGGTACGACAGTCGCGACCAACGCACTGCTGGAGCGCAAGGGCGAGCGCACGCTCCTGGTCATCACCCGCGGTTTCCGCGATGCGCTGCGAATCGCGACTCAAGCGAGGCCGCGGTTATTCGATCGCCGCATCGTACTGCCTGAATTGTTGTACGAACGGGTGCTCGAGGCAGCAGAGAGAGTGGGAGCGCGCGGCGAGATGATCGAGACGCTGAACGAGCCGCTACTCATCGCGGGGCTGCAAGCGGCATTCGACGCTGGGCTGCGTTCCTGCGCCATCGTGTTCATGCACGGCTATCGCTACGTGCAACACGAGCTTGCCGCCGAACGCGCAGCGCGGCACATCGGCTTTACGCAGATTTCGATGTCGCACCGCGCCAGTCCGCTGATGAAGCTGGTGCCGCGCGGCGATACCACGGTGGTGGACGCCTATCTATCGCCGATACTGCGCCGCTACGTGGAGGGGGTGGCCGGCTTGATGCCAGGCGTGCCGCTTTTTTTCATGCAGAGTTCGGGCGGTCTGACTCGCGCGCATCACTTTCAAGGCAAGGACGCAATATTGTCCGGGCCGGCGGGAGGCATCGTGGGCATGGTGCGCACCGCGCAGGCAGCCGGCCACTGCAAGCTCATCGGGTTCGACATGGGCGGTACCTCCACCGATGTAAGCCATTTTGCAGGCGAATATGAGCGTGCGTTCGACACCGAAGTCGGGGGCGTGCGGGTGCGCGCGCCCATGATGAGCATTCACAGCATTGCCGCCGGCGGCGGCTCCATCATTCGCTTCGACGGTGCGCGGCTGCGGGTGGGCCCGGAATCCGCCGGTGCCGTCCCTGGGCCGGCGAGCTATCGGCGCGGCGGCCCGCTCACCATCACCGACGCGAACGTACTGCTTGGGCGCATTCAGCCGGCCTTTTTCCCAAAAGTATTCGGTCCGCTTGCCGAGGACTCGTTGGATGGCGACATAGTGGTAAGCCGCTTCAGTGAATTGGCGCTGCGACTGACGGCCACCACCGGCGTGGCCATCGGGCCTGAACAAGTCGCGGGCGGCGCGTTGCAAATTGCCGTGGGCAGCATGGCCAATGCCGTGAAGCGTATCTCCGTGATGCGCGGCTACGATGTCAGCGGCTATACGCTGCAATGCTTCGGCGGTGCGGGCGGACAGCATGCCTGCCAGGTGGCCGACGCGTTAGGCATGACGCGGGTGTTCATTCATCCGCTGGCTGGGGTGCTCTCCGCGTACGGCATGGGTCTCGCCGATCAAATCGTGATGGGCGATGTTGCGGTCGAGCGGGAATTGGATGAGCGCGGGCTGGAGGTCGCGCGGCAACTGGCGGAGCAACTGAAGTCCGCTGCAGCGGACGCGCTCGAAGCTCAAGGCTGGGGAGCGGGCGCTTTGAGAGGCATTGCGTCGGGTGCAGCGGCGCTGCGCAGCGTGGCGCGCGTGCATGTCCGCTACCAGGGCACCGACACGACACTGGCCTGTGAGCTGCCCCCGCAGAGCGCGGCGGGCGCGGCTCCGGCCACGATTCGCGCCGCCTTCGAGCAGGCCTATCGCCGGCGCTTCGCCTTTCTCATGCCGACGGATACCTTGGTGATCGAGTCCGTGTCGGTCGAGTGCGTCGCTCCCGGGGTCGCCACGGCGGCGGCACGTTGCACGGCGCCCGCGTCGCTCCCCGCCGCGAGCTACCAGCCGCGCGAGGATGCCAGGGTGAGCATGTACTGCCTTGCGGACGAAGAGGCTGCCGGCCGCCGAGAAGCGCGGCTGTATCGGCTCGAGGCGCTGCGTGCCGGTGCCAGCATCGACGGTCCGGCCATTCTCGCCGAGCGTAACTCGACCACCGTCGTTGAACCGGGGTGGCGCGCCTCGGTGTCGGCCGAGGGCTGCATCGAATTACAGCGCCATCGCGCGCGGGCCACACTGCGCGCGGCGGGCACTGAGGTCGACCCCGTGCGGCTCGAACTATTCAACAATGTGTTCATGAACATTGCCGAGCAGATGGGGTTGCGCCTGCAGAACACGGCCTGCTCCGTGAACATCAAGGAGCGCTTGGATTTCAGCTGCGCCGTGTTCGACGCAGACGGCTCGTTGATCGCCAATGCTCCGCACATGCCCGTGCACTTGGGCTCGATGAGCGAGTTGATTCGCACCGTCATCGCCGGCAATCCGCGCATGCAGCGCGGCGATGTATATGTACTGAACGATCCTTATCATGGCGGCACGCATCTGCCGGATGTAACCGTCGTGACGCCGGTTTACCTGGATGGCGAACCGGTGACGCCGAGCTTCTTCGTGGCTTCGCGCGGGCATCACGCGGACATCGGCGGCACGACGCCCGGATCGATGCCCCCTTTCTCAACCAACATCGCCGAAGAAGGTGTGTTGATCGACAATTTCAAGCTCATCGGGCATGGCAGCTTTCGCGAAGACGCGTTGCGCGCCTTACTGGCGAGCGGACCCTATCCGTCGCGCAATCCCGCGCAGAATCTCGCCGATCTGCGTGCGCAAATCGCGGCGAACGAAAAGGGCGCCTTGGAACTCAAGGCGGCGGTCGCGCAGCATGGCCGCGGCGTCGTCACGGCGTACATGCGGCATGTGCAAGATAACGCCGAGGAGTCGGTGCGCCGGGTCATCACCGCGCTCAAGGACGGCGAGTTCACGTTGCCGCTGGACAATGGCGCGCAGATTCACATGAGCGTGCGGGTCGACGCGGCACAGCGCAGCGCCTGTATCGATTTCAGCGGCACCAGCGCGCAGTTGCCGAACAATTTCAATGCGCCGCGCGCCATCACCACGGCCGCGGTGCTGTACGTGTTTCGCACCTTGGTGGATGATGACATTCCGCTGAACGCAGGCTGTCTTAAGCCCCTGCAGATAATTCTGCCCGAGGCCTGCATGCTGAATCCCAAGCCGCCGGCCGCCGTGGTTGCCGGCAATGTCGAGACCTCGACCTGCGTCACGAATGCCCTTTTCGGCGCTCTGGGCGTCATGGCCGCGAGCCAGTGCACCATGAATAATTTCACCTTCGGCAACTCGCAGTATCAATATTACGAAACCATCGCCGGGGGTTCCGGCGCAGGCCCCGAATTTGCCGGCGTGAGCGTGGTCCAAACCCATATGACGAATTCGCGGTTGACCGACCCTGAGGTCCTGGAATTGCGCTTCCCGGTGCGCTTGGATTCTTATGAGATTCGGACGGGTTCGGGCGGTATGGGCCATTGGCGCGGCGGCGACGGCGGGGTGCGGCGGGTCCGATTTCTCGAAGCCATGACGGCATCCATTTTGAGCAACGGCCGTCGCCACGGCGCATTCGGTTTAGGCGGCGGTGAGGCGGGCGCTACGGGAGAGAATTGGGTGGAGCGTGCGGATGGGCGAGTCGAACGCCTCGAGCATATTGCACAGGTCGAGATGCAACCGGGCGATGTGTTCGTCGTCAGCACACCGGGCGGCGGCGGATACGGAGTACCCTGAACATGGACGCTGTGTGGAACTCCAAATAACATGATGTTAGTCATATAAGTATCGGAAATATAAGAGTATATTATGGCGAATGTACAGATAGTCGAGGTCGGGCCCCGCGACGGTCTACAGAATGAGTCCGTGCTGTTCACCACCTCGCAAAAGCTCGAGTTCCTCGGCCGGGTGATTGACGCCGGCGCGCGGCGTGTCGAGGCCGCCAGTTTCGTGAATCCCAAACTGGTGCCGCAGATGGCGGATGCCGAAGCCGTGGCGGCGGGACTACCGCGGCGTGCGGGGGTCACTTTCATCGGCTTGGTGCTCAACAAACGCGGTGCGTTGCGCGCCCTCGAAGCAGGCATGGATGAGTTGGGTGCGGTGTGCGCTGCCTCCGATGGCTTTGCGCTCCGTAATCAAGGCATGACGTCGGACGCATCGCTCGCCATGTGTTGCGAGGTCGTGCGGCTGGCGCGCGGGCAGGCGCATCCGGCGCAAATAACCATCTCGACGGCGTTCGGTTGCCCCTTCGACGGCGAAGTTGATCCGTCGCGCGTGGTGGAAATGGCGCGACTCGCGGCGGCCTCAGGGCCCGTGGAAATCGCCATCGCAGATACCATTGGGGTGGCGAGCCCGGGAGAGGTGTCGGCGCTGGTCGAGAGGGTGGCGGCCGCGATCAGGCCACTGCCGGTGCGCGTGCACTTTCACAACACACGCAACACCGGGCTCGCCAATGTGTGGGCGGCGCTGCACGCCGGCGCCCAAATTGTGGACGCATCGCTGGGAGGGATCGGCGGCTGTCCGTTTGCGCCGCGCGCCACGGGCAATGTTCCCACCGAGGATGTGGCCTACATGCTCGAACGATCCGGGTATCGGACGGGCCTGGATCTCGACAGTCTGATCGCATCGGCGAGGTGGCTCGCCGGCGTCATGGGCCGCGATGTCCCTGGGATGCTGAGCCGCGCCGGTGTCTTCCCGAAACAATCGGCGGGGCCGGCGATTGCGTGATGTGATATAGGGTCCCTATGAGCTCACCTATTGCGCCGACTCTGCAACTAGAGATTCGCGATGCCGTCGCCTTTCTCACGTTCACTCGTCCGGACGCCGCGAACACGATGAATCTACAATTCGGCCGCGAGTTTCTCGCGGCGGCGTTCGCCATCGAGGCGGCGCCGACGGTACGTGCGGTGGTGCTGACGGGCGCGGGCAAGAATTTCTGTTTCGGCGGTGACTTGAAGGGCATGGTGGCCTCGGGCGGCGATGTGCGCGCCTTCTTGAGCGAGCTCACCACGAATTTGCACGCCGGCATGGCGCTGCTGGCGCGCTTGGACGCACCGGTGATCGCTGCGGTCAATGGCACGGCAGCCGGTGCAGGCTTGGGACTGGTGCTGGCGGCGGACCTTGCGGTCGCGGCGAGCAGCGCCAAATTTGTATCCGCCTA
>JANXZQ010000141.1 GCA_025355445.1 Gammaproteobacteria bacterium
CTTCGCCGTCCGCGTCTCCTGCGGCGTCAGCGGCTAATGCGGCCCCCCCTGAATCCGTTGCGAGTTCCGCGAACGGTGCAGCGGCCGCGGCGCGTGCGCCGGTAGGCGGAGAAACGTCCGCCCCGCCCCGCTCCGTATGGCAACCTCGCGTGGAATTGGCGGCCGATACCGTCGATGTTCCCGCCTCTGAAAGATTGGCGCAGGTCGCGGTTCGCCGCAGCGGGAGCCTGCGCGGAGCGGCCAGCTTTACGTGGTGGACCGAATCGGGGACCGCAAAGCCCGGTCTCGATTTCATCCCGGTCATGCCGCGCACCGGAATCATTGAGGACGGCAGCAACAGCGTCATTTTGGATATCAGCGTTACTGCAACGCCTCGCCGCCAGCCCAAGAGCTTCTATGTGGTGATCGACCAGTCGGAATCGGGCGCTGCGCTGGGCGCCCGCACTCTGACCATGGTCACGATACAACCGCCCGATTAGACCGGGGAGCGCGCCTCATTTTGCGCGCCGCCGGAAAGACGCCGCCAAATTCCATCCGTTAGATCGCCGGACAAGCCCGCATCGTCGAGAATGGCGAACCTCTCATCCTGCGCGATGACGGTCTGCGACTCGAGAAAAGACAGCGTGCCGAGCAACTCGCCCACCTGAAGTGCGATTGACAGGCTCTCCTCATTCGATTTCTCGAGCGCAGCCACGAGGCGCGGAGAACTCTGCCAGTCGCGTGCTATGCGCTGCGACATCCGCGGTCCCCAGGTATCGATCAAATCGACGAACAACGCCGGGTTCGGCGTCAACCGGGGAGCCCGGGAATAGCCGTCCAAGGCCGCGCTATACACTACCAGCGGTCCCAGGGCGCTCAACAGCACCACCAGTTGCGCCTCGAAGCGATCCTGAGGATGTGTGTGTGCAGCGTATAGCTCGGCGGCTCGGGCCGCGCGTTCGGTGCGCTCCCACAACATGCGCGGCAACCGCGGAAAATTGGTGCGGCTGGCACGAAAAACGGGCTGCAGCATCGCAGCGGCCAGGATTCCGCGCAGCGAGTCCAAACCGCACACGGCGATGGCCCGTTTGATCGTTTCAATCGGCGCCGGCGATACCCGGTACAAGCTCGAGTTCGCCAGGCGTAGAACATCGGCGGTGAGTACCGGATCGTGTGCAATCATGCGCGACAGCTTGTCGGAAGCGGCATTCGGGTCATTGACGGCCTGCAGCAGCTGCGGCAGTAGCGCCGGACGTCTGGGAAAGTAATTTGGGTCAACGCTGTCGACTTGCAGGACGGCGCAGATGAGTTCGCGCACGCGGGCATGCACGCCCTCCACAGGCTGCGGCTGGGCCGGTGCACCGAATGCGAGCCGCCACAGCCGCTGCGTTGCGAGGTCACCTGCCATTCGGACACGAGCAACGTCAATCGCAGGAGCGGAAGGCGCGCCCACCGGCGCCGGTGCCATAGCGGACGACAGATGGAATCGGCCGCGGCCCCTTAGGGCAAGCCAGCCGGCCAGAGTCAGAACGCCCGCTACAAGAACCCCGACGATCATTGCTGATACAGCGACGCGTAGGCCGCCCGCAGCACGTTCTTCTGTACCTTGCCCATGGCATTTCGCGGCAATTCTTCGACCACAAGGATTCGCTTGGGAATCTTGTATCGCGCCAGACGCGACTGGATGGAGTGGATGAGGTCGGCCTCGGACAGCTCGGCGGCAGGTTCGGGCACGACTACCGCGGTGACGCCTTCGCCGAAATCGGGATGCGGAATGCCGAACACGGCACTTTCCGACACGCCCGCCAGGGCGTCCAACTCCGTCTCGACCTCCTTCGGATACACATTGTAGCCGCCGCTGATGACGAGATCCTTGGCGCGTCCGACGATATGCACGTAGCCGTCGTCATCAATGCGGCCGAGATCGCCCGTCTTGAACCAGCCATCCGGCGTAAATTCGTGCTGAGTCTTCTCGGCATCTTGCCAGTAGCCGGCGAACACATTCGGTCCTTTCACTTCCAGTGCACCCCTTGCATCGTCTTGCTCACCGGCTGCGGGTGAATCGTGGGCCACGCGAATCTCGATCCCAGGCAGGCGTGTGCCGACCGAACCCGGCTTACGCAGCCCGTGGTAGGGATTGGAGGTGTTGATGAGAGTTTCGGTCATGCCATAGCGTTCGAGAATGGCATGCCCGGTGCGCCGCAGGAATTCGCGATGAGTCTCGGACAACAGAGGTGCCGATCCGGAAACGAACAGCCGCATGCAGGCGCTGGCTTCGCGGTTCAGCCCGGGCTCGTGCAGCAGCCTCGTGTAGTGCGTGGGCACGCCCATGTAAACGGTCGCTTGGGGCAGATGCTCGAGGACCGCCGCGGCGTCGAATTTCGCCAGCAGCAGAACGCAAGACCGCGCGGCAAGAGCAGTGTTGATGGCGGCGAACAAGCCGTGAATGTGGAACAGCGGCAAAGTATGCAACAGCACGTCGTCTGCGGTGAATTGCCATGCCTCAACCAGCGCGGCGGCATTGGATGCAAGATTAGCGCGCGACAACACGGCGCCCTTCGATCGGCCCGTGGTTCCGGAGGTATAGACGATGGCCGCCGGCGCATTCGGGTCCACCCGACGGGCGGGCAATGAGCTGTCGTCTACACGCCGCACGAGTTCGATCAACGATCCTTCTGCGTTTTCGCCCAGCGTCTCGACATGAGCGACGCCGGCGCGAGTGGCAGACGGCTCCAACACCGGGCAATCGGCGGGGCGGATAACAGCCACCCGCGGCGCGGAGTCGCGCAGGAAGAAATCCACTTCATTGAGAGTATTGGCGACATTGATGGGGACGAACACAGCGCCGAGACGCAGGCAGGCGATGTAGAGCAGAACCGCCTCCGTGGACTTATCCACTTGGACCGCAACACGATCGCCGCTCACCACGCCTCGTCGCATGAGGGCTGCGGCATACCGTGCGGAGTGATCCAAGAGCGCGGCGTAGGTTAGCTCTCGCCCGGCAGGCGTCTTGATGAAGGACCGGTCGGGTTGATCGCACGCGGCAGATTCAATCCAGTCGGCAGGGTCGACTACAGATGTCCGGGTAATTACCGATGTCATGAGCGAAGTTTCGCATCGTACTGCGCCGAAGTCTCTAACCGCGTGAACTCACTGATCCTCCATGAGGCGGCTATGGGTCCGAGTCTCCTTCATGGTCAGCACTGCCACGAAACTGATCGCTGCCAGAATCGAGGCATAAATGTAGAAGCCCCTTTCGGAACCGACGGACTTGAACCACAACGCGACATACTCGGCGGTGCCGCCGAAGGCAGCGTTGGCCAACGCATAGGGAACCGCCACCCCGAGGGTACGGATGGCGGCGGGGAATAGTTCGGCCTTCACCACGGCGCTGATCGACGTGTAGCACGACTGCAGAGTCACTGCCGCGATGATGAGACACACCGCAGTCCACGCTGAGGCCGCGTGCGCCACTTGATTCATGACCGGCCAAGTGACCAGCGTCGCTCCGCCGAAGGCAGCCAGCAGCATGGGCTTGCGCCCCACCCGATCCGACAGCCATCCGCACACAGGTTGGACGGCCATGAACGCAATCAGGGTAACCGCGCTGATCTCGGTCGCCTGGTCTTTGGAGAAGCCGGCGGTATTGGTCAGGAATTTTTGCATGTAGGTGGTGTAGACATAGAAGATCACGGAACCGCCCGCCGTGAATCCCAGCACGGTTAAGGTCTCGCGCGGATGGTCGTGGAAGAGTTGGCGAATGCCGCCACGCGCTCGTCCGTCGGACTCGGTGCGGACGAAGGATTGCGACTCCGGCATTCGCCTGCGCAACCAGAACGCGACGACTGCGAGTCCCGCTCCGATCACGAAGGGAATACGCCACCCCCAAACCGCCATGTCGCCCTTGGCAAGCAAGTGCTGCAGGACTATCAACACCGCCAAGGCCGTCAGTTGGCCGCCGATCAAGGTCACGTAGTGAAAGCTTGACCAAAAACCGCGGTACCGGCGGCCTGCCATTTCACTGATGTAGGTGGCGCTCGCGCCGTATTCGCCGCCCAACGACAAGCCCTGGAAAACTCTAGCGAGCAGCAGAATCAAGGGAGCGGCAACGCCGATCGTTGCCGCTCCGGGCGTCACCGCGATCACCAGCGACCCTCCGCACATCAGACCAACCGACAGGGTGAGCGCAGCCTTGCGGCCGACGCGATCGGCATACCGGCCCATCAGCCACGCACCCACCGGGCGCGCGAAGAAACCGACCGCAAAGATCGCCGCGGTCTGCAGCAGTTGCGCGGTTTGATCGCCTTTGGGAAAGAATATCGGCGCGAAATACAGCGCGGCAGCCGAATACGTGTACCAGTCGAACCACTCGACCAAGTTGCCGGCGGAACCCCCGAGAACTGCGCCGATGCGCGCAACGCCTCCTCCCCGCATCGATGAGGTCTCCGTGAACCCGCTGCGACCGCCATGCCCCCCCCCAACCCACTATAAGCGCAGCGTCGATACCCACGCTCGGGTTTTGGTTAAGATGCGACCGTATGACCCCAAGCATCGCCTTTCCCGTCGACATTCCCTTCATCCAGGACCTTGGCGCAGAACTGGTCAGCTCCAAAGACGGGCGCGCCGTGGTAGCTCTCGATCTCGCCCCGCGGCACTTGAATAGTTGGCAGGTCGCCCATGGCGGCGTTCTCATGACCTTGCTGGATGTGGCGATGGCCGCCGCCGGCCGTTCGCTCGACCCGGCTGCGGGCGGCGGGGTGACCGTGGAGATGCAAACCACGTTCTTGCAGCCCGCCAAGGGAGGCACACGATTGCTCGCGGCGGGACACGCCTATCACCGTTCGGGCACGATGTCGTTCTGCGACGGCGAGCTTCGCGACGCAGATGAGCGTCTCATTGCCAAGGCGATGGGAATCTTCAAATTTCAAAAGCTTTGACCGCGAGGAAAATCCATGTTTGATCGACGAGGTAGAGCATGAGCGCAATAACGGCATTCGCCCGCTTGAGCGGCCGCCAACGGATCGGTGGCCAACTGCTGGCCTCCGCCGGCGGCACCATCGATGTATGGGATCCGGCGACGGAGCAGCGTATCGGCCAAGTCGCGGACGCCACGGCGCAAGACGTCGATCAAGCCGTTGCCGCTGCCAATGCCGCGCAGCGTAGCTGGCGCAACGTCAATCATCATCGGCGCGCCGAGCTGCTGCACGACGTGTCGCGGCAGGTGATGGCGGACCGGCCGCTGGTGGCAGAAATGCTGACCCGCGAAATGGGCAAGCCTTACAAGGAGTCATTCGACGAGGTGGCGTGGTCTGCGAGCGCTCTCGACTACTACGCGGAAATTGCGCGCCACGAGAACGGCAAGGTCTTGGGCTCGGCGGTGGACGGTCAGTTTCATTTCACCACCAAGGATCCCTTGGGCGTGGTCGTCATCATCCTGCCCTTCAATTACCCGCTCTGCCTACTGTGCTGGCAGGCCGCCGCTGCGCTGGCGAGCGGCAACGCCGTCATCATCAAGCCGTCCGACTTGACCAGCTTGACCACGCTGCAATTCATTGCGGCATTTGACCCGCTGCCGGCCGGACTCGTGCAAGTCGTCACCGGCGGCGGCGCCGTTGGCAAGCGATTGGTTGAGCATGCCGACACTCACATGGTGGCCTTCACCGGCGGCATCGAGACCGGACGCATCGTCGCGGAGACTTGCGGGCGTTTGTACAAACGTACCCTGATCGAGACCTCCGGAAACGATCCCTTCATCGTCATGCCCTCTGCGCCGGTGGATGTTGCGGCACGCGGCGCCGCGTTCGGCGCGTTCTTGAATTGCGGCCAGGTGTGCGCCGCCGCCGAGCGCTTCTACGTCCACGAGCAGGTCTATGAGGAGTTCATGGACCGGCTGGTGCACCACACCCGGCAAATCCGCGTCGGCAATGGCCTCGAACGCGTCGACATGGGCCCGCTCGCGTCAAAACGCGAGCTGACGCGCTATCTGCGCCTGCTCGACAAGGCAACGTCCTCGGGCGCCAAGGTGCTGGCGGGAGGTGACCGGCCCGCGCATCTCGTCAAGGGGTGGTTCGTGAATCCGACGGTTCTCGGCGATGTCGAACCTGATGCGCCCATCATGAACGATGAGACATTCGGACCGGTCGCGCCCGTCAGCGTGGTCAAGAATTTCGACGAAGCATTGGCCTTGGCCAACCGCTCGCGCTACGCCCTCGGCGCGACGGTGTACACCACAGACTTGGAGGAATCGATGCGCGCCGTCAACGAATTGGAAGCCGGCATGGTATGGGTGAACGCGCCGCTGCTCGACAATGACGCCGGTCCATTCGGCGGCAGAAAGCAATCCGGCATGGGCAGACAACTCGGCGCGGAGGGCCTGGATACTTTCAGGCACACGAAGTTGTCGATGATCGATCATGCCGCCAAGCCTCACAATTTTTGGTGGTTTCCTTATTCGGACACCGAGTCCTTCCCCGGCAAGAGCAATGTCTGATCCCGGGCGGCAGGAGCTGCCGCCGGAATTGGAGGCGCGCATCGCGGCTTTGGAGAATTCCGCGGCGGCGGTCGATTTCGACCTGGCGAGCTGGATCTGGATGATTCTGCTGGGCATTGTCCTGCCGCTTGTGCTGCTCGCCGCCGGCTGGTGGGCATGACGGCGGGGGCGAATCCTCCGGCCGACGAGAGCGCTTGGCCGCTGCTCCCCAAAGAGCGGACTTGGGGCTCGGCGCGATTGACTCTTACGCTCGCCACGACCGCGGCCGCCACGTGGTGCTATCTGATTGGCGAGTCGGTCGCCGGCTATCTCGGCTTTATCCGCGGCGGGCTGGCCTTGGCGGCCGGCTGCATGCTCGGCATGCTGTTGGTGCTGCTGGCCGCGGGTCCCACCTGCGTGCGCTTCGGCATCGATTCTGTTGCGGCCACCAAGCCGCAATTCGGGTCGCGCGGCTGGGTCGTACCGGCGGCCCTGCAGGCAGTCTCCATCATCGGCTGGAATTCTCTGCTGATCATATTCTTTGCCAAGTCCGCGGTGCAGCTGTGCGTGGCGCTCGGCATCATCAATTTGGGATCGCACAGCACGGCGTTGGTGCCCGCGCTGACCGTGCTTGCCTGCGCAATCATATTCACCGCGTTGCGCCGCGGCGCGACCGGAGTGTCTCTGGTGTCTAACATCCTGGTCGCGCATGTGTTCATCGGGCTATGGATGCTGTATCTGCTCGTATCGCATCGTTGGCCGGAACTCGTCGCGGCCCAACCCGCGAATGCCAGCCCCAACCGCCTATGGAACTACACCACGGGCATCGAGCTCGGCATCGGTGCCACGCTGTCATGGTGGCCCTACATCGGCGCGATGATCCGCATGGCTCCGAACGGCCGCGCCATCGTGTTGCCGGTGATGCTCGGCATGGCGGCGCCGGTTCCCTTGTTGAGCTTGATCGGCCTGGCGGGTGCACTGGTGCTCAAGTCATCGGATCCCACTGAATGGCTGCGCATAGTCGGCGGCCCCGCCTACGCAATCATTTCCCTGACATTCGTGACGGCGGCAAATTTCGGTACAACGACCGCCGGCATCTACGCCTCGGCCATCGGCCTGCGTAACTTTTCATTTTTGCAGCGGCGCCGGTGGACCACGCTGCTCGGCCTGACGATTGCGCCGGTCGCGCTGGTCGGTATCTTCATTCCGGAATTGTTCTTCGCAAAGTTCGGCAACTTTCTCGCGCTCATCGGTGTCGCCTTCGCTCCGCTGTGCGGCATCCAGATCGTGGACTACTTCGTGCTGCGCCGGGGCCGCATCGATATCCGGGCAATCTACGCCGATCAACGGGGACAGCCCTACTACTTCTGGCGCGGCATCAACCCCGCTGCAATCATTGCCCTCGGCGCCGGCTGTGCGACCTACGTCGCCCTACTCAATCCTTTGAGCTATGAGTCTGCGGCGCCGTACCCTTACCTGACTGCCTCATTACCCGCGGCCACCGCTGCGGGGGTAATCTATTTCTTGACAAGTCTGGCCGTGATCCACGCCGGCCGCGGCGGCTATCGCTAAAACCGCTATAGTGACGCATGCATTGGCGATCGAAACTCATTCACCCCAGTGCCCATGCGCCGAGTGCGCCCGCCTGATGCGGTTTACGGTCACTTTGCTGGCGACTCTCATCGTAGGATTTTGCGCGATCTGGGGCGCGTTCGTTCTGTGGTACCAGGCACCGGGCGGCCAGGCGCTAAAGATCCTGGGCGTGGTCCTGTGGGCGGGATTCAATCTCGCACTGCTGGTGGTCCTATGGCAGGGACGCGCCGCACTGGCCCTGGTGGCATTCGCCGTGACCTTCGGCGCGCTGCTGGTTTGGTGGCAGCGAATTGCCCCTTCGAACGATCGCATCTGGGCCGATGACGTGGCGCAGATGACAACCGGCACCGTCGACGGCACGCACGTCACCCTGCACAACGTGCGGAATTTCGAGTGGCGAAGCAACACCGACTACACCCAACGATGGGAGACTCGCGGCTACGACATCGATCACCTGGACTCGGTCGATATGATCATGTCTTATTGGGCTGGGCACGCAATCGCGCACCTGCTGATATCTTTCGGCTTCGACGACGGTGCCCAAGTGGTCTTTTCGGTGGAGATTCGGCGCGAGAAGCACGAGAGCTTCTCGGAGATCGGCGGATTCTTCAAGGAATTCGAACTCAGCATCCTCGCCGCCGACGAACGCGACGTGATCCGCGTCCGGACCAACGTTCGCGGTGAAGACGATTACTTGTATCGCATCCGCATGCCGGTGCCGGACATACGCGCGCTGTTCCTGAGCTATATCGAGCAGGCGAATTCCCTGGTGCAAAAGCCGCGCTTCTACAACACCATTACCGTCAATTGCACCACGCTGGTCTATCACATGATGCAGCACATCGTGGGTTACCTGCCCATGGACTACCGCCTGCTCTTGTCGGGCTATATTCCCGAGTATGTCTACCGCGTGGACGGTCTCGACAAACGCTTCTCGCTGGCGGAATTGCGTGCCCTTGGACGCATCACCGAACGCGCTAGAAAAGCCGATCGCAGCGAATCATTCTCCGCGGATATTCGGCGGGGAATTCCCGCGGTTACCGATTTGGCGGATCCTGCGCCGCGACTGCCTCCGCCAACGCGCCCAGGCCGGTGATGTTTTTGATTGAGCGCCAAGGTCTGAATCCGGCGCAGCACGTCGGCCACCGTATGCTGCGTGGGCAAAACATGGAGCCCATCGACCGCGAAAGCAGCGCTCATTGCAAGGGGGTGAAGCCGTAAGCTTTGAATGCCATCTCCCCTGCCGGCCCGCGAACATAGGCGACGAATCCGGCCGCGTCGGATTTGGCGGCGCTGGTCAGAGCAATCGGATACACGATGGGCAAGTGAGTCTTGTCGGGAAACACATCCACCACGCGCACCTGCTTGTCGATCAAGGCATCGGTTTCGTAGACGATGCCGAGGGGTGCTTCGCCGCGATCCACGAAAGCCAGCGCTGAGCGCACGCTATCCGCGCGCACCATGCGCTCCGACACCTCATTCCAGACGCCCAATGCCGTCAGCGCCGCGCGCGCATAGCGGCCGACCGGCACGGCATCCGGATCGCCGGTGGCGAGGCGGCCCTTGCCGAGTGCGGCGGCAATGGCAAAGTGCGGCTCGATTTTGAGCGTCACCTTGCTATCGACGGGAGCAATCAGCACCAGCCGATTGCCCAGCACATCGTGCCGAGTATCACGCTGGATCAAATGGCGTGACTGCAGGTAGTCCATCCACTCGAGATCGGCGGAAAAGAATATGTCCGCCGGGGCACCGTTTTCGATTTGACGCGCGAGGGCTGAACTCGCCGCGAAGGAAAATCTAATGGGTGTGGAGGTCTGCTTGGTGTATCCATCGCCCAGTTCCTGCAGCACATTGGTCAGCGACGCCGCGGCAAACACCGTAATCGGCGGCGTATCCGCGTCCGCCGCCAGGCTCGGTAAACTTGCCAGCGAGAGACACAGTATCACGCACGACGAGAGCAGCTTTCTCATATGCATTCTCAGTTATGCGCCAGTACCGGCTGCCCACTGTACAGGTCCGGGAACACTCGTTTGAAATTTTCGACCTTGGGGAGATCGAACATGGCGATATACGGTACACCGGGATTGTGTATCAAGTAATCCTGGTGATAGTCCTCTGCTGGGTAAAACCCTCTCAGAGCGTCCACCCGGGTGACAATGGGCCTGGAGAATGCCTGGGATTTGTTTAGTTGATCGATGTATGCCTGCGCGATCCGCTTCTGAGAGTCATCGGCGTAGAACACGGCGGAACGGTACTGGGTGCCCACATCAGGTCCCTGCCGATTGAGTTGCGTGGGGTCGTGTACCACTGAGAACGCGATCTGCAAAATCTGCCCGTAGGAAATCTCCGCGGGATCAAAGGTTATCTTGACCGATTCTGCGTGGCCGGTGGTACCCGAACTCACCGTCTCATACTGCGCGGTCGACCGATCGCCGCCGGCGTAGCCGGCGATGACTTTCTTCACACCGCGAACATGTTCGAACACGCCTTGTACTCCCCAAAAACACCCGCCCGCAAGGACGGCGGTCTGCGGCGAGCCGGCCGCTTTCGGATTGTCCATCGTGGGCGGCGCGATGATGACCGGCGCCTCCGCACCCATGAGCGGCGAGCGCCAAATGGCCATACCCACAATGCCCAGCGCAACCAGGGCCGCAAGCCTTCCGGGCTTTAGCATTTTAAGAAATGACATAGATGCTCCGTATAGCCCGCTCAGGCGCGGGCGGTGAAAATGAGGGCAACCGAATTCATGCAATAGCGCAATCCGGTGGGCCTCGGTCCGTCGTCGAACACATGACCCAAATGGGCGTTGCAGCGGCGACACGAAATAGCATCGCGCTGCATGAACAAACTGCTGTCAGACTGCTTTGCAATATTCAGCGCCGATATCGGCTGCCAGAAACTCGGCCAGCCCGTGCCCGAATCGAATTTGGCCTTCGAGTCGTAAAGCGCTGTCTCGCAGCACACGCAGCGAAAAATCCCATCGGCTTTATAGTGGTCATACTCGCCTGAGAATGCCCTTTCGGTACCCTCCTCGCGCGCGACGTTGAATGCAGCGGGTGACAGTTGAGCACGCCATTCGGCGTCGCTCTTCACGATTTTAGGGACTCTTACGATGCCGAGGCTCTTGCCCGCGGGCGAAAAGTTCTCAATGGATACGTCTTGCGCCGGCGCCGACGATGCCGTCGCGGCGAATGCTCCGCGCCAAACAGCGCCGATCGCCGTGGCACCGATCGCTGCCGCGCCAATGCCCGCGATAAACATGCGCCGGCTCAAAGCCTTTGCGGTGCCCGCCTTACCGGTGCCCTTACCGGTGCCCTTACCCGTCACGAATCTGTTGCCTGACATTGTCCTCACCCGAAGGTAAATGAATACGCCTGCACGCCTCCGTCCAGGAACTCGATCGAAAAGACATGTTCTCGCACTTCGCCCGACTGCCGGATCAATTGGTACAGACGCTGTTCTTTCACGACGCCTTGCCCGCCGGCGTCGGTATCCACTCCGTGTGCGGCCGCGGGGGCCTCGCCATCCAGCAATACGCGGAACCGCACGGGCTTATCGTCGCTTCCCGGCCCGAGGACAAGATGCAAATCGCGAGCGAAAAACCGGAACGCTATCTTGCCCGGCGCCGCGCGCAGCATGGCCTTTTCGGGGTCCACCGCCCAAGAGCCCGCCAATGCCCAGTGATTCAGTGCAAGCGTGCCCGGCGCCCGATAATCTTTGGGGCGATCCTGAGCAAGTCCACCGGCCGAACTGAAATTTTTGGCCCGGCCATATCCCACATAGGTCTCCGGCGACTGCACATGCGCTTCATCGGCCGGAGCCTGAACGCCGGCTGCCCGGGCAGCTTCGATCTCCGTCGGCGGCAAATCGGCGTATCCGGCCTCACCCAACAGTTGCCGAATGGTGGCTTCGGATTCAGCGTAGTTGCCCTCGCCGAAATGATGGGCCCGAATGCGCCCTTGCGAATCGATAAAATAGTGCGCCGGCCAATATTGATTGTTGAAGGCCTGCCAAATGGCATAGTCATCGTCGAGCGCCACCGGGTAGGTGATCCCTAAGTCGGCGACGGCCCGGCGCACGTTGCCGAGATTCTTCTCGAATGCAAACTCCGGCGCGTGTACACCGATGACGACCAGCCCGTGGTCCTTGTACTTGCCGTACCAGCCCTCCACATAGGGCAGGGCACGCAGACAGTTGATACAGGAGTAAGTCCAGAAATCGATCACCACCACCTTACCGCGCAAATCCTGCGGCGACAGCGGCGGCGAATTTATCCAAGCCGTGGCGCCGCTGAATGAGGGAACGGTCCCCTCCACGGGCAAGTCGGCGAGCGCCGGGCCGCCGCGCGTCAGGGTGCCGCCGGCGGCGGCCGAATTGCCTGCGGCGGCCGCATTGCCTGCGCCCGCGCGAGTGTCCGGCTTGATGCCGTCGATGAGCGACTGTTCCAGCTTATTGGTCCCGCCGAGGGACCAGCGAGTCAATACGCTGCTGTCCCAGCCGAACGCAATCGCCACCACCGCAAACAGCACAGCAATGCCCAGCGCGCGCCTGATCCATTCGCCTGCACCCAGTGACCTTTTTAGCAACGCAAAGACGCGGCCGCCGGCAAGTATAGCGATCGCCAGCGATGTGGCGGCGCCCGCCGCATACACGAACAGCAGCAAGGTGGTGCGCGGGTTCGGTCCCGAGATAGCCGCCCCCGTCAGCAGCAATCCAAGAATCGGACCGGCACACGGGGCCCACAGCAAGCCGGTGGCCACACCGAGGAGCGCCGCGTTCAACAGTCCCCAATGCTGCGTCCCGGGGGCCGGCCTACCGGCGGCCGGCGCACCGGCCGGCGCGGACTGCAGCAACCGATTTCCCACCGCGACAAAAGGCCGAGCCAGCCAGTCTGCCAAACGGCGCGACAACAGCGTCGCAGCGAAGGCAGTCAGCAGAATCAGGGCAAGCACGCGGCCGTACTGATTGACCCGAACCGCCCAGGCTCCGCCCACCGCGGCAAGCGTGGCAATCCCTGCAAAGGTGACCGCCATGCCCGCCAGCATCGGCAGGCCGTTGGTCAGAAATTTCTGTTCGGAACGGGCAAAGACGAACGGCAGCACCGGCAGTATGCACGGACTCAAAATGGTCAGCACGCCGCCCAAAAACACCAATAGTATTAAAGTCATGTGTTGTACGCTCTATGGGATAAGACCGGCGCCGTGCCCAATCAATTGCAAGGAAACGCGTGATGTTGACAACTATTTTAGCGCCCAATCACTCGGGCGGCACGCATGCTGGCGCCTGAGGTATTTATTACCTGTGCGGTGACCGGCTCCGCGGACTCCTCACGCAAGAATCCCCATGTACCGGTCACCCCGGCGCAGATTGCAGCCTCTGCATTGGAAGCCCATGCCGCCGGTGCCGCGGTCGTGCATCTGCACGTACGCGATCCGCAAACCGGTGCGGCGAGCCGCGACCCGAAACTGTTTCGCGAGGTCGTGGAGCGCATCCGCGGTGAGAACCAGGAGGTGATTCTGAATTTGACCGGCGGCATGGGCGGCGATTTGATGCTTGGGCCGGAGCGCGCGCCGCTCGATTTCCGCGCCGGCACCGACTTCGTCGGACCGCAGGAACGAATGGTGCACATACTGGATTTGCTGCCGGAGATCGGCAGCCTGGATTGCGGCTCGCTGAATTTCGATGAGCTGATCTACGGCACGACCCCCGGATATTTGCGCACCATGGCACGCGAGTACCAAAAAAGAAACGTGCGCCCGGAACTCGAAGTGTTCGAGCTCGGCCATATCGAACTTGCCAAGCAGCTTCTCGCGGAGGGACTCATCAATCAGCCTGCGCTGTTCCAACTATGCCTTGGCATCAAGTACGGCGCGCCGGCCTCGTCCGAGGCGATGCAGGCCATGCGCGACACACTGCCGCCGGGATCACTGTGGTCGGCCTTCGGACTCGGCCGAATGCAAATGCCCATGGTCGCGCAGGCGGTGTTGCTCGGCGGGAATGTCCGGGTGGGCCTCGAGGACAACCTCTACCTGGACAAGGGAATACCGGCGACCAACGCTCAGTTGGTCGAACGCGCCCGTGCAATCATTGAACTGTTGGGAGTACGCGTGCTCACCGCGCCGCAGACTCGCGCACGACTTGGGTTCGCGGCGGAATCGGCTCAAGTTCCGCAGAACGTTTGCAGGACGCGCTCACCGGGCAGCGGAGGTTCGGTGTAGGGCTCGAAACCCTCGAGCGGCTGATAGGGCTGCGACAGTGCCGTCGACAGTCTGTGAAAAGGCGCGAAATCATCGGCCTCGACCGCCGCCTGGATGACCTGTTCGATCCGATGATTGCGGGGAATGAGTCCCGGGTTGGCACAGCGCATGGCTGCGCCGCGTTCGCGCGGAGCCTGCGGTTCTCGAGCGAGGCGCGTCCGCCATCGCGACGCCCATTGCTCATACTCCCGTGGATTATCGAACAGGCCACCGAGCGACGTATCTGCCTCCGGCGTTTCAGCGGCGTCGCACAGTGCGCGGAAGGTCAACGTGAAATCCGCATGATTGCGCTGCATGATATCGAGCAATTCTTCGGCCAGCGGCAAGTCGCCGACCTCGCGAGTCGACAGCCCGAGCTTACGGCTCAATCCCGCGAGCCGCGCTGCCGCGAATGCTCCGGCAAAATCCGATATCACCTCGGTGGCGAGTTCCACGGCTCGCTCCGCCTCATCGTCGATGAGGGATAATAGAGTCTCAGCGAGGCGAGCGAGGTTCCAGGCGCCGGCGTGCGGCTGATTGCCGAAGGCATAACGGCCATGCCGGTCGATTGAACTGAATACGGCCGCCGGGTCGTAGGAGTCCATGAAGGCGCAGGGACCAAAATCGATGGTCTCGCCGGACACCGTCATGTTGTCGGTATTCATCACGCCGTGAATGAATCCCACATTCATCCAACCCGCAATTAGGGAAGCCTGTGCGCCGGTGACGGCCCGCAGCAGTTCCAGATAGGGCTTCTTCACGCCTTGGATCTCGGGATAATGACGTTCAATCACGTAGTCGGCGAGCATTCGCACAGCGTCGATATCATTGCGTGCCGCGAAGTACTGAAAGGTTCCCACACGGACCAGACTCGCGGCCACGCGCGTTACAATCGCGCCCGGCAAGGCGCCTTGCTCGCGGAACACAGATTCTCCGGTGCTTACCGCGGCCAGCGCACGGGTCGTGGGAATGCGGAGGGCGTGCATGGCCTCGCTCACCAGATACTCGCGCAGCACGGGACCTAGCGCGGCGCGGCCATCGCCGCCGCGCGAATAAGGCGTTCGGCCGGAACCCTTCAATTGAACGTCACGGCGCACACCGGCGACGTCGACGGCTTCGCCCAATAGGATGGCGCGGCCGTCGCCGAGTTGCGGCACGAATTGACCGAATTGATGCCCTGCATAGGCCATCGCGATGGGCTCCAGACCCGGTGCGATGACATTGCCGGAGAACAAGCCCGTCAGCGCATCGGCGTCCTGCTCGTCCAGTTCGAGCCTCAACTCGGCGCTTAGCGCCTGATTGAATTTCAGCAGCCGCGGCCTCGCCACAGGTGTCGGATTGATTCTCGCGTAGAAGCGCTCGGGCAAGCCGGCATAACTGCTGCGTTTCATTCAAATGCCGACGGCATCGATCAGGCGATAAGCCAACACCGACGGCGCGAGAAACCAGGGTCTGCTGTAGTAGTACGGGCGCGACGGAAATTCCAATCCGTCGAGAGCGGTGCGCCCTTCCTCGAGCCCCAACATTTGCTGTGCGATTCGTTTGCCGAAATACGGCGCCATGGGCACGCCCTGGCCGCAATACCCCATGCAGTAGTGCATCCCGTCGTGCAGGCCCAAGTGCGGCAAGGTATCGAAAGTGTATGCCACCCATCCCACCCCGGCGTGCGTGACGCGAACGGACGTCAATTGCGGAAATATTCTGTCCATCATCTGCCGCAGACGCGGCACGCAGGCCAGCGGGTCCTGCTCGGCCAGAGCGGCTCTGCCGCCGAAGATGAGGCGTTCGCCATCCGGCGAAGGCCTGAAGTAGACAACGACGCGCCGGGTATCAGCCATGTTTCGCCCTTTTGGGATGAGCGCGCGGATGCGATCGACGCCCAATGGCTCAGTGGCAATTTGGTAGCTGCCGATAGGAATGACACGGCGTCTATGCCAGGGCGAGAGCGGTCCTGTATATCCGTTGGTGGCGAGCAACACCTGCCGCGAGCGAATGGCGCCGCGTGCGGTCAACACCTCAAAGCCCTCTGCCGAGGACTGAATCGCGGTGACCGGGCAGCGATCAACCACAGTAGCACCGCTGTTCTTTGCCCGGCGCAGCAGCGCAAGCAGCATGCGCGTGGGATCCACAGAGGCGTCGTCGTGGTACACGCTGCCGCCGTGGTAGAAATCGCTGCCGATCTCTTCGTGCTGCTGCGACTTGGGAACGATGCTGATGCGCTGCTCGAGGCCGCGTGGCTGACTCTGTGCATCGCGCACCATGGTTTTGAAGTGCCGCGCGGTGTGCGCGCCGCAGAAACCGCCATTCTCGCGCCAGTCACAATCGATCTGGCCGGCAAGCGAACGCAGGTACGCGACGGCGTCCAGGCCCTCGCGGCAAATACCGAAAGCCCGATCCGCGCCGTGCTTCGCCTTCAATTCGTCGTAGCTCGGCTTGATGCTGTAAGCGACCTGGCCTCCGTTGCGGCTGGAGCATCCCGTACCGATTGCGCCGGCGTCGAGCACCAGCGTGAATCTACCCGCCGCCGCCGTTTCATAGGCAGCAGCAAGCCCGGTGTAGCCCGCCCCGATCACGAGTACGTCGACCTGTGCCGGCAGGACTTGCGCGGATGACTCCGGCATGGCCGCGCCCTCCATCCACAGCGGAGCGGCCGAGATCGGGTATGGCATCATAGGACGCTGCTTATGGCCATAGGGATGACTTTTCCATGACGATCAATCATATCAAGGCACCGGTCTCTTTCGGCGCCGACACGCTGCACTTCGTCGGAAGCCCGCCGAATCCGGCCGGCGGCGCGCGCGTGCAACTGTCGAAGCGGGACGGCTTCGCAGCACCCGATGGCCGCGTCGAGACCGGCACGTGGCAATCGACGCCGGGGCAATTCCGTCGCGCCGTCATGGACGCCGAATTCAGCCATTTTCTTGCCGGCCGCGCCACATTCGTTGCGGACGATGGACAAATCGTCGAATTCTCCGCCGGCGACGCAGCATATTTCCCGCCCTTTACCCACGGCACTTGGATCATCCACGAGACGCTGCGAAAAACCTATGTGGTCTGGCGACACGAGGCCGCTGCCTAAACCGCTTCCGCCTGACTGCGGTGCTGCATGCGCCCGCCCCGCGTCGCCAGCCACGAGCCGAGTAGAATCAGCACGAAAGCGAGGATGCCGCCCAATCCCAAGTGCTCGTGCAGGAGCCACACGCCGAGCAGAGCGGCAACCGCGGGATTGATGTAGGTAATTACCGCCGCGCGCGAGGCGCCGGCGTGGCCGACGAGATAGAACATCAGCAGCATTGCCAGTGCCGTACACACCACACCCAATATCGCCATCGACGCCAGAGTCACCGCCGAGGGTAGGTGGGCGGGAAACGCCAGTACGGCCGGGACGATCAGCACCAAGCTGGCCACCAGCAGGCTCGCGGCCAGCGGCCCAAAGGGGTCAAGGCCACCTAAGTGCCGTTGGATGATGAGAGGCCCGATGGCGTAGCCCAGGGTGGCGATGAGCATGCAGGCGACGCCGGCCCACCCGAAGGGACCTGTGATGGTGCCGAATCCCAGCAGTGCAGCGACGCCGATGAAGCCGAGCGCAAGGCCCAAAATGCGCCAGGGCCCCAAGCGCTCGTGCACGCCGAAGAATCGCTGAATCAGCGCGATGGATAGCGGCACCATGGCGATGAGGATGCCCGTGACCGACGAGTCGATCCAGCGTTCACCGTAAGAGATCGCCGAGAAGGGAATGATGAACTCGGCCAGCGCGAAGGCAAAAATCGCTGCCTTGTGTTTGCCCAAGGATCTTAAGGCACCACGCCGCCACGCAACGGGCAGCAAGATGGCGGCGCCCAAACAGACGCGGCCGAAGGCCACCACGACCGGCGAAAGCTCCTGCAAGGAGAGTTTGATAAAAAAATACGGCAGGCCCCAAATAATACCCAGCGCCGCAAATGCCCCCCAACCTCGCCAGCTCACTCTTTAGACCTTAGCCTTTGATTTGCGGCAGTGCTACCGCATAGCTGCGATGCTATCACGGACTTGAGTCAGCGCCCGCTGTCGCCCTGCATCCCCAGTGCTTGCCAATCGATTGAGTCGGCGGATCGATGTTGTCACAATCGCCCGTGGCAACGCCGTTGACGGCGAAGGGGAATTCATGTCGATACGCCGACAGAGCATATATATCGGGCTGCTGCTGGCTGTTGCCGGATCCGGCTGCAGGGTGTGGGCTGGACCGCCCGGTAAACTGCTGCCCGCGGATGTGCTGCACTCGGACCGGCAACTGTCATCACCCACTGAGAATGCGGCCTACGTTCCGGCACAGGATGCCGGCACGGCAGAGCCTTTCTCAGGCACGATAAAAATAGATCAAAGCAAGATGGACACGCTGCCGGTGCTCGACAAGCCGGTGATCGACGGCAGAGATGCGCGCTTATTCCCCGGCGTGCGGCTTGGATTCGCGAGCATGGGACAGGTCTTGGTGCCGGTGGAGTGCGGCGAGATGGTGAAGGAAACCCTGGCCGCCAAGGTGCCGAGCTACTGGCGGGTCATTCCCCAGTTCGGCCGTGTGTGGAAGGAGCAGGGGGATGGCGAGTGGTCGCGCGCCGCCTTTCCCTTGACGCTGGTGAACGACACCGAGAATCACGCGCACCAAGGCTTGGCGACTTTTCTTTACCATCATGGCGCGGTCAGCGGCCTGCGTTTCCAATTCGTACAACAGACCACTCCCTATCTCATTCCACAGCATTTTGTCGCGTGGGGACGGGCCCGCGCGACATTGGAACCGGCTGCGGGAGGCGGCGAGGCATTGCGTGCCGCGGCCGCTGCAGAACTCGCCGACCGCATGCCGACCCGTCCTTGGAGCGAATTGGTCAAGAGCGCGCCCGCCGGAGCGCTCGATGGATTCGGAGCACCGCTTGCGCCCAAGTGGGTGGTGCTCACGGCGATTGTGCGTGACGGAATTATTTATTACAGCGATTCGGCGACGCCCTATGGCGTGTACCCCTACCCTCTTGAAATGCGTTTCGGTCCGCGCTCCGTATTGAAGAGCATCGGTGTGCCGCTGGCGTTGCTGCGCTTGGCGCAAGTTTACGGCCCCTACGTGCTCAATTTGAGAATCGGCGACTACGTACCGGTTGCCGACCCCAAGTATCGTCGAGTCCGCTTCATCGATGCCGCCGATATGGCCACCGGCATGGGAGGCGCGGGAACTCTGCAGACCAATCCGAACAATGTCTACGACGGCTACATCGATCCGCACTACGACGACTGGTACCTGGCCCCGTCACAGGCCGACAAGCTGCGCGAAATCGACGCCCACAACATTCCCTATCCTTGGGAACCCGGAACCGTGATGCGCTATCGCGATCACGATTTTTACCTGCTGGGTGCGGCGCTCCAGGGATTCTTGAAATCGGTCAGAGGGCCGGAGGCGGACATCTGGGACATGCTGCGCACCGAAGTACTCGCCCCCATCGGCATTCATCATGCCCCCATCGTCAGGACCCGGGAGTCCGGCACTGAGGAAGGTTTGGCTTGGCTTTGCGCCGGTTACTACCCCACTCTCGACGATCTCGCCAAGATTGCCACGCTTTATCAGGACCGCGGAGCGCACGCCGGGCGCCAGATTCTCGATTCCAATCTTACCGCAGCTCTGTTCTTCACTGAAAACACCATTCGGCAGAATACCGACATGGCGCTGGAACGACGGCTGCCGCCGGGCGATGACCCGGAGATGCTGTACAAAATGGGCTTTCATTACTATCCGTATATCGGGCGCAGCGGCAAGCGCATCTATGTCCCGACGATGCGCGGATCAACCGGCAATTTCATCACCCTGTATCCGAATCGCGTCATTTCAATGCGGCTCACAAAAGCCTGGCCCATGCCGAACGCCGAGGCGGGTGCGGCAGAATCTCCGGCGCTGATCATGAAGGCTGTCGATCGCCTTGCGCCCTTTTGACTAGCCGCGTCCGGCGCTGAACACGGCCAACATATCCTCGTCGTCCGCAATCTTGGTTTCAGCGTTGGCGCCGAGCAATTCCAGGCATTGACCGGCCGGCATGGGCCGCGCGAATAGGAAGCCCTGACCCACGGTGCAGCCCAGCCGCCGCAGGATCTCGACCTGTTGATAGGCCTCGATCCCCTCGGCGATCACCTGAATACGCAAATGCCGTGCGATGGCGATGATGGCGCTGACGATGGCAAGGTCGCTGGAATCTGTGACCAGATCGCGCACGAAGCTTCGGTCGATTTTCAGCGAATCCACACGCCAATGCTTCAGGTAGCTCAGGCTGGAATATCCCGTGCCGAAATCATCGATCGCGATCTTGATGCCGAGATCGCGAAGGCGCGCCATCGTGTCCTGACGATTCTCCGCCGCCGGCGCATGCGACTCGAACATCCCCCGTTCCGTCATTTCAAGCTGCAGTAGCTCCGGGCGAAAACCGTGGCTCTTGAGCAAGGTCGCGATTGTCGATTGGAGTTCGCCGCGTTGCAGCTGCGCAGGCGCGACGTTCAACGACATTGGCACGAGCGGCACCCCCGCTTTGCGCCAGGCGCTCATGTTTTGCAGCGCTCTACGCAGTACGAAGTTGCCCATGAGAACGATCAGTCCGGTCTCCTCGGCGATCGGAATGAACTGATCGGCGGGAATCATTCCGTGCACGGGGTGATTCCAGCGGATGAGCGCCTCCAGGCCGACAATTTTGCGCGTCTGTAAATTGATGAAGGGCTGGTAGTACACGTCCAATTGCTTGAGCCGCAGCGCCTCGCGCAAAGATGCCTCGACGGCAACGCGGGCTTTGAGCTTGCGGTTCATCACCTGGCTGAACATTTGCACGTTGTTGCGGCCGCGATCTTTTGCCTGATACATCGCCGTATCGGCATGCTTGAGGAGTTCGACCATGGTCGAACCGTCCCGCGGAAACAGACTGACGCCGACGCTCCCGGTGGTCTGCAGTGGATATTGGTCGATGACGATGTGCACGTTCAGGATCTCGATGATTCTGGCGGCGCCCAGGGTGATTTCCTCATAGGACTTGACGTCTCGAAACACCACCACGAATTCATCGCCGCCCATTCGTATGACTACGTCGGATTCGCGCACCACGGATCGCAGGCGGGTCGCGACTTCCTGAAGCAATTTGTCGCCGGTTTCATGGCCGCGAGTATCATTGATGTGCTTGAATTGATGTGCTTGAACCGGTCCAAGTCCAGAAACACCACCCCCAGCATGCTGCTGGCGGCTCGCGCCGCTGCAATGGCGTCCGGCAGAAACGCCGCCAGATAATGGCGGTTCGGCAGGCCGGTCAACTGGTCATGGTGCGCCATGCGATCGAGGCGATTCTGGTTCTCGATCAATTGCTGCTCGATTTTCCGTCGCAGCGACACGTCGTGCGTAACGTACGCGTGCAGGTCTCGTCCGTCGACGTCGAGTGCATTGCATCTTACCTCCATGTCGATGCGGGATCCGTCCTTGCAGCGCAGCGGCATGTTGCTGGCCATTTGCGAATGCACATCCCGCAAGCGTGCCTGCGCAGCCTCGGCGATCTCCGAGTCATCGATAAAAATGTCGCGCACCGTGAGCGCCTGCACGTCGTCAGCCGTGTATCCCAGCCGGGTCAAGAAAGCAGCGTTGCTGTACAGCAGCGCCTGCGTCTCGGCGTCGACAATGACGATACCGTCGCTGGCTTGATCGATGATGGCCTTGTAGCGCGCATCGACGGATTTCTGTCGCTGCACGAAGCGCATGAACAGGGCCAGCACTGGCGCCGCGACGGCGAGCAACAGCAACAGCGTGGCGAGTACGTAGCTGAGGCCGACGAGAGCCACGGCGAGCCCGACTAGAACTGGCAGAGTGCAGGCTGCCCACCCTATGGGTGTTTGGGCGAACCTCGTGCGAATCCAGTCTCGCATCGTCATTTATCCTGCAACTTCGCTGCGAGGTGCGTCGTACGTGGGCATTCAACATAATCCGGTAGGGATTTATTAACGTCGCCGAAGTATGTTGCAATGCCGAAGGGGCAACCGGATACGGCGCACAATCCCGTGTAGGACAGGAAGCTAACTGTTCTCCATCATCAGCTCAGACTCCAGACTTTGCCGATCACGGCCGACACTGGCAACGGCCAACAGACGCCCTGCGCTTCGATAAGAAATACTGAAGTCGCGGGCGGCGAGTGAGCCGTCCACTTCCGCCGACTCCCAATGTTCGGCGTGACCGACGTAATTGACAGTAACGTCGTAGTGCTGGCTCCAGAAGAATGGTACGGCGTCGAATTTCTCGTCGAGGCCAAGCATATTCATTGCCGCGACGTGTCCTTGACGCTCGGCAACGACCCAGTGCTCGACCCGGATGCGCTCGCCGGAGTGCCGATCGGGCCACCGCGCAATATCGCCTGCAGCGAACACGCCAGGCACGCTGGTCTCGAGATACTTGTTTACCGAGACGCCGCGATCGACGGTCAGACCGGATTTTTCGGCCAACGCGATAGCGGGCCGCACGCCAACGCCCAGGACCAGGAAATCCGCGTCCAGAGTGGTGCCGTCGCTCAGGGTAATCTGCCGGCCATTCACCTGCTTCACGGAATTGCCTAGATGAAATCGCACTCCCTGCGACTCGTGCAGCTGTTGGATAAATCTCCCCGCGGGTTCGCCGAGCACTCGCGCCATTGGCACTTTCTCGGGAGCGACCACATGCAATTCGATGCCGCGCTTGCATAGCGACGCGGCCACTTCGAGTCCGATGAAACTCGCGCCGACGACCACGACGCGCTGCGCGGCCGCTGCCTTGGCAAGGATTGCCCGGCTATCCGCGAAACTGCGCAGGTAGCAAAGCTGCGCCGCGGCGGCGCCCGGAATTTCCAAACGTACCGGCGCGGCGCCTGTGGCCAGCAACAGCGCGTCGAAGTTGAATAGTTTGCCGCCCGCGACCTGCACTTGATGCCGCTCGATATCGAGACTGGTCACCTCCGCGTCGAGAACGAGATCGATCCGCTGTTCGGCATAGAACTGCGGCGTCCGCAGCGGGATCCACTCCTCCGGCGCGGTCCCAAGCAGATAATCCTTGGATAGATTCGGGCGATCGCAGGGCGGCGAGTCATCGGCGCTGATCATGGTCAGCGCTCCTTCATAGCCGTTGCGCCGCAGGCCGGCAGCAGCTGCGAGTCCTGCGGCCCCGCCGCCGACAATCACGACCCTGCGCACCGCCATCGGCGCGCGCCGCGTGGTCGCGGGGCCGGCGACCGTCGCGGTGCCGCCGGCTACTGCGTTGTGTGCGATGGCCGTGGCTCGCTCCCGCACCACCACCGTGTCGCCGCTGCGCTCGACGCGCCAGCAGTCGATGGGATCGAGAGCAGGGGCGCGCAGCGCCTCGCCCGTACGAAGACTGAAACAGGCGTGGTGCAATGGGCAGCGCAGAGTGTCGCCGACAACCAGACCCTGCACCAGCGGCCCGTGGTAATGAGAACAATAGGCACCGACGGCAAACAATTCGTTGCCGCGTCGGACCAGGACTACATCGTCTTCTCCGACACTGCCGAGCAGCATGCCGCCGTCGCCTATGGCGCCAACCGGCACACCCGTTCTGAAATCGGCCTTGGGTTCGTTGTTCATGCGTGCAAGCAGTATACCGCTGTGAAACAATGTCGCGCATGCACACTGCTCGCCCCGCCGTCCGCTTGGACACCAGTCTCGAGTTGCTGTTGGAGCGCGCTCCCGCAACGCTGAGCCCGCGCATTCTCGCCACGGTGGTGACGACAGCCGGCTCCACCTATCGCAAACCCGGCGCACGCATGCTCATCATGGCCGACG
>JANXZQ010000230.1 GCA_025355445.1 Gammaproteobacteria bacterium
GGACGACGCGGATAGCAAGGACGAAGAGTAGCCACGACGGCCCGCCGCATCATGCCAGCGCGTGCTGCAACTTCGCCGCGCTGACCAGACGATAGAACTTGCGCAGTTCGCGCACCAGCGCTTCGATGCGCGCCTGCCCGCGGCTCACGAAGCGCCGCTCCAACCGCCGGCAGTAATGCGCAGCGCAGCGGTGCGCCGTTCGATAGCGATGGTATTGATCCGGCTCCAAGCGCGCATCGAAGCTCACCCGGTCGAACAAACGCGCGTGCACCTGCGCCGGGTAATCCCCTCCCTGCTGATCCGCCAGCAAGAACACCGTGACCGCATACTTGTCCACTTCCGCCTGAGTCTCCAGTTCCAACAGCGACACCGGCAAATCGCGGTGCAGCCGCCAGGTCGAATAAACGAAGTGGCTCACGCCCTCGAGCGCCGTGCAGTAGTCGGCCAGATTGCTCTCCGTCAATTCTCCGACGGGGTCGTCGCCCTCCAGTCTGCGCAATAAGCCGGCGTCGAGGTACAGCGCGATGCCGGCACCGTCCGGCGTTTCCGCGAGCAGGAGTTCCTCCTCCAGCGCCCGCGTATCATTCACCGACGGAGCGCCCTGAAGGTCGCGGCGATCCGTCACCAGAAAATCGTACACGTCGTAATTCATATCGACGTCGTAGAGACGCCCGATCAACGATTGCAGCTGGTTCAGTACCATCGCGGTACGTGCAATGCCGTCGCCATCAATGCGCGCGGCGCGCGCCGGCAGCGGCCACCGGCTGCACGCCGAGTTGCTTGAGCAATCCGTGCGCCCGCGCACTGCCGGTCTTCATCCAGATTTCGTACAGCCGCAGGATATCGGCGTCGGTGTGCCGATAGGACATCTCGCTGACTTCGTTCAGCGCGTCGACCAGGCGCTGGAATTTCTCGGCGAGCTGCGCGTAGATGGCTGCCACGCAGCGTCCCGAGACGGAGCGCTGCATGGTATCGGCCAGCGAGCTGTAGGCGTTTCCGCCCATGGCGATGTGATAGTCGATGTCGATCAATTTGCGCGCAAAGCTGCGCGCGAAGAAGCCGGCGATAAAAAGCGAGACGTCGCCCAGGCGCTGCAATCTCCGTTGCCGTGCCAGCACGCTGGGCGCCTCGAGCGCATCCGCCAGCATGTGCGCCAGCGGCCGGATGCGCAGGCCGTCGGGAGTGCGCTCGTACAGCGCGTCGGCTCGGGAAAACATGGTGAGCAGGTTGACGACGTACTGCTCGGCTTGCTCGTCGATGTCGAGATGCTGATGTTCGCTCGCGGTGTGAAATGCGTCACGAAAAAATTCGCGCAGGGAACTGACGGCCACAAGAGATCCCGCAGACACAGCTTGCATGCTTGGCATCCTTTTTTCGCTGACACCATCCTATCGGCAAAGTACAGCCGAAGTGAATACAGAAAACGCGAACTGGTTTCAGAAAATGCCTATTTTTACTGCCATTTAGCAATCAGCAATCGATGCCGTAGGCTGCTAAGCCGCGCCGCATCTCACGCGCATCGCTTTGGTGCTAAATAATTTCCGCAAGCGTCGAGATGGTGCGCGGCGGCTGCGGCAAGTTCTCCGGCCATGCACGCGCATCGCGGTTCAACCACACCGCCTGCATGCCCGCCTGCATTGCCCCGACGACATCCGTCACGGGATCATCGCCGATGTGCACCACTTCATGCGCCTCGACCCCGGCTTGCGCCACCAGGCACGCGAAAATGCGCGCATCGGGTTTGGCGGCACCGGCCGATCTGGCGGTGATATGGCCGGCGAACCAGTGGCCGATGCCGCAGCGTTGGAGATCCGCGTTGCCGTTGCTGAGCGCAAACAGCCGATAGCGTGAGTACAGCCGCTCCAGCGACGGCCGCACGTCGTGGTAAAACTCGACCCGGTTGCGCGCCGTGAAGAACACTTCGAACGCCTGGTCGGCCAGCGACTGCGCATCGGCCGGCGACTGCGCGTCGGCCGGCGACTGCGCGGGGCCGGCCGCTTCGAATAGATCCTTGAGCGCGCGGCGCCGCAGAAAGGTAAGGTCGTGGCCATGTTCTGGGTAGCGCTGCGCCGTCAGAGCACGCATTGCCTGCAGCGACTCGATGCTGTGGCCGCTCACGGTCTGCGGATGGCGCTCGCGCAGCCAGGACCACAAGTCTTGCTCTGCTGCCGCGATCACCGGACCCACCGGCCACAGGGTGTCGTCCAAATCGAAACTCAAGACCAGCGGCGGTTTCATATGGCCATTCTCGCGCAATGCGGCCGCGCATTTCGCGGAATCTGTCTCGCTCGGGATACAATCGGGTTACCCCACCTTCCTAAAGAGATATTGCAATGGCTCGCCAGCGTTCCTTGATCGCCTTCGCCTGTCTCGCCTTGGGCTCAGCCCTCTCGGCCACATCGGGCACGGAGCACCTGCAACCTTTCACCGTACAGGACCTGGTGCGCTTGGAGCGCGTGTCGGATCTCGCAACCTCACCCGACGGTAAGCACCTCGCCTACACGGTGCGCGCCACCGACATCGAGGCCAACAAGGGACGCACAACCATATGGCTGGCGGATACCGGCACGCGGACGCCACGCGCCGCCTCCGCGGTACGCCTCACCGACATTGCCGCCAATTCCAGCGGCGCCGAGTGGAGTACGGACGGGCAATTCATCTACTTTCTGTCGAATCGCAGCGGCTCGAATCAAGTGTGGCGGGTGGCGGGCGAGGGATCGCCCCGCGAGGCGTCGCGCGGCGAGGCGCTGCAGGTCACCAACTTGCCGCTCGATGTGGGCAGCTTTCGGGTCTCTCCGAAGGGCGACCGTCTCGTCGTGAGCCTCGACGTGTACTTGGACTGCCTGGATCTGGACTGTACCAAGCGACGCCTGGATGAGGCCGCGCATTCCACGGCCACCGGCGTTCTGCACAAGGAGCTGTTCGTCAGGCACTGGGATACCTGGAGCGATGGCCGCCGCTCGCAGCTCTATGCCCTGACGCTCGACGATGTGGCGCACGGCACGCCGACCAGACTCACTGCCGGCATCGGCGATGTGCCAGGCAAACCCTTCGGCGGCCGCGAGGACTATGCCTTTAGCCATGATGGCACGCAGCTGGTGTTCTCCGTGCGCGCAGCCGCCGGCGAACCTTGGTCGACCAACTTCGATCTTTATCAAGTCGCAGCCGAGGGCGGCACCCCGCGCAATTTGACCGCGGATAATCCCGCCTGGGATGGCCAGCCGGCGTTCTCGCCCGACGGCACGCAGCTCGCCTATTTGGCCATGGACCGCCCAGGCTTCGAAGCCGATCGCTTTCACCTGGTGCTGATGAATATGAAGTCAGGGGTCAAGCGCCCGTTGACGGCAGGCTGGGATCGCTCCATTGCGAGCTTTAGCTGGTCGCGCGACGGCAAGAGCCTGTTCGCCACCACCGACCACTTGGGGCAGCGGCCGCTATGGTCAATCGACGCCGCCACCGGCCGAGCCTCCGCGATCACCGGCGCCGGCGAAGTCGAAGCCTTCAGCGTGGGCCCGCGCAAAATCTTCTACGCCTTCAGCAACCTCGGTATTCCCGCCGAACTGTACTCAGTGGGATTCAACGGCGGCACGCCTTCGCAACTCAGCCACTTGAACCAGTCGCAGCTCGCGCAGCACAAGCTCGGCGAGTACGAGCAGTTCAGCTTCGCCGGCTGGAACAATGAGAATGTCTTCGGCTATGTCATGAAGCCGCCAGACATGAAGCGCGACCAAAAGTATCCGGTGGCGTTCTTGGTGCATGGCGGGCCGCAGGGCAGCTTCGCCAATTCCTGGAACTGGCGCTGGAACGCGCAGACCTTCGCCGGCGCCGGCTACGGCGTCATCATGATTGATTTCCACGGCTCCACGGGTTACGGCCAGGCATTCACGGATTCCATCAGCGGCGACTGGGGCGGCAAACCCTTCGAGGATTTGAAGCTGGGACTGGAAGCGGCGCTCAAGCAGTACCCCTGGCTGGACGGCGAACATGTCTGCGCGCTCGGCGCCTCCTATGGCGGCTACATGATGAATTGGATCGCAGGACAATGGCCGGAACGATTCAAGTGCATCGTCAGCCATGACGGCATTTTCGACAATCGCACCATGTACTATTCAACCGAAGAGCTCTGGTTCCCAGAATGGGAAAACGGCGGACCCGAGTACCGCAACCCCGCGGCATATGCCAAGCACAATCCC
>JANXZQ010000238.1 GCA_025355445.1 Gammaproteobacteria bacterium
CGTTTCGGCGCCGGTGGCGACGTCGCGGACGAAGAGGTTCCAGTTTCTAATGAAGGCGGCGCGCTTGCCGTCGGGGCTCAGGACCTCCGGGGTGCGCGGTCCGCGGCGTGCGGCGGGGGCGCCGGCCGGCAGCACCGCGTCGCCTATCTGCTTGCAGGTGAATGCCTTGAGGGCGCAGGCGTAGCGCTTGGCCGCCAGGTTGAACGTGAGGGTGTCACGCTTGGTCGAGAGGTCGACGCCCGTGAATGCCAGGGCGTTGGCGGCGACGGTGGTTCCTGACGCGGAACTGACGGCGGCGGCCAACTTGGGGTGATCGAAGAGCGGAGTGGACTTCTTCTTGGCCGGGTCGACTAGCAGCCATGAGTTTCCGTCGGATCTAGTGGCGCGGTAGAAGAAGGCCTTTCCGTCCGCTGTCCACGTGGGGTTTACCTGGCCGCCGACGACAAGGGAGGTCGTACTTTGGGCGAGGAACTTGACCGCGCGGTCGTAGTCGGCGGGGGTGAGGTGCTTGTGGCCCTGCGCGGTTAGGGCGAGGGGGAGGGCGAGGGCGACTAGGAGAGAGCGGAGGCGCATGGGGCTCAGTAAGGTTGTGAGAGTGCTACGGCTTTCTCAACGAAACCAATCGGCGAGCGTGGCCTGAATTGTGGTGCGGTCTTCAGCTTGCCACATCGGTGCGACGACCTGCGCTCCCCATCCTTCGTTCGTTCCAAAGTGCCCTGAGAATGCACTCTTGGCTTTCTGAAAGACAGGTGCGGGTCGCACGTCCCCCAGAATTGCTTCCGCGTGGTCAGCCTCGGATCGAGTCATCAGGGCTATTGCTCGATAGAGATCTTCCGCGTGCTTGCGCGCTTGAATTTCGCCCTTCGCACGCACTTCAGCTGCGGCCGCGTCGTCTCGTGATTTGTCATGCTGTTCTTGCATGGCCACGAGTTTCATCAGGGCAAGTGTAACGGTGTTTGGAAGCAAGATATCTACCCCGTTGATCGCAAATTCAAACGGGTGCAGCGCAGCGCCAACAGTCTCTGGATTCGCGTATCCGTGAATGACCGCCTTTCCGAGTGCCTTGCGCGGCTTGATGCGCTTTCCTTCAACTCGAATGTCCGATCGCGTTTCGATAGGAGGAGGAGCATGAAAGTCCACGGTCACGCTGCGGTCAGCATCTATCTTCTTCTCGTATTGCCAATAGGCTGTCTTTGCTGAGTATCCGTGTTTCTCCAAGACTGTCCGGATCTTCGGCTGGGTATCCGCCGAGGCTATCAAGTCGAGTGAAGCAACAAAGTCGAAGTCCCTTGTGGCTCGTGGGGTCAGACTACTCCAGCGATCTATACTGATCAGCGTCGGAACCGTTTCCTCGGCGGTCAGCGGATTGCCCGCTTCCGTCGTGAGCAGCCGATCATCTTCGGTGCGAAGATGTCGCGTTTGCGAGACGATCCACATCTGCTTCAAGATCAATCCGTATCCGCCAACAAGAAGCAGCGCCGGGGCAACGGATCTCAAGTCCTTCCACAGAGGGACGAACTCAGTCCACAGCGGATCTGATTCATCAGGCTGCACTACGCGGTCACCTCGCGAAGCAGTCGTTCCCGAAGATCGCCGGCCGCGTCACGCTGCCGAGCGTCGCCCGCCTGGAGTTCGATCCACGTTTGCAGTTTGCTTGCCCAGCGCACGCCGTCCTCATCAATTTCGGTGCCCATATAGAAGCCGGGTTCGTTGGTTTCGACGAGCTCCACGTCCGCGAAGTTAGGGACTTTCTCGGGGACACCGCCGACCAGCGGGAGAGCGAGGGCGAGGTTGGTTACCGCAATACGGCGCGGCCCCGATTGCGCAAACATGGTGTAGCGTTTTACCGAGGCCTCTCCGGTCAGCGACCATTGCAGCTGCGGATTTGACTCGAGGGCTCGTGCCCACTGGGCGTTTGGCGGTAGCCGCAAGAACTGGCGGCGTGGTGACTGCAGTTTTCGCCATTCGCTCCCCAGTTTTTCGAGCAGGGAGAGTGGATTGCTGAGCGTAATGGCGGTTTTGCTCTTGGAGACGATCAAGTCCTCCTTGAGGGCCTGCACAGTCTTTGAGGTTTGGGCCATCGACACTTTGCAACCCGCGACTTCCGTGGCGTCTGCGAGCTCAGCGAGCGATTCCCACCGCGCGCGAGAGAGGAACATTCGCGCGACCATCGCCGAACGGCCTCTATATGGATTGTTGAGTGGCCGCGTATCAGGGTATCGATTGGGCGCACCCGTTCTCATGACGTAGAGTCGGTTCGGCACGATGACTATGCCATTTCCGCACATGTCGATTCCACTGACTTCGGCACGTTCAAGCTCTTCGATGCGATCGGGGCTTAGAAAGGGCACTTGGATCAGGGGCCATTCGCCTGGCTGCTGTGCAGACTTGGCCTGATACATCGCACGATGAATCAGCTCAGGGTTCGACCGTAGTTTTGACTCGACGACGAACTTGTAGACATTTGTTTCTTGCGGAAGAGATGCTTCGATGCGCGCATCTGCCGCGCGGTCGCCGCCAGCCTGGACGGAGCATGACCGAATGACAAGCGGGGCAAGAAGCACCTCTCCTTCCCGCAGCACGCCAAGCATGTCTGCAGGTACAGTTTTCTTATTCATGGTAGTTTGCCTCTACAGGAAATATGCCAATTTCAAGAAATATTGCAATACTTTCTTGAAATAATGGAATATCCCACTTGGGAAAATACCAATAAACAAGCAACTGATACTTTGTGCCTGGATGAAGACTCAAACGGCTAGGTCTCAACTCAGTTGGAGAGCCAAGCGGCAGTTAGTAGGCCACTAACCGCCTGACTATCGAGCAGAGCGGTCAATTTGGTAGCTACCAAACTGACACTTACAGCTATAAAATTGTACGTAACTTCTTTATTTGCAACCGTTTACACAATTCATTAGCATATTCTGGCGTTCCCACGCCCGAGCTTCCAGTGCAAGCGAGGCACGCCCCAGCGCGGATACTGCGCCGCCAAGTCGCGGAGCTGCGCGCGCAACGGCGCATCGCGCAACGGTCGCTGCGGGATGTACTGCAACGCCGTCCGCTCGAAGCCCAGGA
>JANXZQ010000233.1 GCA_025355445.1 Gammaproteobacteria bacterium
GTTTTGCGGTAGGACTGCGGGCTCACCGCGGGATCAACGGTGATGCCGTTGAGAAAGAAGTACTTCAGTTCATCGTGTTCGAAGTCAGCGGGCCCCAAGCGCGGCCCCTGTTCGAATACCAGGACGGAGAATCCCGCCTGCGACAGTTCGCGCGCCATCACGCCCCCTGCGGCGCCCGAGCCTACCACGACGAAATCGACCGTTTCGTTGGCTTTGAACGCGCGGGCCGTCAAGAGCGCTTCTCCGCGGAATACGGCACGAAGCCGGAATACTCACGATCGTAGTAGCCGAACGGCGGCGTGAAGGCGTGCTGATCGGCAAACCCCATCATCGTCCAGCCGATACCGCGGAAATTTCCGCCGTACTTGGGTGAAGTGAACATGCCCAGCACCGTAAGGGTGCGCATGGCCTCGAAGAATGCCGTGCGATCGACCGTTTTAAGATAGGCCATCTGCTGATCGGGAGAGGCGGCCGCGAAGGACGCCAGGGCAGGATTCGACGCGCGGAATTTGGCCTGGAAGTCGCCGAGGCCGCTACGAAACTCAGGTGCCTGAGCGGCGAAGAACGTCGCCATCGCGCGATCGACGAAGTAGACGGCGTGCGCCTCACGCGCTCCCGGGGTCGTCCCGCTCGGCACGATCTGCGCCGCGATCGTCTCGACATCAGCCGCCTCGCCGGGCTTGAGAAATTCGAATCCGAGCGGCGCGGCAGCAGCCGACACCTCGTCAGCGTGATGAGCCGCGGCCGTGATCGCCGGCCACTGCGATGCGATCCATACACTGGACAACAATCCGCCGCTCGACAATAGAAAGGAGCGTCGTGAATTATCTTGATCGCCGCCGGATGAACTCATGTAAAACGCCTTCTTTTAAATCAATGTTAACAGGCAGGTGCATCGCCGGCCCGATCGCTGCGCTCTAAATCTCGCCGCGCTTGGCAAATTGCCCGATGTGCTCGGCCGCGCGGAACGCGAGCGCCTGGATGGTCATGGTCGGCTGACCCCTGCCGGAGGTGACGAAGCTTCCGCCGTCACACAGAAACAGATTCGGCACGTCGTGCGTGCGGTGATACTTGTCGACCACCGAGGAGGCGGGATCGTTGCCCATGCGGCAAGTGCCGAGCAGGCGTACGCTGCCCCGCGCGATGCGCGGCGCCGCTCTCCAGACTTTTTGCGCCCCCGCCGCGTGCATGATCTCGACCGAGCGATCCTGCAGAAAGCGCGCAGTGGCCAGATCGTCCGGATGATCCTTGTAGGTAACACGCATGGCCGGAATGCCCCAAGCGTCTTTCAGTGCAGGGTCGATGCTGACGCTGTTGGTCTCGACGGCCAAGGAGGTGCAATGCGCCGTCGACATCATCGATCGCGGAAATGCCTCGAGCCTGCTCTTGAATTCCGCTCCCCACAGCGGCAAATCGCCGCCCGCCGCGAGCGCCCAACCGATGGGTTGCGGGCCCATGCGGGCGTCGATGCCGCCGCCGCCATAAAACCCGCGTTTCGGGTCGGAGTCGTAGAAGTCGTGCAAAATGCGCGTCACTTGCACGCTCTTATAGTCATTGAGCTCGTGCTCGAATTGCGCGTGCACGCCGGAGCTCGAATTGAACATCAGGTACTTGCCGACCACGCCGCTCGAATTCGCCAGCCCTTGCGCAAAGCGGCTGCTGGTCGAATTGAGCAACAGGCGCGCCGTTTCAGCGCCGTTGGCCGACAAAACCACGGCGCGCGCCTTCTGCAGGTGCTCGCGCTTGTTCTCATCGAAATACACGACGCCGGTGGTGCGCCCAGCCCCGTTCATGGCCACCTGGTGCACGTAGCTATGCGGCCGGATTTCGCAGCGCCCGGTGGCTTCGGCCTCCGGAATCATGGTGTACAAGGTCGAAGACTTTGCCATCACCTCGCAACCGAAGCCTATACAGAAACCGCAATGCGCGCAGGACGGACGGCCGCGGTATAGCTGCGAGACGATGGCCATGGGCGCAGGGAATGGATGCAGTCCGAGTTTGCGCGCGCCGCGCTCGAACAGTACGCCCGAAGATTTCACGGGCAGAGGCGGCATGGGGTAGGGCTTGGCGCGCGGCGGATCAAAGGGACTTGCGTAGGCAAGGCCCGACACGCCCACTTCCCATTCCACTTTGGTGTAATAGGGCTCGAGGTCCTGATAGGTGATGGGCCAATCCGCAAAACCGGTGCCGGGAATGGCGCCGAGCGTGCTGCGCTCGCGAAAATCGATTTCGTGAAAGCGCCAGTAGTTGGCGGTGAAATGCGTGCTGCTGCCGCCCACCACTCGCGCGTAGATCAGCGAATTGCCGGTTCGCGGGCGCTGCGCAGTCTGCGCGGGATCGTCCCTGAAGGTTTGCGGACTGACCTTGGGATCGTTGGTGATGCCGCTCAGATAGCTGTACTTCAGTTCGTCGTGCTCGAAGTCGGCCGAACTCAAGCGGGGACCCTGCTCCAGCACCACCACGCTGAAACCAGCGTTCGCCAATTCTCGCGCCAGCACACCACCGGCCGCACCGGAACCGACGATGGCGAAATCGACTGTCTCGCTTGGCTTGAACCTGACGCTCTTCAAGAGAGCGGCTCGTCACGTAACAACACTGGCACCCCGCACTCGTTTTAGTTTGCGCGATCCTGCGCCCGGCGCAAACGATGCGTCAAGGGTCGCGCGCCGCTGGAATATGCCACACTTGGGTCCGTGTCTTCGAACGAAGAATATTCGCGGCGTTTACGTGCGCGGGAAGCGGCGCTCACGCAATTTGACCGCTTGCATGCACGCATTGGGAGCGTGCGGCTGGCCATCGGCGCCTCATTCTTGATCATGGCGTGGTTGTGTTTCGGACGTTTCGCACTTGCGACGGTATGGCTGCTCGTCCCGGTCGCGGCGTTCACCGGCTTGGTCTTGTATCACCAGCGCGTTCGCGCTCTACGCGCGCGGGCGCAGCGAGCGGTGGGCTTCTACCGCGCGGGACTCGCGCGCATGGCGGATCAATGGCGCGGCAGCGGTCCCAGCGGCAGTCAATTCGATATTCCGCATCATATTTATGCGTCTGACCTGGATTTGTTCGGCACCGGCAGCCTGTTCGAATTGTTGTGCGCGGCGCGCACGCCCATGGGCCAGGCCACGCTGGCGCACTGGTTGCTGGCGCCCGCAGATCCGGCAACCGTCCGTGCGCGCCACACCGGCGTCGACGATCTACGCGGCCGCCTCGACTTGCGCGAGGATTGGGCTGTGCTTGGCCAAGCCGAGCCCATCACCTTGCAGGCCCAGACCCTCGTTGCCTGGGCCCGCGCGCCGAATCAGC
>JANXZQ010000241.1 GCA_025355445.1 Gammaproteobacteria bacterium
TCCGCCCGACGTCTTCGATGGACGGCCGGTCATCGGAATCTGCAACACCTGGTCCGAACTCACGCCGTGTAACGCCGGACTGCGCGACATCGCCGAGCATGTAAAGCGCGGCGTGTGGGAAGCCGGAGGCCTGCCGCTCGAATTCCCGGCCATGTCGCTGGGCGAGACGCAGATGCGCCCCACCGCCATGTTGTTCCGCAATCTGCTGGCCATGGAAGTCGAAGAGTCCATTCGCGGCAATCCGATCGACGCGGTGGTGCTGCTGGGCGGCTGCGACAAGACCACACCCGGGCAGTTGATGGGCGCGGCCAGTGTCGATCTGCCCACCATGGTGGTGTCGAGCGGCCCCATGCTGAATGGTAAATTCCGCGGTCGCGAGCTCGGTTCCGGCACCGATGTATGGAAATTCAGCGAGGCGGTGCGCGCCGACAAGATGTCGCTGGACGACTTCATGGCCGCCGAGGCCGGCATGTCGCGCACCCCCGGAACCTGCATGACCATGGGCAGCGCCTCCACGATGGCCTGCTTGATGGAAACGATGGGCATCGCCCTGCCCTTCAACGCCACGGCACCCGCCGTGGACGCACGTCGCCGCCGCATCGCGCACGAGACGGGACGGCTGATCGTCAACATGGCGCAGGACGACGTCCGGCTCTCCAAGATATTGACGCGCCAAGCATTCGAGAATGCCGTCCGGGTGCTGGCCGCGGTCGGCGGCTCCACCAACGCGGTGCTGCATTTGCTCGCCATTGCGGGGCGCCTAGGCGTGCCGCTGGAACTCGCGGATTTCGATCGGCTGTCGGTGGGCGTTCCGCTATTGGTCGACCTACAGCCCTCGGGACGATTTCTGATGGAGGATTTGCACTATGCCGGCGGGCTGCCCGCCGCCTTGAAGGAGCTTGCGCCCCTGTTGCATGTGGACGCCCCGACGGTCTGGGGTCAAACCATCGGCGAGAGTTTCGCGGCGGCCGAGTGCTACAACCGTGAGGTGGTGCACACCTTGGCCGATCCGGCGAACGCGGTATCGGGAATTTGGGTGCTGAACGGGAATTTGTGTCCCAACGGTGCCGTGATCAAACCCAGCGCGGCCAGCCGCGCGCTGTTCGTGCATCGCGGCCGCGCGGTGGTATTCGAAACGATCGAAGATCTGCGGGCTCGCATCGATGATCCGGAGCTCGTCGTCGATGAGAATTCGATTCTGGTGCTCAAAGGTTGCGGGCCGAAGGGTTACCCGGGCATGCCCGAGGTAGCCAACATGCCGCTGCCTCGCAAGCTGCTCGAGCGCGGCGTGCAGGACATGTTGCGGATCTCAGATGCGCGCATGAGCGGCACGGCCTTCGGCACCGTCATACTGCATGTCGCGCCGGAAGCCGACGCCGGCGGGCCGCTTGCCATGGTCCACGACGGGGACGAAATTCTATTCGATGGACCCAATCGCCGGCTCGAGTTGCTGGTATCACCCGAGGAACTGGCTGCACGCAGCGCAGACTGGCGGCAGCGCCAATTGCCACCAAAATACTCGCGCGGCTATTATCGGCTGTATGTGGAACATGTCATGCAGGCCGATCGCGGCTGCGACCTCGATTTTCTGACCGGATCCAGCGGCAGCACGGTGGACCGGGAATCGCATTGATGGACGAGGCGGGCTTCATCGCCGGCGACTGGGGCACCAGCCATCTGCGGCTTGTGCTTTGCAATGCACACGGGGACGCGCTCGACAGCCGCACCGGACCCGGCGCAGCGCAAACCCGCGGGCTGGACACCGGCACCCAGGATGCCGCCGCCCGCTTCACAGATACTTTCGCGTCCCTGACTGCCCGTTGGCAAGCTTCGTATGGCGTGTTGCCCGCGGTTCTCAGCGGCATGGTCGGGTCGACTATCGGCTGGATCCAGGCGCCGTACGTGGCCTGCCCAGCCGAGCCCGGACAGATCGCCGATGCCTGCGTGGCGGTGCGCGACGGGCAAGTTCACATAGTTCCAGGCCTGTCCTGCCGCAACCGGTTCGATGCACCGGATTTTCTGCGTGGCGAAGAAACTCAGATTCTCGGCGCCTTGCAACTTGACGCGGCGCTGCGGCGCGGATCGCAAATCCTATGTCTTCCCGGCACCCACACCAAGTGGGTGGTGCTCGAGGCGGGGTTGGTCCGCGAATTCTTGACCGCGCCGACCGGAGAAGTGTTTGCGCTGCTGCGCGATCACAGCGTGCTGGTGCGCAATCCCCTGGGCCCCGCGGCCGAGATCGATGCCGACGCATTCACGGACGGCCTGGCGCATTTCAACGATGCCCCGCACGCGCAACTCCTGCATCGCCTGTTCGAGTGCCGCAGCCGCCAACTCGGCGGCGAAATCACGGCGGCCGCGGCGGAGGCGTATTTGTCAGGACTGCTCATCGCCAGCGATGTGCACGGTGCCCTGCGCCTGCTGTCCGATTCCATTGCCGCTCCAGTAGTCCTGGTCGGCGCGCCGCCGCTGACGCGGCTCTACGCGTCGGCCTTGGGCGCTAACGGCTGTGAGGCCCTTGAGATGGATGGCGACCAGGCGTCGCTCGCCGGACTGACTTACGTGCAGCAGCGGCTGTCGCAGACGGTGATAGTGCATGGCGTATGACGCGGAAGATACTTCGCTGGTCGCGATTCTGCGCGGCGTGCTGCCTGAACGCGTGGTCGAGATCAGCGATGTGCTGTTCGACGCCGGTATTCGGGCCATCGAGGTGCCGTTGAACTCTCCGGATCCGTTGCTGAGCATCGCCAAACTGGCGGCGCACCGGCCGGATTGGACCGTGGGCGCGGGTACGGTCCTGAATGTCGATGATGTGCGCCGTACCCACGAGGCCGGCGGGCGCCTCATCGTCTCACCGAACTGCAATACCGACGTCATTCGCGACGCCCTGAAATTCGGCATGCGGATGATGCCGGGCGTAGCGACCGCGACCGAGGCGTTCGCCGCCATTGGCGCAGGTGCTCGGCAGCTCAAGCTGTTTCCCGCAGTGACCTATGGACCCCGTCACTTGGAAGCATTGCGTGCCGTGCTGCCGCGGGATGTCGGCGTCTATCCGGTGGGCGGCGTCGCCCCCCAGGACATCGCCCGCTGGCTTGCCGCCGGAGCGGCCGGTTTCGGCTTCGGTTCTGAACTATTCCGTCCCGACTACAGCATCGCAGACATCGGCCGCCGGGCGAGAGACCTGGTGCGAACCTTGCGCGAGGCACGCGCACAGGCCCAATAGCAAGAGGATGCATCATGACACTCCCCGCACTTGATCTTGCCATTGTGGCCATCTACGCCGTATCGATCTTTGCGCTGGCGCAGTGGGTGTCGCGCGAAAAGGGCACGCATCGAAAGGACGCCCAGGATTATTTTCTTGCCGGCCGCACGCTGCCTTGGTGGGCCATCGGCACCTCGCTGATTGCCGCCAACATTTCCGCTGAGCAGATCATCGGTATGTCCGGCTCGGGCTACGTCATAGGCCTCGGAATTGCCTCCTACGAATGGATGGCGGCTCTGACCCTGATCATCGTGGGGAAATACTTTCTACCCATTTTCCTCAAGAACAGCATCTACACCATGCCGGAGTTCCTGGAGCGGCGCTACAGCCCGGCCGTGCGCACCGTGCTCGCGATTTTCTGGCTGGGTGTTTATGTCTTCATCAATCTCACGGCCATTCTCTGGCTGGGCGCGACCGCGGTCCACACCGTCGCCGGGGTGGAGGTGCAGACCGCGCTGATTGCGCTTGCTCTGTTCGCCGGCGCCTATGCCCTATATGGCGGCCTGAAGGCCGTGGCGCTGACGGACGTCGTCCAGGTCTCGCTGCTGGTGCTCGGCGGACTCGTCATCAGCTACATTGCGCTGAACAGGATTTCGGGCGGCGCCGGCGTCCTCGCCGGTTTTCACGAATTGACGGCGCGCTTTCCCGATAAGTTCCAGATGATTCTTCCGAAGAGCAGCCCCAACTACAAGAACCTGCCGGGCTTGTCCGTGCTGCTGGGAGGGATGTGGGTCATGAACGTCTCCTACTGGGGATTCAACCAATACATCATTCAACGCGCGCTCGGCGCCAAGAACATCCGTGAAGCGCAGAAGGGCATTGTGCTCGCCGCCTTCTTGAAATTGCTGATGCCTGTGATCATCGTGTTGCCCGGCATCGCAGCGGTGTCGCTCGCGCCCAATCTCGCCCGGCCCGATGAAGCCTATCCGCACCTGATGGCGCTGCTGCCGAGCGGACTTCTCGGGCTGGTGTTCGCGGCGCTGATCGCCGCGATCGTCGCCTCCATGGGCTCGAAGATCAATTCCATCGCTACGATTTTTACGATGGATGTGTACAAGCCGCTGCGCCCGCTGTCCTCGCAGCAGCACTTGGTCCTGGTGGGCCGCAGTACCGCCGTCGTCGCACTCATCATCGCCGCCGTGATGGCGAGGCCCTTGCTCGGCAAGTTCGACCAGGCGTTCCAATATATACAGGAGTTCACCGGCTTCTTCACGCCCGGCATTTGCGTGATATTCCTGCTCGGAATGTTTTGGCCGCGCTGCACGACCCTGGGCGCGCTGGTGGCGGCCATCGCCTCGGTATTGCTGTCGGGGACTCTGTTCTTTGCCTGGCCTTCCCTGCCCTTCATGGATAGGGTCGGCGCCGTGTTCCTGGTATGCCTCGTCATCGCAGTGGTGTTGTCGCTGCTGCAAACCCGCCGCGACCCGCCGCTCAAAGTCGATTTGACGGGTATCGACTACTCGACCAGCACGGGATTCAATATCGGCGCGCTCATCATCACCGCCATCTTGATCGCGGTTTACGCCACTTGGTGGTAGCCGTGAATGACTTGCGCCCCATGGAGATATTCAAAGTCGGCAACATTCTCGGCGAGGGAATCCTGTGGGACTCGCGCCGGGCAGCGTTATGGTGGACCGACATTCAAGGCCGCAAGCTGCATCGATATGACTGGTCGAGCGGCAAGATCCAGGTACTCGATGCGCCCGAGCGCGTCGGCTCTTTCGGCCTGGTGGCGGACAGCGAGGACCTCATTGCCGCATTCGCCGGTGGAATCGCGCTGTACCATCCTCACCGACGGTCGGTCACCTGGTTGGCGCGGCCCGAGGCGGTCACGCCGGGCATTCGTTTCAATGACGGCCGTGTGGATCGCCGCGGGCGATTCTGGTGCGGCACCATGGTGGAAGGTAAACACCCGGCCTTGAGCGGTTGTCTGTATTCCATCGGGGCGGCGCGGGAGCTGCGCTGCCACCTCGAGGGGGTCAAGATTTCAAACAGCCTGTGCATGAGCCCGGACGGCACGCAGCTGTATTTTGCCGACTCGCCGACGCGTACAATCGGCGCATACGAATTGCTCGAACCGGAAGGGATCTTGGGTAAGCACAGAATATTCGCGCAGACTCCCCACGGTGCCTTCCCGGATGGCGCCACCATCGACGCCGACGGCTGCCTATGGAGCGCACACTGGGGCGCCGGCGTTGTCGTGCGCTATACGCCTGACGGCCGGATCGATCGCACATTGAACGTGCCCACCAGCCAGCCCAGCTGCGTCTGCTTCGCCGGACCGGATCTTGACGTGTTGTGCATCACCAGCGCGCGCGAAAATCTCGAGCCATCGAGGCTGGAAGCCGAGCCGAATGCCGGCGATGTGTTTTTGTACCGAGCCGGCGTACAAGGTCTGCCTGAATCAGAGTATCGCGCATGACTGTTTCCGTCCGTGGCCAGAATCTGACCTACACCGTCGCCAACAGCATCGGCGTCGCCATCGTCACCGGCGTCTACTCGGCTGACAATCCCATTCCCATCGAAGCCGAGCTATGCCGGCAGTACGGCGCCAGCCGCTCTGTAGTGCGCGAGGCGGTCAAAATGCTTACGGCGAAGGGCCTGCTGGGATCTCGTCCGCGCCTGGGAACCTGGGTGCAGCCCGAGCAGAACTGGAATCTACTCGATCCGGATGTCCTGGGCTGGCTGCTGGAGCGCAAGTACTCCCCTGCGCTGCTGATCGAATTCACCGAGTTGCGTCTGGCCGTGGAACCGGGCGCGGCCGCACTCGCGGCGCGGGTGGCCGGCCCCGAGGAGAAGGCGGCGATTCGTAGTGCCATCGAACGCATGGCAGCCGCCGACCGCGGCGACGATGATCCGCTCGATTCCGATATCGCCTTTCACGTCGCCGTGCTGCGCGCGAGCCGCAACCGGTTCTATGCGCAGCTCACCGGCTTTGCGGCCACCGCGCTGCGTTTCAGCATCCGCACCACGAACCGCTACAAGGGTGTGCAATTGGCCAGCGTGGCCGATCACAAAAAGGTTGCCGACGCCATCATCGGCGGGCGGCCGGTGGCCGCCGGAGAGGCCATGCGCAAGCTCATCCAAGAGGCGCTCGACCTGATCAACAAGCGTGAAGCCGCCCAGGTGGCGCGTCGGCTTTCGGCGAACGCACAACGATAGCAGCATGGCGAAGGTCAAGATCGCGATCGTCGGCCTCGGCAAGATTGCGCGGGATCAGCACGTCCCTTCGATTGCGGCGAGCCCTGATTTCGAGTTGATTGCCGTGGCCAGCCCGCATCACGGCCTGGAGGACGTGCCTAGCTACAAGAGCATCGAAGCGCTGCTCCAAGCCGTGCCCGGCGTCGAAGCGTTCGCGCTGTGCACCACGCCTCAGGTGCGGTTCGACATTGCGCGCTTTGCCCTGGAGCACGGCAAGCACGTATTGCTGGAAAAACCCCCGGGGGTGACGGTAAGCGAAGTGCGCGCACTCATCGATATTGCGCAGCGTAACGCGGCCGTGCTGTTCGCCTCCTGGCACTCGCGCTTCGCGCAGGCAGTCGAGCCGGCGCGTTCCTGGCTGGCAGCACGCAAAGTCCTCGGCATCGCCGTCACGTGGAAAGAGGATGTGCGGGTCTGGCATCCGGGACAACCCTGGATATGGAAAGCCGGCGGGCTCGGTGTGTTCGATCCCGGAATCAATGCCCTGTCCATTTTGACTCGGCTCATGCCGGGCGCGCTCGCGCTGAAGAGCGCGGCGTTATTCTTCCCCAGTAATTGCGAGACGCCCATCGCCGCGCAACTCTCGCTCAGCGATCCGCACGGCGTCATCACGCAAGTCGAACTCGATTTTCTGCAGACCGGGCCGCAGACCTGGAGCATCGACGTTGAAACCGATGCAGGCCGGCTCAAATTATCGATGGGTGGCACGGTCCTGACGGTGAACGATGAGCCGGTTCCCACTGTGCAGGCCACCGAGTACGGAAATGTGTACGCGCACTTTGGCCGGCTCCTGCGTGAGCGGCGCATCGATGTCGACTATGCCCCCCTGCAGCTGGTGGCCGACGCCTTTCTGTGCGGCCGGCGGGTTGCGGTCGATCCCTTCATCGAATAACGGTTGGCAAGTCTACAGCTCCGCTTCGCCCGTCGACACCGGCTCTTGCCCCCGCTTGCAAGCCACATTTTCGGTTTGAAGCAGATCCCGCGTGAACTGACGGCCTTCGAGATCGAGGCGTTCTTCACGTTCACGACGACCGAACGGCAGGTGATTGAGCAGCAGCGGCGGCGACCCGCCCTGAAGTTGGGATTGGCGTTGCAGATCGGCTTTCTGCGGATGAGTGGCTGGGTCCTCGATGCCGTGCGCGTCGCAGCGGCCTGCTCGAAAACCCGCGGGAAATAGGGGGTGTTTCTACCGGGAGTTATTGCAGCAAAATCAAGTGCACCCAGAAGTACACCATCGAGTCATCGGTCGGCAAACGGATTCCTTCAAGGCGGCGGCTAAGTCGCAATTAGGGCTGTCTGCCGACCATCAGACAAGAACTTCTCCAGAACATCGAGGTCCACGGGTTTAGTCAGGTGGTAGTCGAAACCGGCATCCAGTGCCTGCTGCTGGTCACCCTCTTGACCCCACCCCGTCAATGCAATGATAAAAATCCCCCTGCCCCACTCTTCGCGCCGCAGAAATCGAGCGACTTCATAACCGCTCATGTCCGGCATACCGATGTCAAGGATCGCCACATCCGGCCGGAATGTTTGGGCAAGCGAAAGTGCGACACGCCCATTGTGGGCTACCCGCACTACGTGGCCGTCCATTTCAAGAATCATGGCAAGAGCGTCCGCCGCGTCCTTGTTGTCATCCGCGACCAGGATACGGCGACCAGTAATGGCGCGCGGCGGCGTGACTGCATCAGGAGCGCCCACAACAAATTGCTCGAGCGCGGGCAGCGGTAAGCGCGCGGTGAATTCGCTACCCTGTCCCAAGCCCGCGCTTCTCGCTTCAACGGTGCCCCCGTGCAAGTCGATGAGCCCCTTCACCAGCGCTAAACCGACCCCCAGTCCGCCCTCTGCGCGTATGGACGCGCCATCGACCTGCGCAAACATGACCACTTCTGAGGCCGGGAGCATTGTCAGCTGCTCCTCGCCGCGCAGCTCCTCTTCACTCGGAATTAATTCGATGATTTCGATGCCGTCCAAGGACCATCCGTGGGAACGCGCGCCGGCTTCGAGCTCCAGCTTTGTTTCTGAGAGCGTGATGTAGGTGCATTTCTCGCCGCTATGGACGCCCTCAAGCAGGAACTGCAGCGAGAAAGTGGTCTTTCCGGCTCCGGGTTGGCCGTCGACCAGATAGAGTTGCTGCGCAATGAAGCCGCCATCCAACACTTCGTCCAAACCGGGAACGCCTACTTTCGATCGCTGCATCGTGACTTCATCCGTTATACGACTGAATTTTGGATTGATATTTTCAGACAGAATAGTGGTGGCGTACAAGCCCGGGAGAATTTCTCTAGGTAAGGTAATATCGGCTTATTTCATTGCATTTTCCTCCACCTGTGAAGATATTGCTGGCTTATTGCCATCAAGTGCACCCCCTCTACGCCATTTATATATCGATCGAATCTAACGACCGTACGTTCGAGTGCGTCGATTTGCCCTACTCGCTGCCATGACCTTCCGCCGGAAAATGCGTCGCCAGAAACGCTTCACCGCGTTCCAGAATAAAGTAGCGAAACGCCTCCGCCGCCGGTGACAGAGTCTTCGCTTGATTGTTGACCACATGCCAGCGCCGCATGATGGGCAAGCCTTCGGTCTCGGGCGTCGCGATCAAGTGATGATTGAGCTCAAGTCCCAGGGTGTGCAACGACAGCAGCGACACGCCCATGCCGGCCATGACGGCCTGCTTGATCGCCTCGTTGCTGGACATTTGCATCACCACCCGCGGCGTCACGTGATGCGCACGCATGTATTCGTCGAACACCGAACGGGTGCCCGATCTCGGTTCGCGCACGATGAACCCCTCGCCCGACAGGGCACTGGCCGGCACGAGTTCCATGCGCGTGAAATGATGATCGATGGCGGTGACCAACACATGCGGGTGCATGGCGAACGGTTCGGCGCGCGTGGAATAACCTTCCGGCGGCCTGCCCATGATGGCCAGTTCAATATCCCCTTCCTGCATGAGCGTCACGATCTGTTCGCGGTTGTTCGCAACCTCCAGCCGAATCTCGATGCCCGGGTGTTCCTCGCGAAACTGCGCCAGCAAACGGGGCAGAAAATACTTGGCGGTACTCACCATGCCGACGTCCAGTGGTCCCGTCTGTAAGCCGCGAAACCGCGCCACCAGATCTTCGGCATCGCGCATGGCCGACAACACCCGCCGGGCATGCGCCAGCATGTACTCGCCGACCATGGTCAGCGACACCTGACGGCTGGTTCGATCGAACAGCGGCAGTCCAACTTCTATTTCCAACTCTTTGATCTGCATGGACACGGCGGGGGCTGAAAGCTTCAGCTCCTCGGCGGCGCGAATGAAGCTCAGGTGCCGCGCGACCGAGGCAAAAACCCGCAATTGGCGCAGGGTGGCGTTCTTCATTAAGGAACACTTAACATTGCGATAACAATAACTGACTGTACTCAAACGATCAATGCCCTCTACAGTCAGCCCTCAGGACACTCTTGTGAGGCTTCAGATGGCGAAAATGCTCGACAAATCAACGGACGGCGTCATTAAGGACGCCAAGAAGCGCTATAGCGCGGGCGTACTCAAGTACCGGCAGATGGGCTACTGGGACGCCGATTACGTGCCCAAGGACACGGACACCCTGTGCCTGTTCCGCATCACCCCGCAGGACGGAGTCGACCCCATCGAGGCCGCGGCGGCCGTGGCCGGCGAATCGAGCACGGCCACTTGGACCGTGGTCTGGACTGATCGGCTCACCGCCTGCGACAGCTACCGGGCCAAGGCCTACAAGGTTGAGCCAGTCCCCAATATCCCCGGTCAGTATTTTGCCTGGGTGGCCTACGACATCATTCTGTTCGAGGAAGGCTCGATCGCCAACATGACGGCGAGCCTCATCGGCAATGTCTTCAGCTTCAAGCCCTTGAAGGCCGCGCGCCTCGAGGACATTCGGGTCCCCGTCGCCTACGTCAAGACCTTCAAAGGGCCTCCCACCGGCCTGATCGTGGAGCGCGAGCGCCTGGATAAATTCGGCCGTCCGCTGTTGGGCGCCACGACCAAGCCCAAGCTCGGCCTTTCCGGGCGCAACTACGGCCGCGTGGTCTACGAGGGGCTGAAAGGCGGACTCGATTTCATGAAGGATGACGAGAACATCAACTCGCAGCCCTTCATGCACTGGCGCGATCGCTTTCTCAATGTCATGGACGCCGTCAACAAGGCGAGCGCCGCCACCGGCGAGGTCAAGGGTTCGTATTTGAATGTAACGGGCGCCACCGTCGAGGACATGTACGAGCGCGCGGAATTCGCCAAAGACTTAGGTTCCGTGGTCATCATGATCGACCTGGTAGTGGGCTGGTCGACGATCCAGAGCATGTCCAACTGGTCCCGCCGCAACAATATGATCCTGCATCTGCACCGTGCCGGCCATGGCACCTACACACGCCAGAAAAATCATGGCGTGAGCTTCCGCGTCATCGCCAAGTGGCTGCGTCTCGCCGGCGTCGATCATATGCACACCGGCACCGCGGTCGGCAAGCTCGAAGGCGATCCGATGACTGTCCAGGGCTACTACAACGTCTGCCGCGACAGCTATACGAAAATGGATCTGCCGCGCGGACTGTACTTCGACCAGGACTGGGCCGATCTGCGCAAGGTCATGCCGGTCGCTTCGGGCGGCATTCACGCCGGCCAGATGCATCAGCTGCTCGATTTGTTCGGCGATGACGTCGTGCTGCAATTCGGCGGCGGCACCATCGGCCACCCGGGCGGAATTCAAGCCGGCGCCGTGGCCAATCGCGTCGCGCTCGAGGTCATGGTGAAGGCACGCAATGAAGGCCGCGACATCAGGAACGAGGGTCCGGACATTCTGCGCCAGGCGGCGAAG
>JANXZQ010000325.1 GCA_025355445.1 Gammaproteobacteria bacterium
GGCAACTTCAGCCAGATCGACTCCATACCGGGTGAATACTTCCTGCGGCAGCCAGCAAGCGCCGCGGCTGCGGTCCTCCCAAACATCCTTCAAAATATTCGTCATCTGCAGCCCCTGCGCGAATGACGCGGCATTGGCTGACAGCTCCGGGCGGTGCCGGCCAATCTCGGGGGAATAATCGCAGAACAGATCCGTGAGCATTTCGCCCACGACGCCTGCGACATAGTAGCAATAGTCATCCAAGTCGCTCGAATGAGCGAGCCCCTTGGCGCTGGCCGAGAACTGGAAGCGCGGCATGCCGTAGCACATGAGTTCGACGCAGCGCCGGATCGCAGCCTGCTGCGGCTCATTCAAGCCCTGCATGACTCCAATCACGCGATCCATGTTGCCCATCAGATCGCGTTCCGTAGCCAGGGTCCGGTCCGAAAGGCGCGGCCCGATATCTTGCGCCAGGCGCTTGACGTCGCCCTCGCCTTTCAGAACGGCGCTGAAGCGTTGCAGAAAGGCCAGCGTTTCGGGAGGCGACAGTGCTGGCTCGTCCTCGATGGTATCGGCAATCCGGCACAGCAAATAAGCGCAGGTAACCGCCGTGCGCAGGCCTTCCGGCAACTGCGGGATGGTCAGCGCGAAGGTGCGCGAGACATGGGGGAGAATCTGGTCTTGATAGACTTCATCTGAGCTGACGGAATCCATGCGGACAGTATCTCGGAAAGCCTGAAGGATAGCATCATGTCAGCGGGCCAGCCCTGGTGCAAATTTGCAACAGGGGCGCCAACCGTTGCCACTAAGGGGGTGCGGCAGTATAAACTGACCCCGATGAGCGTCGACAAAGAAAACTACCCGCTGCTTCAATCGATTGATTCACCGTCGGATCTGCGCCGCCTGCCGGCCACCAAGCTTGTAGAACTCGCCCAGGAACTGCGCCAATTCCTGATTCAGAGCGTCAGCACCCGGGGCGGTCATTTTGCCGCGGGTTTGGGCACGGTTGAGCTCACCATAGCCCTGCACTACGTGTTTAACACCCCCCATGATCGGCTGGTATGGGACGTGGGCCATCAGGCTTACCCCCACAAGGTCCTGACCGGGCGCCGCGATCAGCTGCACACCATCAAACAGCATAACGGACTTGCGCCGTTCCCCACCCGCGCGGAGAGCGAATACGACACCTTCGGGGTCGGCCACTCCAGCACGTCGATCAGTGCTGCCCTGGGGATGGCCGTCGCGGCGGCGCAACGGGGGGAGAAACGCAAGGCAGTGGCCATTATCGGCGACGGGGCTCTCACGGCGGGCATGGCCTTCGAGGCGCTCAATCACGCAGGCTCCCTCCCCACGGATCTCCTGATCGTTCTCAATGACAATGACATGTCAATTTCGGAGAACGTCGGTGCCCTTTCCAACTATCTGGCGCGTGCCCTGTCGGGACGCATGTACTCGCATTTGCGCGAAAGCGGCAAGAAGGTCTTGCGCCAAATGCCCACCGTCTGGGAGCTGGCGCGTCGTTCGGAAGAACATTTGAAAGGCATGGTCCTTCCCGGAACGCTGTTCGAGGAAATGGGTTTCAATTACATCGGTCCCATCGACGGCCATGACGTCAAAGCCTTGGTCAGCACCCTGCGCAACCTGCAACAGCTGCGCGGACCGCAGTTTCTGCATGTGGTGACGCGCAAGGGCAAAGGCTACGCGCCCGCGGAGGCGGATCCGATCAAGTGGCACGGACCTGGTCCGTTCGATCCGGCGAGCGGTCTCATTTTCAAGGAAGCGAGCACCGGGCCGACGTATTCGCAAATCTTCGGCAAGTGGCTATGTGACATGGCTGAGCGCGACCCCACCGTCGTCGGCATCACGCCGGCCATGCGCGAGGGCTCCGGTCTCGTTGAGTTTTCGAAGCGGTTTCCCGAGCGCTACTTTGACGTCGCCATCGCCGAGCAGCACGCGGTCACATTCGCGGCGGGACTTGCGGCCGAAGGCCTGAAGCCGGTGGTGGCGATTTATTCGACTTTCCTGCAGCGCGCCTACGATCAACTCATTCACGACGTCGCGCTGCAAAACCTGCCGGTGATATTCGCGCTGGATCGCGCCGGGCTCGTCGGCAGCGACGGCGCCACGCACCAGGGCAGTTACGATCTGACATTTCTGCGCTGTATCCCCAATATGGTGATCATGGCGCCGGCGGACGAGAACGAGTGCCGTCAGATGCTGTACACCGCGACTACATTGTCGTCGCCGTCCGCGGTGCGCTACCCGCGCGGCACCGGGGCGGGTGCCCCGATCGCCGCAGAAATGACCGCTCTGCCGGTGGGGCGCGCGCAAATCAGGCGCGAAGGGCGCAGCGGCCTGGCTATTCTCGCGTTCGGCACCCTGCTCGAGTCCGCCCGCAAGATTGCCGAGCGCTTGGATGCGACGCTGGTCAACATGCGCTTCGTCAAACCGCTCGACGAGAAACTCATTTTGGCGATTGCCGGGCGGCATCGCGCCATCACCACTATCGAAGAGAATGCCGTCATGGGCGGCGCGGGTTCGGCCGTGGGCGAATTGCTCGCCGCGGCAGGCATGCAATTGCCGCTGCTGCACATCGGCATACCGGACCGCTTCATCGAACACGGTTCGCGCGACACCTGTCTTGCCGCCGCCGGCCTCGATCTCACGGGACTCAGCGCCAGTGTCGATCGCTGGTGGTCACCGCAATCTCAGGAGCGCCTGCGCCCCGTCAATGTCGCGATGGGCACCAAGGCGCTGTAGGAATCCTGCTCCTGAGGGACTTACTCGATCTCGACGGGAGTGACTTTGATGAGCAAGCGAATCGACAGGGACAAGGTACCGGTGCTCAAAGGCTCGCACTATCCGGCACCGTTCGACTTGGCATGTGCGGCGCGCGCGCGGCAGCGGCTGGGCGATGCGGCCGGGTTGACCGACTTCGGCGTGAACTTGCTGCGCCTGGCGCCCGGCGTCTGGTCGAGTCAGAGGCACTGGCATTCGGCGGAGGACGAATTCGTATTTGTCCTCGAGGGCGAGGTGATTCTCGTAACCGACGCCGGTGAGGAGATACTCCGGGCCGGAGATTGCGCGGGCTTCAAGGCGGGCATTACGGACGGCCATCACCTGCAGAATCGATCGCCACACGAAGCCGTGCTGCTCGAAATCGGCTCCCGAAAAACGGCCGAGGATTTCGGGGAGTACCCGGATATCGATTTGCGTTTCCTCCAGGGGCGCGGCGGGTACGCCCACAAGGACGGCACGCCCTACCCTGCCTAGACCGCCGAAATCAATGAAGCACGGCAAACTCGAGCACGCCGTCGTCGATCCTGCCCACCCCCAGCGTGAACGCATCCAAGAAATAGTTCTGGTAGACCTTCCAGGGACGCACGCAGCCCTGTTTAGGCAGGATGTCGCGGGCTCGGACCACGTAACCGGAGGTGAAGTCCAGAAAGGGTTCCTCGGTCATCGCGGGATCGCGCCGCGGAGTGGCGACAGCCAGTCCACGCGCATCCATGTGCCGCAACAGCCGGCACACATACTTGGCGGTGAGATCCGCCTTGAGCGTCCAGGACGCATTCGTATAGCCGAATGTGTACGCCATATTCGGCAAATCGCTCAGCATCGCTCCTTTGTAGGCCGTGTGCTTGGAGACATCGATCTGCACACCGTCGACGGTGAACTCGATGCCGCCCAGCAGATTCAACTCGAGGCCCGTCGCCGTCACGACGATATCCGCGGCCAGTTCCGTTCCGGACTTGAGCCGAATCCCGTTGGCGGTAAAGGCATCGATTTGATCCGTGACGACCGAGACGCTGCCGCGGCCGATGGCTTTGAACAAGTCGCCGTCGGGCACCACGCAGACCCGCTGAACCCAGGGGTTGTATCGCGGCGTAAAGTGCTTCGTCACATCGAAATCCGCCGGCAGCTGTTTCTGCACCATTCCGATCAAGCGCTTCTTGGCCAGATCCGGCCGTCTGCGCGCCAACTCGAAGAACAGCATGCCAATGAACACGTTCTTCAATCGTGCGAGGTGGCAGGCGAAGTTCGCGGGCAACCATCGCCGCAGCCCATTCGCCAGCGCATCGACCGTCGGCATGCTGAACACATACGAGGGCGATCGCTGCAGCATCGTCACGTGCGCGGCAGTCTTCGCCAGGGCGGGGATCAACGTGACGGCGGTGGCGCCGCTGCCGATGACGACCACCCGTTTGCCAGCGTAGTCCAGCTGATCGGGCCAGAACTGCGGATGCACGATGGCGCCGCGATAAGCCGATTCATTTGGAAATTTAGGGCGGTACGCCGATTCGTAGCGGTAGTAGCCGCTGCAGATATACAGGAATCGGCAACTCAGGCGCGCGGGGGTCTGCGTCCCGCCGCGCGCCGCTTCGATTGTCCAGCGTGCGGAGTCGCTGCACCAGGCGGCCTTGGTTACCCTGTGACCGAAGCGAATCCGGGACTCGACTCCTGCCTCGTGCGCCGCATCCACAATGTAGCCCTTGATGGATGAGCCGTCGGTGATCGCATTGCTGCTGGCCCACGGGCGAAAAGAGTAGCCCAGCGTGAACATGTCCGAATCCGACCGCACTCCTGGAAAACGAAACAGATCCCAGGTGCCGCCGATGGCGTCGCGGGCCTCGAGAATTGCGTAGCTTTTCTGAGGGCAGCGCCTTTGCAAGTGCACGGCCGCGCCGATGCCTGCCAGGCCGGCGCCAATGATCAGCACATCGACATTCTGCGGCGCCGAAGCAGCATCCTCGGAGCCGTGCTGCGAAATCAGGTTACCCACGCACGTCCACTCCTGCACAAGCCTGGCGTGTATTATCTTAACCCTTCGCATTTGAAAAACCCTGTATGGCCTCGTTGAACCATGACTAAATTGAAATCCGATTTCTTGCGCGTGCTCACCGAGCGCGGCTACATCCATCAGCAGACCGACGCCGCGGGGCTCGACCAACGGGCGGCTTCAAGCATCGTCAAAGCCGATATAGGCGCTGAC
>JANXZQ010000353.1 GCA_025355445.1 Gammaproteobacteria bacterium
CAAACCCCCACATGCATTTGCTGGAAGCGCTCCAGAGTTGGATCGATATCAGCGATGATATGGAATGGCGGACAATGGCCGACGAAATAATCGGCTTGGCCCTGGACCATATGATCGATGTGGAGTCCGGAGCGTTGCTTGAACGGTTCGATCAGAGCTGGCGAGCGCTGACGAGTCCCGATGATCGGTTCATCGATCCGGGGCACCAATTTGAATGGGCATGGCTGTTGATGCGGTGGAGCGGCTCCGCGCCGCGCCATAAGGCGATCCAAACAGCGACGCGGTTGGTTGAAGTAGGCGAAACTCACGGTTTACGGCGCGGCCATGCCATTCTTTCATTAAACAGCGATCTCACCGCAAGGGACGAGCAGACTCGATTATGGTCACAGGCCGAACGCCTTAAGGCCGCGCTTGCGCTGGGCCGCTTAACGAATCAAGCTCAGTACTGGTACATGGCGTAGAGCGCCGCACATGCTTTCTCTTCTTATCTAGATAATGATTTGCCTGGATTGTGGCATGACCGCATGAGCGCGGCTGGCGAGATCGTGAAGGGGCCCTCTCCCGCCAGTACCCTCTATCATGTGGTCAGCGCCCTAGGTGAGATTGTCGCCCTTTACTCCAAAACATGACGTCACCGCCGGCGCGTGAGCTGGCGGTTGGAAGAAGCATATGATCGACTAGATCCAAGTGGTTGGTCATGGTTTAATATGCCTGCTAACTCGGCGAGCGGGTCTAATTGCGATTCCGTGCTGGCAAGAATCGTTGAGGAGTAACCGTGTGGGCACGGCATCTATTTCCTGAGTTTCCTTCGGCAGTTCGACCGTACCCTTTTTCGGCAGCTGATCGATTCGCTGACCCCGATGGCGATGCAGACGACTCAGAGGTTGGTGATGGCACACGCCGTAGCGAATGAGCTGCGGCCCGTCACCTTCTCTTGCCAACCGGCGTTGATCGAATGAATCTGCGCGACGGCTCTGACGCGGGCGGAGCGGTCGACATTCAACACCTTGCCGAACCGCTGACCGGGATTGTCGGGCCGAACTTCTTCCCGTAGTCGTCCCAATGAGGCGAAGCGCTGAACGAGCATGTTCGTCTCGACGGAAAATTGAGCGCATACTCGAAAATGGATGGAATTATTACGCCATCTCTAACAACATAAATCAAGCTGGGGGACACATCATGAATAAGTTTCTGCATCTAGTGACGATTAGCCTAGCTCTCGTATTTGGCGCGAGCGCAACGGCCGCTGCCGCGGACGCCGCGGACCCCGTCCTCGGTACTTGGACGCTCAATGTGGAGAAATCGGCCTTTCACGATAATCGCGCGCCGAAGTCCATGACGCGGATCTATTCTGCGGGTGCCGCCGGCACGGACATGAAGGTGACAGGCATCGCACAAGATGGGACCGCTATATCGCAGAATGCGACATTGACCTATGACGGCAAGGACTGCGCGGTCACCGGATCGTCGGACTTTGATACGCTCGCCTTGAAGCGAATCAACGGCACGACGGTCAAGTCACAGTTGAAAAAGGCCGGCAAGATCGTCGGCAGCACAACACGCACGATTTCCGGGAAGGGTAAGGTTCTGACCTTGTCGACGGCGATGAAAACCGCCAAAGGCGGCACCACTCACGACACCGCGGTGTACGACAAACAGTGAAATGAGATCGGGCGGTACGGGACCTGCGAAAAGGGCCTCGTACCGCGCTTTTTACGCTTCTCCATCAGCACGCACCCCGCATCTAGACCTGGTCGAAAGCGCGCTCCAGAAATCCTACCGTCCTGGCGCGGTCACCCAGTTTGTCGAGGCCGAAAAGCCCTAAACGAAACGAGCGGAAGTCATCACCCTCATCGCATTGCAGCGGTACGCCGGCGGCGATTTGCATACCTAAGTCGCGAAAGGCCCTGCCGGATTGGATATCAGGGCGGGTGGTATAACTAACGACGACTCCAGGCGCGCCGAAGCCCTCCGCAGCGACGCTCGGGTATCCTCGCTGTTTGAGCAGATCGCGTACCTCGGCACCCAGGAGTCTCGCCTGCTCTGCCGCCTTGCCAAAGCCGAAGCGTTCGGTTTCCTGCATGGCATCGCGAACCCCCACGAGAGCACTCGTCGGCATGGTGGCGTGGTAGGCAAATGCACCCTTTTCATAACTTTCCATGATTTGCAGCCACTTCAATAAATCGCAGGCGAAACTTGAACTCTTGGTCTGTTCGATGCGCGCGCGGGCGCGATCTCCCAGGGCAACGAGCCCGCAACACGGAGGTCCACTCCAGCCCTTCTGCGGCGCGCTGACGAGCACATCAACCTCGCTGGAAGCTACATCGACCCATATCGTGCCGGAAGCAATGCAATCCAGCACGAACAGACCCCCGACCTCTTTGACGGTAGAACCGACGCGGCGAAGATAGTCGTCGGGCAATATGATGCCGGAGGACGTTTCCACATGCGGTGCAAATACGACGGCCGGGCGCTGTCGTTGAATGGCATCGATGACTTGCTCCAGGGGCGGCGGCGCGAAGGGCGCTTGACTGCCCTGCCCCACGCGGCCCGCCTTGATGACGGCGACGTCGTCCGTGATCTGCCCCATCTCCAGAATCTGGGTCCAGCGATAACTAAACCACCCATTGCGAAGGATCAAGCACTTTTGTCGGGTCGCAAATTGCCGCGCCACGGCTTCCATGGCGAAGGTGCCGCTACCGGGCACGATGATTGCCGAGCGCGCGTTGTAAGCACTCTTGACGATGCGGGAGATGTCCGTCATCACCGCCTGAAAGCGCGCCGACATGTGGTTGAGCGCGCGATCAGTGTAGACCACCGAATATTCCAATAGCCCGTCGGGATCGGGAGTCGGTAACAGCGCGGGCATAGGTATCTCCTGATTGAACCGGGCGGCGATGACACACCGCGTACTTGGAATCGGCGGCATTGCTCTTCGGGCATACTTCTCGGATCCCGGTAAAGAGAAACGCCGTCGTTAATCCGAATAATATCATCCCATTGAGAGCCTCAAGGGTGCCCATTAGACGCCAGTGATCCACCAGATAAGCAGGCTCGTGTTCGTCACCAGGATTACTGTACGGCCTGCATGTCACTTCACGAAGTCAATCCAACTTACCCCAGGGTTACGGGCACGAACAGCCGTACATCGCCCCGCTGAATGAGCAGCGCAATCTGTTTGTCATGCTCTTGCACTATTTTTCGCAATTGTTCCACGCTCTGTATCGGCGTCCCATCCACCGACAGAACCACATCGCCGGCTTAGATACCCGCCTCGGCGGCGCGCCCTCGAGCGTCCTCCACCACCAGGCCACCGGCAACGCCGGTTTGCCGGCGCTCGTCCTGATTGAGCGGCCGTAGCGCGAGACCGAGCCGCGCGGGCGCCGCTGCACCAACGCCGGCGTTCTGTGCCGTCACCGGCACAGCGTTTCCAAGGGTCGCCTTCAAGGACAGGGCCTTGCCATCGCGCCAAACCTCGATGGTGGTCTTGTCGCCGGGAGCGGCCATGCCCACGCGTGCCGACAATTGACCCGCGTCGAATATGGGCGCGTCGTTAAACTTCAAAATCACATCGCCCACCTTGATGCCTGCCCGCGCTGCGGCGCTGTCGGGCACCACTTTGGCCACCAACGCGCCATTCGGAGTCTTCAGCTTAAACGAGTCGGCCAAAGTCTGATCGAGGGTTTGAACTTCGACGCCCAGGCGAGAGTGCGCGACCTTGCCCGTTTTGACGATTTGATCCTTGATCTGCACCGCC
>JANXZQ010000393.1 GCA_025355445.1 Gammaproteobacteria bacterium
CATCGCGGATCGGCGCGCGGATCGGGTGGCGGAACGGCGGGCGTCTTTGGCCGGACTCGAGCATGCGAAGCGCTCCGGGAGCAGCAAATGGCTGGAGCTGGCGCTGCTCAATCTCGGCGATTCCTACTTGAAAACCCGTGACTTCAACGAGTCGCTGAAATATTCGAAGCTTGCGCTGCCCATCATGCAGCGCACGAATCAACACGACGATGAGCAAATCACCCTGTTCAATGAAGGTTTGGCCTACATAGGACTCGGCAGCATCAAGGCAGGCCAAAAGCTCGCGGAGAGTGCGATCAGCGAGGCGCTCGCCGGCAGCGATCTCTTGGACGCGAAAGAATATCTGCGCGAATACGCTGACGCCCTGGAGCACGCGGGATACCTGATGATGGCGATTCAGGTCTATCACCGCTACGATGAGATCAGCGAGAAGTTCATGACATATACGCGGCAGCGCGCATTTCTCGAGCTCTCCGCGCAATTCGACGATGAGCGCAAGGCGCGCGAACTGGAACTCCTGCGCCGCGACAACGCGCTCAAAGTGTCGGAAATGCGCGGACAGCGGCTGTCGCAGCAATTGATCATCGCCGGCGCGCTGTTCATCGCCGTCATCTGCGCGGCGCTCGTCTGGGCGGTCGCGCGCGTCAGCAAGGCCAATGAGCGGTTGCGCTTCAGCAGCGAGCATGACCCCTTGACCGGACTATCGAACCGCCGCTACTTCAACGAGCGGGTGCTCGCCGTTGACGGCGGCAGTCCGGTCGGAGGCTGTGTGCTGCTGGCCGATCTCGATCACTTCAAGCGCATCAACGATACTTACGGGCATCCGGCCGGCGACGCGGTGCTGGCGGCCATGAGCCAGCGGCTCTCGGCGGCGCTGCGCGAGAACGACAAACTGGTGCGATGGGGCGGCGAAGAATTCCTGGCCGTCCTCGGGCCGATGACCCCGGCTCAGGCAGATTTGACCGCCGAACGGCTGCTGCAGGCGGTGCGCCGCGAGCCGGTGCTGTGGAATGGGCAATTGATCCGCTGCACGGTCTCCATCGGCTACGCAAGTTTCCCCATGCCGGGTTCCGCAACCGATATTTCCCTCGAGAGCGCGATCAGCTTGGTCGACAAGGCGCTGTACGAGGCCAAACGCCGGGGCCGTGACCGCGCCTGCCTCATCAAAGTTGTGAGCGCGCGCGATGAAAAAGAGTTAACCACCATCAGTTCCGAGTTCGAGTCCGCGACAACGGATCAGCGGGTCTTGCTGGTCGAAATTTTAGGCGCCGCCGCTTAAAATCCGACTCGCGCCGGCGCCCGCACACCCCGGTCGAATTGACTGCTAGAATTCGGCGCATCCCAACCACCGTAGGATGCATCATGCCGTTGACCGTTGCGCTGTTGATCGGCGGCGAAGCCCGCGCCGGCAAATCAACTTTCAAGCGGCACGACCCGGTCAGCGGTGCGCTCGCGAGCGAAGCGGCCGCGGCCACGGTTGCCGACGCCATCGCGGCAGCGGATGCCGCCGAGGCGGCGTTCCCGGGCTGGAGTGCGCGCGGGCCGAATGACCGCCGAGCCATGCTGAACCGCGCGGCCTCGGCGCTCGAGGCCCGGGCGAGCGATTTCGTCGAGGCGATGATGGGAGAGGTCGGCGCGACGGAGGGATGGGCGCGATTCAATCTGATGCTGGCCGCCTCCGTGATCCGCGAAGCGGCCGCGCTGACCACGCAAATTGCCGGCGAAGTCATTCCGTCCGACAAGCCCGGCTGCATTGCATTGGCCATACGCGAGCCGGCGGGGGTGGTGCTGGGAATCGCACCCTGGAACGCACCGATCATCTTGGGCGTGCGCGCCATCGCGGTGCCCTTGGCCTGCGGCAACACCGTGATCCTCAAGGCTTCCGAGCTTTGCCCGCGTACCCACGGCCTCATCGTCGAGGCGTTCATGGAGGCCGGGTTCGGCGGCGGCATCGTCAATCTCATCACCAACGCGCCGCAAAATGCGGGTGAGATTGTCGGCGCGCTGATCGACCACAGGGCGGTGACGCGCATCAACTTCACAGGATCCACCGCCGTAGGGCGGATCGTCGCGGTGCGCGCTGCACAGAATCTCAAGCCGGTGCTGCTCGAATTGGGCGGCAAGGCGCCGCTGCTGGTGCTGGATGATGCCGACCTGGATGAGGCTGTGAAAGCGGCTGCGTTTGGCGCCTTCATGAATCAGGGACAAATATGCATGTCCACGGAACGGATCATCGTGGCGGACAGCGTGGCCGATGCCTTCGTCGAGAAATTCAAGGCCAAGGTGGCAACGATGGCGACGGGCAACCCGCGCGACGCCAAGACGCCGCTGGGAGCGGTCGTCGATTTGAAAACCACGCAGCATGTCGAAGCGCTGGTACAAAACGCACTGTCGCAAGGAGCGCAGAAAATCAACGGGGGCGTTGCCAACGGAGTGCTCATGCCCGCCACCGTCATCGACAAGGTGACACCTTCGATGAAGCTGTTCCGCGACGAAAGCTTCGGCCCCGTGGTCGCCATCATCCGCGCGCGCGATGAGGCGCACGCCATAGCACTCGCCAATGATACCGAGTATGGCCTTTCAGCATCGGTGTTCACCAAGGACACCGCCCGCGGGCTGCGGGTGGCGAAACAAATCAGGTCCGGCATGTGCCACATCAACGGGCCCACCGTGCACGATGAGGCGCAGATGCCGTTCGGCGGAGTGAAGGGCTCCGGCTACGGCCGCTTCGGCGGCAAAGCCGGCATCGACGCCTTCACCGAGTTGCGGTGGATCACGATCGAGACGCGGCCGGGACATTTCCCGATCTGATTTCGGCGCCGCTATGGCGCGAAGAAGGACTTGACGGCGGCGAAGCAAAACGGCGCCACCAGCTCTGCGTGATACGCTTCGGCCACAGCAAATGCTCCTCCATCGGTGGCGCCTTGCTGGATGGCCGTCGCCGCGACGAGCGCCTTTGCAACCGCAAAATCCTGTCTTAGAGTCGCGTAGGGATCATTGCTCGACGCTGCAGCTTCCAGGTCGAGCACGCTGATCGGAGCCGAGGCCGATGCGTGCGAGGACCAATAGTCCTGCATCAACTGCGTGTTGAGCCAAAAGACCAGCGGATCGACGTCGCCGCCGCACAGTAACAGCGGCGAACTCGGCACCCAGTCGCGCAGATCATTTGTCCGCAGCGCCCGGCGGAACGGCTGTGCGGGCGCCGCCGCGGCTACCCCGGTGGTGAGCGTGGGGAAGCCGCCGTCCGGATTGGCTTGAGCGTCCAGCAGGTAGCTGAGTCGATAGCTATTCTTGAGCAAATTGCCGCTGCCAAAGCCGAGGGCAAAAACCGGCGTCAGGTTCGCCGGTTGGGTGGGGGGCGTATCGGCGGCGAATGCGGGCGCCGGCGGGGTCAAACTAAAGAGGGTAAACTCGGGCAGCTTGTCCTGCGCGTACAGATTGCTGCGCGTCGTGGTGGTGGGGAGCAGGGAGTCGATCCCGACTGCGTAGGGTGATTCGAATACATCAACCGGATCGGCGTAGATATTGCCGTAGGCTTTTTGGTATGCGGTAAGCAGCAAAGTGGACGAGATCGGCGCGCTGCCGTTAACCTCGCCGAAGAACACGGCGTCGACGAAGGCGCCGAGCGCGTAAGGTCCGGACATCGGCGCCGCCGCTGTCACGGTCATTCCGGCAGCCTGCATGGCGCGGTCGGTCGCCATGGCGACATAGCCGCCTTGCGAATAGCCGGTGATGAACAGGCGCCCGTCGTCCTTGGTCAGGGTTGCAGAGACCAGCGGCAACGCCGTGCGCGCCGCGGTCAGGGCATCGATCATGTCCTTGGACTGTTGATCGGCGATGAGATACGGATGGTAGGGCAATGTCGAAGTATCGTAGCCCGCGTAATTCGGTGCCACGACGATGTAGCCCTTCGAGGCAAATAGCGCCGCCAGAAACAGCGACTCGGTGTTCTGCGTATTGGCCATATTGAACGCGCGGTCGGTCGTGGTGCCGTGCGCGTACAAGACGATCGGCCGTGCCCCGGTGCAGTTTGCGCCGAGTCCGGTGGGCACCATCAGCGCAGCGGAAGCGGTCGTGGCTTCATTCGCGCCGCCAACCGTTTCGTACTGGATGTCATACATCAGAATGTCGCAAACCGGCGCACCGCTCAAAGAAAGGAGCTGCAGATTGGCTGCCAAATTGAGGTCGAGCAGCAAACTGGACGCAGTGAGCGTCGACAGGATTTTGGGCGGATTTTGCAGCAGGGTTCCGCGCGGCGGCGTAGCCGGGGCGCCGGAGTCCGTATTGCCGCTGCCATTGCCGCCGCCACCGCATGCGGCGAGCAGCAGTGCGGCAATGAATGGCAGGGACGCTTGAGTGATCGGACGCATATCTGGGGTAAGACCCTGGATCGGCCCGCGCAGTTCCCTGGTGCGACAGTATGCGTTTTAGACTATGTTGTGGGGGTGTGGGGAAGGTCGGAGCCGTTGATTCATGCGCGGACTTGCAGTAAGCATCGAGCCAAATGCGGCCAGTTCTTGGGATCTATTCGATCATGTGGGAGGCGGTGTTGCCGTCACCGCTCCCGACGGGACTTTGGAGTTCTGCAATACGGCGCTGCTGCAGCTGCTGGCGCAAAGCGCCGACGCGCTGCGGGGCTCATCGATCTTCCAATTGCTGGGTGGCGGGAGCGGCGGCGAACTGGAGCTGCTGCACCTGACCGCACTGTCGGCGAACAGTGAATTGCGCACCCAGGTTCGCAGCCCCAGCGGCCGCTTCGTCGCGGCAGCGGTTCTGCGCCGCTTGTCTCGTCCGGGCGGAGACCGGGTGGTGTGGTCGTTCGTGAATGCAAGATGCAACGAGCCCGCCCCGGAACTCGCTCTGTGGGGGACCGAAATCGGTCTGTGGGACTGGGATGTGGTCAACGATCGGCTGACTTGGATCAACGATTGGTGCGAGCACTCGCAGCTCACGGCATTTTCCGGCAGCGGCCACGAGCAACTGTGGTCGGCGCGTATTCATCCCGAGGACCTGCCGGCCTACAAGCAGACCCTGATCCGGCATTTGGAGGGTCATTCTCCGCCCTACGACGTCGAGTACCGCCTGCGCAATCGCGACGAAGCCTGGGTTTGGATACAGGAACGCGGCCGAGTCATCGAGCGTGACTCGACAGGCCGGGCATGTAGGGCGGTAGGGATGTGCCTGGATGTGGAGGAGCGGCACAATTCGGCGCACGCCCTCAAGCGCAGCGAAACTCGGCTGTCGGACGCGGTGTGGGGCAGCAGCGTCGGCATGTGGGACCATGAGATTGCCACCGACACTCTGCATTGGTGGAACGATTGGTGCGCCAGGCTGGATCTCGACTCATGCAGCGGCCCCAACCATTCCGCGCGCTGGGATGCGCTCATTCACCCCGACGATTTCCGCTCGTTCAGCGGGCGCTACCAGGCGCTAATCGAAGGCCGATGCGAGATCTATGAGGCGGAGTACCGGATGCGCACCCGGTCGGGCACCTGGCGTTGGATCACCAGTCGCGGCCGCGCGACTGTGCGCGACCCGCTGGGCTGGGCCATTGGCATCGCCGGAGTAACGATCGATATCGACGCACGCAAACGCGTGGAACTTGCGCTGCGCGACAGTGAGGCGCGCCTGCGGACGCAGGCGGTCATCCTGGAAACCATGCGCGAGGGAGTCGTGCTGGCCGCTCTCGACGGGCGCATCGAGTTCACCAATCCGGCGTTCGAACGGATGTTCGGCCGCAATTCCTCAGAACTCGCCGGAATGTCGATTCTGGAACTGTTCAATATGAGACAGGCGCAGTCGCAGAGTACCGCGCTGGAGAGTCTGTTCGAGCACTACAGCCGCGGTGCGCGGCGCGACATGCTGTTTCGCCGCCGTGACGGCAGCCAATTCGCCGGCGAAGTCTTGTCGGTGGAAATCGAGTTGAGCGGCGAGAAGCGGATATTGGTGGTGGTGCAGGACGTCTCGGAGCGCAAGCAATTGGAATCCGAGATCATTGAAATCGCGAACCGTGAACGGCGCCGTCTCGGCGCCGATTTACATGATGGTCTTGGACAGGAACTGACCGGCATCTCGCTCATGTTGCGCAGCTTTTCGAAGCGCGCCGGGCTAGCCGCGATTGAGGTCGCCCCGGAACTCGATGAAATCATCACCCTCGTCAATCACGCGATTCAGAGCGTCCGAAAAATGGCTCTCGGCATTTCTCCCGTGACGCTGGAGCGCGGCGGACTGCTGCCGGCGCTGCAGACCCTCATCGGCTGGTCCCGCAAGAGCTATAACATCGACGTCCGGTTGCGGCTATCCATCCGTTCGCCGCTGCTGATCGGCGAATCTGCGGCGGCTCACCTGTACTTGATCGTTCAAGAGGCGATCAACAACGCCGTCAGGCATGGACTAGCCAGGTCGATAGTCGTGGCGCTGCGCACCAGCCGCTCCTTGGTCTCGCTTTCGATTACCGACGACGGTGTGGGCATTGGCGAACACGCAGCACGGGACGGCGGCATGGGTCTCAAGCTCATGGAGTATCGGGCCGCCGTGATCGGCGGAGTCATGAAGGTAAAGCGATTGTCGAACGGTGGAACCCGGGTGCACAGCGTTTGCCCGCAGGCGGCGCGCTTAGGCCGCGTCGTGAAAAATTAATCCCAGCGTTCGGCGTATCCCACTATGCACGCGCGACACGCCGTGACGGACTTGCACTCGCGATGTACCGCGCACACCTTGCACCGGACGCTCCTTGACCGGTATGAACGCAAACGCCCCTTGCGCCAGCGGCAGTACCATGGCCGTCGACTGGCGGCGCGGGCGTTGCTCGACCAGTATCAACTCGCCGCCTTGGAAATCGACACCGGGCCGATCCAGCAGCAGTATGGCCTGCAGAGGAAAGTGGATTTCACCGTACAAATCCTGGTGCAGGCAATTGTAGTCGCCGGGTCCGTAGCGCAGCAGCAGCGGGGTCGGGCGGGTTTGGCCGGCGGCCGCGCAGCGCGCCACCACCGAGTCGTGATCCGCCGGCCAGTCGGCAGCCCCTCCCAGCCGGGTGTCCCAGGCGTTGGCGACCGTCGCGAGGCGTGCGTAGAGCGCCCGCCGCAGCGAGTTCACCAGATCGGGAAGTGGGCGCGCGAAGTATTTGTACTCACCCCTGCCGAAGCCGTGGCGAGCCATGGTCACGGTGGACCGAAACCGGGCGTCACCGGCCGCGTACAGGTGCGCCAGCTCCGCGCAGCTTCGCGCATCGATGATGGGTGTCGTTACGAAAAAGCCTTGGCGATCCAAAGCGTCGAGTATGCCGTCAGGGTCGAGTGCGGCGACGGCAGCGAGCGGTACGGATTCGGCGGCAATCATAGGGCGCGGCGTGCGCGTTCCCGGTCGATCAAGACGCGCTTGCGGGCAATTCCCCACCGATAGCCGCCGAGACCGCCATCGGCGCGCAGCACCCGGTGGCAGGGCACCAGAACCGAGATGCGGTTGGCGGCGCAGGCCGAGGCCGTGGCGCGTATCGCTCGCGGCGCCCCGATGCCTGCCGCAAGCTCCGCATAGCTCAAGAGACTTCCCTCGGGTATGCGCAGCAGGAAGCGCCACACGCGAATCTGAAATGCCGTGCCGCGCAAGTCGAGCGGCAGCTCGGGCCGCGGGGCGTCGCCCGCGATATGCGCCTCGAACGCATGAATCCAGGCGTCGAGCTCAGCGGAGTCGGTCATGTGCGAAGCGCTGTGCGAGGCCCGCGGAAATTCACGCTCGAGCTGCGCCACCAGCGCGGCATGGCTCGCGCCGAATTGCGCGAAGCAGACACCGCGATCCGTCGCCGCCATCAGCAGCGGTCCCAGCGCCGTTTCTCGCCCCGCATGGACGATGCTCTCGCCCGCGCCGCCGCTGCGGTAGGTGGACGGGGTCATTCCGAGGTTGCGCGACGTGCGCCCATAGACTCGGCTGGTGGACTCGAAGCCGGCATCGGTGATGGCGTCCAGCACGCGCTTGCCGGATTTCAAACCGTCTTTCAGTCGACGCAGGCGGGCCGCATCCTGATACATCTTTGGCGACACCCCCAACACCGCTTTGAATGTGCGCTGCAGATGTGCGGGGGAGAGGTGCGCCCGACGGGCGAGATGGGTGAGAGTCAGGGGTTCATCCGCATGGCGCTCGATGTACTCGGCGATGCTTTGAATCAGTCGCGTCACCCGTTCATGTGCGGCGCTCGAGCTGGGTTTTGCGGTGGCGGTCACGGTGGTCTCCTGTATTCCTGGAGCCACATTAGCGGCGCGCAGTATGCGTCGCACTCCGATTCTTGCGGTTAGGAGCCTGCGCTAAGGCAGGCTCCTACGGCTCGACACTGTCAGCGCCACGCCCACTACGCGATGGTGTACAAGAACTCGACAAATGATGCGACCGCGCCGTCCAAACCCTTGATGGCCGGATTCTTCGAGTCGATCAGGTAGTACTCGTCCGGCGCATGTGCGCCCGTGCCATGCCCGAGGCCGAAACCGCCGGCGGGAAGACTGAGCGGCGCACTCGTGAATCGATAACCGGGCCAAGATCCGGGGCTGCGAGGCAGCACCAGAGGCGCCGGCCCGAGCTTGCTGAAAGTCGCGAGCACGGCCTTGAAGAATTTGCTGTCCGGGTCGGTTTGCGTGGGATCGTAGCCTCCGGTCATATTGACTTTGATGTCCGCGAAACCGTGCTTGGCGAGATGCGCTTTCAGCTTGGACAGCGTATCCGCCGCCGTCATGTCGGGCACCAGACGCATGTCGATCTTGGCGACCGCCCGGTGCGGCAGCACCGTCTTGCCGCCGGGACCGGTGTAGCCGCCCACCAGTCCTTCGATGTTGATGGTGGGCTGCGAGAACAGCCGCAGCAGGGAATCGTGCCAGTTCAAATCGTGTACCCAATGCTCGACCCCGAACTCGCTCTTGACCGTGGCCTCCGGGACAGCTGCCGCATAGTTCGCGACCATTTTCTTCTGCACGTCGGATAGCGGCACGACCTTGTCGAAGAATCCTTCGACGGCAGGGGTGTGACCATCTTTTTCCACCAAGGTGTTCAGCGCCTGGACCAGGTGCCAGGAAGGCGAATCCACCTGCGCCTCCAAGCTCGAGTGAATGTCCTTCTTCGGTCCGCGCCCCCAGGTCTCACCGCTCGACTCCAACTCCAACTCGACCACGCCTTTCGCGCCCGCGTCCACTTGCACGTTGCCGTCGAGCCCTTGGCTGGCGTCGGGCAGCATCACCCCTACGCAGGACTTCATGTGAGGGAATACCTCTGGGTTGTTCACGATTTCACCGAAGTGCGGCGAAGCGATTTCCTCTTCGCCTTCGCAAACCAGTACCAGATTGACCGGCAATTTCTTGCCAGTGGCTTTGAACGCCAT
>JANXZQ010000449.1 GCA_025355445.1 Gammaproteobacteria bacterium
AGCGAAGCGACCTCGGTGACCCCGCTGGGCGTGGGCTACGCTGACACGCCGGGCATCTGGTCCGATGAGCAGGTCGAGGGGTGGAAGCTCACGACCCAGGCGGTGCATAACGCCGGCGGCCTGATCTTTCTGCAGCTGTGGCATGTGGGCCGGATCTCCGATCCGAGCTTCCTGGTCGGTGCGCTGCCTTTGGCGCCGAGCGCCGTCGCCGCCAAAGGCAATGTCAGCCTGGTCACCCCGGCCACGCACTTCGTTGTGCCGCGCGCGCTTGACCGGGCGGAAATCCCCGGAATCATCGAAGCCTTCCGCCAAGGCGCCTTGAACGCGCAGCTGGCCGGCTTCGACGGCGTAGAATTGCATGGCGCAAACGGCTATTTGCTCGACCAATTTCTGCAGGATGGCAGCAATCTGCGCACCGACGATTACGGCGGTTCGATCGAGAACCGCGCCCGCCTGATGCTGGACGCGGCCGACGCGGCCATATCCGTGTGGGGTCCCGGGAGAGTAGGCGTGCATTTGGCGCCGCGCGGCGACGCGCATTCCATGGGCGATTCCGATTTACCAAGCACCTTCGAATACGTCGCGCGCCGGCTCGGAGAGCGCAAAATCGCGTTCCTCTGCGCGCGCGAATATTTGGCACCCGATCGACTGGGTCCGCAACTCAAGGCGGCCTTCGGCGGCGTTTATATTGCCAACGAGAAATTCACGTATGAATCCGCGGAGCGGGTGGTTGCGGACGGGGAAGCCGACGCGGTGGCCTTCGGCAAGCTGTTCATCGCCAACCCCGATCTGCCGCGGCGCTTTGCATCGGGGGCGGCTCTGAATGAAGCGCGGCCGGAGCATTTTTATTCAGGGGAGGCGATTGGCTACACGGATTATCCGAGCCTGCCGCATCAGCGTCAGAGTCCGGACTTGAAGAGCAGCCACGCTCGCGTGAACGATCGCGTTTCCTCAGGAGTGTAGAGCCTTTGCAGTTCTAATCGGCTGCGAATGGCGGGCGGCGGATAGATGATGGTATTGGCGCGTACCGCCGGCTCGAGGAAGGGCAGCGCCGCGGCATTGGCCGTGGCGAAGCCGATGAATCGCGTTACTGACGCGGAGACTTCGGGGCGCATGACGAAGTTGATGAAGGCGTGCGCCGCGGCGGCGTTCGGCGAGTCGGCCGGGATGACCATATTGTCGATGTAGAAGGGCACCATTTCGCGCGCGAACGAATAATCTATTTTGATGCTGCCGTGCGACTCGCCCACCATGCGGCGCGCGACCATGGCATCGCCAGAGTAGCCGATGGCCAGACACAGTTCGCCCTCCGCGAGCTGCTGGTAGTAGCCGGAACTGGATATTCTTCGCACGTAGGGCTGGATTTCCTGCAGCTTCGCCATCACGGCATCGAGACTTGCCTTGTCGGCTGACAGTTTCGGCTGGCCGATATAGCGCGACACCATGGGCAGGACGTCTCCCCAGGAATCCAGCATGCTGATACCGCAGCCGGCGAATTTGGCCGCGACGCTTTTCTTGAGCACCATGTCGAGGCTGTCCAAGGGTGCGTTCGGCATGATTGCCCGGATCTTATCGCTGTTGTAAAGGAGCCCCGTGGTTCCCCACATCCAGGGCATGGCGTACTGATTCCCAGGGTCGACGGCAGCCAGCTGCTGCATGATTTGCGGGTCGGCGTTGCGGGCGTTGGGCAGGCGCGCGAGGTCGAGTTTCTTCCAGAAGCCCTTCGGAATTTCCCGCGCCAGCTCGGGCGACGCATTCATGGTCACGATGTCGTAGTTCGAATGGCCGACCGACAAAATGGTCTCGGCGGTCTCGGGAGAATCGAGCACTGCGTAATTGACGTGGATACCCGTCTCGGCTTGGAACTTCGCTATCAAGGACGCCGGAAAGTACTCGGACCAAGCATAGATGTTCAGCACCTTGGCGCGATCCGCCGCGGCGCAGGTCATGGCCAGCCACAGACTGATGCCGAGTGCCCCGATGCCAAGGGCCGCGAATCGAGCGATTTTGCATCGAGCCATCAGGGGTACATCGCCGTAAGTGACGCTTGATGATACAGGGGCGCTTGCCGGGCGCACGAATCGCGGAACCGGGCGCGGTCAGTTGAGCCCTTAACGCGGGTTTTTCGCCGAAACTTCTGGCCGGCCTGTGGGTCTTAAGCGAGGCGCAGGTTTTCAAAAGGGAATCAGGGATGTCTACACGCTTCTTGGCATTCGGCACTCTGGCTGTGATGGTGACGCTGGCGGCGGTCGCTGCGGTTTCCACCTTTCGGCATTCGCCCTTGCGGCCGAGTGCGCTTCCCGGCAACGCGCGCCTGTATGCCTTCGGCAGCCGTGGTACAGGGCAACGCCCAAGCGGGCCCCTCGCAAAATTCGACGGCGCACTCGCGGACCTGTCGCGGCACGCGTCCCGGGCGCGTCCCGATCATGCGGTGCAAGATCTGCGATCCATCGCCCCCGCGGTGCGCTTCAAACAGTCCGGCGCGGGCGCGGCGCCGCTGGTGCTGATCGATGCGGTCACGCGTGGCGACCCGCAAGTATTGAAAGCCGCATTGCTGTCCTTGGGCCTGCAGCAGCCGTCCGTGTATTCGAACGATGTCGGCGGCTGGCTGCCGGTGGCGGCGCTGCCGAGCGCGACCGCCCGCGCCGAGGTGCACTCGATTCGGGCCGCGATGTGGCGCACGCGCAGCGGCGCGGTAACGTCCCAAGGCGACTTCGCGCAGCATAGCGACGTGGTGCGGTCGGCCAATTCTCTCAGCGGCGCAGGAGTCACGGTCGGCGTGATATCCGACAGCTACGACTGTTACGCGGTAGACGCGACGAATGGCGTCGCTGCGGCCGGAGCGACGGGCTACGCGTCCAATGGTTTTCTTGCGACGGCGGCCACGGACGTGTCGACCGGCGACCTGCCCTCCAATGTCAACGTGCTCGAGGAGGCGCATGCCGGGCAGGGCGGCTGCATGAATTACGGCCCGCCCACCGAACTGCCCTTCAGCGACGAAGGCCGCGCCATGCTGCAGATCGTGCATGACGTCGCACCCGGCGCCGGGCTCGCCTTCTATACGGCGGAGAACAGCGAAGCGGACTTCGCCAACGGCATCGGCAAGCTGGCGGCGGCGGTCTCGGCCGGCGGTGCCGGCGCCAAGATCATCGCCGACGACATCGGCTACTTCGACGAGCCGTTCTTTCAGGACGGCATCGTGGCGCAGGCCATCGATGCCGTGGCCGCGAACGGCGTGGCGTATTTTTCCGCGGCAGGTAACAACGAAGCGTCAAGGATGACGCGACCCAGCGGCGGCGGTTGCGCAACGAAGTGAAGCAGAGCTGCCAGCTGAGAAGTCACACTAGTTCAGGCCGCGCTCGTTCCCGCATTTCTGGATGAACCACCCATTTATTTGCTTT
>JANXZQ010000453.1 GCA_025355445.1 Gammaproteobacteria bacterium
CTGAACTGGCACGCCGCGCGCATCCTCGACATGATCAAGGGCAGCTATCTATTCGACACCGATGCCAAGCGCATCATCCAAGATCCCGAGAGCCTGCGCGCGTCGTCGATCCGCCAAGCCTCCGTTTGGGAAGAGTGGGCGGCGTTGCGCGACGCGGTGGTGTTCCAAGCCAACTCATCCGATCACAATCCGGCGGTGAATGTGGGTTTGGGCCCGGAGGATTCCTGGGAATTGGGAACGCCTCAATTGATGCGGTTCTTCGTCAAGGGTGGACCGCACAGCCACGGCCAGCATGGCTACATCGTGTCCAATGCGAACTGGGATCCGTATCCCATGGCAAACCGCATCGAAGCCTTCGTCATCGCGCTCGCCAACATGGACATTGCCGTGATGCTGCGCATCGAGCGATTCCGCAATCCATTTTTCACCGGCGTTACCGCCGCGCAGGTGCTGCATGGCGCGGGCGGCGGTTTCTACGGCTACGCCCCCGTGGATCTGCAGCAGGAAATCCAAAGTTTAATGAACCCGGTCGCACCGTTCGGCAGCGCCATCGTGGGCACCGTCGAGGATCTGCAGGCGCAAACGCGCATCAAGGCGCAGCGCGCGCGGCAAGCCGTGGACACCACGTTCGATCTACTGAGTTTCGATTTGTTGGAGGGAAGTCTATGGATGGATGTGCGAAAGACGCAGGATCCGAAGCGAAACTTCGGCACTGCACCGACCGCGGCGTGGGCGGCATTTCGCCAACGCGTGCCGCTGCAGCAAGCCGGCAGCGGGCAAGGTGCCCGTGATCCAGCCGCACCCAGTACGTCGCAGATCGCCGCTCAGTTCTTGAGGACGACGCCGGCGTCGACGTTCTACCGCGAGGCTGCCGGGCCGTAGGGGGCCGTAACGGGGCCGTAGGGGGCCGTAACAACTGTAGCGGCGGAACCGGCACGACAGTTCGGCGCGATGCGCCGCGCTGTCTATGTTCCGCGCAGCGCCGATCCGGTAACGTTGCCGCACTACAGAAACTCAGGCGCTCGAAATGTCCGAATGGATTGCCTTTATCAGCTACGCATTGGTCATGTCGATAACCCCCGGGCCGAACAACGTCATGGTGCTGTCGTCCGGCGCAAATTTCGGCCTCAAGCGCACCATGCCGCACGTTCTCGGCATCACCTATGGGTTTACCTTGCAGACCCTGGCCGTATGCGCGGTTTTTGGTCTGGCCTGGAATCACTTGTCGGCGCCGCCGGCGTGGTTGTCCTGGGTGGGCGCGGCGTATCTTGCGTATCTCGCTTTTAAACTGCTGCGCGCGGGACCGGTGGGTTCAGCTCTGGTGGCGAAACCCCTGACTTTGTGGGAAGGCATGATCTTCCAGGCAGTGAATCCCAAGGCTTGGATCATGGCGCTGACCACTGCCAGTGTCTTCGTGCCGAAGCTCGGCGATCTGCGGGTTGCGCTGCTGCTGATGGCGGTGGTGCTCATCGTCATCAATCTGCCGTGCGTGACCACGTGGGCTGCCTTCGGCGACGCTTTGCGTACCTGGCTGGCGTCGCCCAGGCGCCGTGCGGTCTTCAATGGCATCATGGGACTGTTGTTGCTGCTCACGGCCTGGCGCATGGTGGCGGCTTAAAGTAACGAGCATGATAAAACTCGACCCCAATGGCCCGCCACTGACTGCGCAGATAGCAGATGGTCTGGCGGCCCTCATTCAGAATGGCCAACTCGGCGCGGGCTCGCCCTTACCCTCGGTGCGGCAGATGGCGACGCGCTTGACCGTCAGCACCTTTACGGTGATGGCAGGGTATGACCGGCTGATTGCCCGCAATCTGATCCAAGCGCGCGCCGGCGTGGGCTATTTCGTGATCGGCGCGACGAAGCTGCATGTGACCGACTTAGGCGCCGCGTTGGCCGACCCCGTCGATGCCGTCGGATTCGCATTGCAGGCATTGGACTCGAGCGGCGCCGATGTGCGCAGCGGATCGGGGTTTCTCCCGGAGAGCTGGCTGGGCGATGTGGTGCCGGGCACGTTGGTCGCGCGCGTTGCCAAGGCCAGAAATGCGTTGCTGGCGTCATCGCCCGCACAGGGACACCTAGGCCTGCGGCGCCAACTGTCGGACTACGTGGCCGGTTTCGGACTCGCCGCCAATCCGGCGCAGATCATCTTGTTTTATTCGGCGCAGGCCCGGGCGATGGACTTGAACCTGGTCCCGGTACCGCGCCTGGCCGACGGACCGGATCTCGCGGCCTTCGAAGAGGCCGTCAAGTCCTTCAAACCCAAAGCCTTCGTCACCCAAACTTTGCTGCACAATCCCACCGGCAGTAGCACCTCGGCCGCGCATTGCCATCGATTGCTGTCGCTGGTCGAAAGCCACGGGCTTGCCGTGATAGAAGACGATGTCTACGGCTCCATTGCACCCAAGGGTGCGACGCGGCTCGCCCAGCTGGACGGCCTGCGCCATACGTACTATGTGTCGAGCTTCTCGAAGTTATTGAGCCCCGCCCTGCGCGTGGGCTTCATGGCCGTACCGCGCGAAGCCGTCGACAGGATCGTGGGCCAGAAGATCCTCAGCGTGCTCGGTACGCCGTCCTTGAGCGAGGCCATCGTAGAAGCGGTGCTCGAGTCGGGCCGCTATTTGCGGCACACCCTCAAGGTCAGCGGCAAGCTCGCGCAGCACCGGCAACGAGCGCAGGTGCTGCTCACCGAGGCCGGCGTGACGTTCGAGCCGGCCGATGGTCTGTTTCTTTGGGGTCGTTTCGAACCCATGCAGGACTCCGACAGCTGGGTGCGCCGCGCGCTGGAGGCAGGCATCCTGCTCGCCAAAGGCTCACTGTTCTCACCCACCGGGCGCTACACGGATTACTTGCGTTTCAATGTCGCGCACAGCTGCGATGCGCGGCTCGGACAATTCCTGCGGGGTGCGGCGCTTCAGCCGAGGGCCGAGGTTCGCTACCTGCGGCCGCGAAGTTAGTGACGCGCGTTAGCGACGCGCGTTAGTGCCCTTCGATCAGGGTGGCCCTTCGATCAAGGGTGTGCCGCGGATCCGGCCGGCGCACGCGAGTCGCTCGCGCCGTACAGAACTCCCGGCCGCGGAAAACCCAATGCCTTGGCCTGTACCCAATCGGCGGGTGCGACACCGATGGCCTCGGCCGCGTTGCCGGTTCCCCATGGTTCCAAGGGCACGACGTGGTAGCCCATCTCCGTCAGGGATCTGACCGTATCCGCGGACAGCGCATAGGGCTCACCCGCGAGCGTGTCCGGCAACCACTGATGATGGATGCGCGGCGCGTCGACGGCTTCTTGCAGGGTCATCGAATGGTCGATGATATTGACGATGATTTCGAGGACCGTGGTGATGATGCGCGCTCCCCCCGGCGAGCCGAGCACCAGCACCGGTTTGCCATCCTTGAGTACGATGGTGGGTGTCATGGAACTCAAAGGCCGCTTACCCGGTGCAATGGCGTTCGCCTTGCCCTGTACTAGCCCAAACATGTTGGCCGCACCGGGTTTGGCGGTGAAGTCGTCCATTTCGTCATTGAGAAAGAAACCGGTGTTGCCGGCGATGACTTTGGCGCCAAAGTCATCGTTGATGGTGTAAGTGGCCGATACGACATTGCCTCGAACATCGACGATGGAGTAGTGAGTGGTGGTGGCCTTTTCTGCGGCGGCCGTGCCCGTGTCCAAGGCCGAGGAAGGCGTCGCGCGATGTGGTTGAATGAGGGCTCTGATCTCGTCGGTGTGGTGCTTCGACAAGAGGCGCTCGATGGGATTGTCGACGAAAGCCGGGTCGCCCAGATAGGTGTTGCGGTCACGATAGGCATGACGCATCGCTTCAGTCATGAGGTGCACTGAAGCGCTGGAGTGAAAGCCGAGCGTCCCGAGAGGATACCCTTCCAGCACTTGCAGCATTTCGCAGAGGGTGACGCCGCCGGAGCTCGGCGGAGGCGCCGACAGAACCGTGTAGCCGCGGTAACTGCAGTAAAGTGGGGCTGACTCCGTCACCGAATAAGCGGCGAAATCCTGCGTGGTCAACAACCCGCCGTCGGCGCGGGCGGCGGCGGCCACGGTGTCGGCGATGTGCCCTTGATAAAAGGCTTTCTCACCGTCCGCGCTGATGGCCCGCAACGTTGCCGCCAGTTGCGTCTGTACCAAGCGCTCACCGGGTTTATAGGGCGCGCCTTGATGAAGGAATATGGCTGCGACATTCGGCCGCTTGCGAAACTCGGTGGTGCCGGCTTCGAGCGCGTCGACGTCGCCGCGCGTCAAGATGAATCCGTCCTGCGCGAGCCGAATCGCAGCTGCCATCAGCGTGGATCGCGGCAGGGTTCCGTACTCGCGGCGCGCTGTCTCGAGTCCCAGCACCGTTCCGGGGACCCCAGCCGCCAGAAATCCGTTCACGCTCTTGTCGCCGATAGGGCTGCCATGAGAATCCAGAAACATGTCGGCGCGCGCCGCCAGCGGCGCCTTTTCGCGAAAGTTGATGAAGGTGTTCTTGCCGCTGCTCAAGTGAATGGTCATGAAGCCACCACCGCCGAGATTGCCGCAGCAGGGATGGGTTACGGCGAGCGCGTAGCCGACCGCCACCGCGGCGTCGACCGCATTACCGCCCTGGCGCAGAATGGCGGCGCCTGCTTCCGAGGCTAGGTGCTGCGCCGTCACCACCATGCCGTCCGCCGATTCCAAAGCCGCAGGGGCGGCGGCATGCGCGGGCGCAGTGGCGCCCAGCGCCCAAAGGACGAGCGCTGCTAGAGCGGGCGCGGCCGGCGCGTGCGCGGGGACGGCAATGCATGAATGGTTTGCGATGCGACTTGGCATACCGGCGGCCTTTCCCCAGGAGTAGACTACGCGCCACCGCGGCGACGCGTGCATAGAGTAGCGCGGTCGCGGCCACGTTGAATACTCAGACGGGCTGCTAAGCATGACGGGGACCGTAACGGCACTGAATCTCGCGCGTGCGCAATTCGCATTCACGGTCTCCTTCCATTTCATTTTCCCAGCCTTCTCCATAGGCCTCGCGAGCTACCTTGCCGTGCTCGAGGCGCTGTGGCTGAAGACCGGCAAATCGGTCTACGATAATTTGTATCGTTACTGGATCAAGATCTTCGCGATCGTCTTCGGCATGGGCGTCGTCTCCGGCATCGTCATGTCTTATCAGTTCGGGACGAACTGGGCGGTGTTCTCCGACAAGGCGGGCCCGATCATCGGTCCGCTCATGGCCTACGAAGTGCTCTCAGCTTTTTTCCTCGAGGCCGGGTTTCTCGGCGTGATGTTGTTCGGCATCAAGAAGGTGGGGCCTAAGCTGCATTTCCTCGCGACCTGCATGGTGGCGGCCGGGACGCTGCTGTCGGCCACCTGGATCTTGGCGGCAAATAGCTGGATGCAAACGCCCGCCGGCTGGATCATGAACGAAGCGGGGCAATTCGCGCCGAAGGGATCGTGGCTCGAGATCATCTTCAATCCAAGTTTCCCCTACCGCTTCGTGCACACCGTAATCGGCGCATTCCTCACCACCTCGCTGGCGGTGGGCGGCGTGGGCGCCTGGCATTTGCTGAAAAACCGCAACAACGCGGGCGCCCGCACGATGTTTTCCATGGCCATGTGGATGGCTGCGCTGGTTGCGCCATTGCAAATCCTCGCTGGCGACGCCCAGGGGCTCAATACCCAGGAGTACCAGCCGGCCAAAGTCATGGCGATGGAAGGGCATTTCGATTCCTACGCAGGCGGCGCGCCGCTGGTTCTGTTCGGCCTTCCCAACGAGGAGAAGCGCCGTCTGGACTACAGCCTGGAAATTCCAAAACTCTCGTCCCTGGTGCTCGCGCATGATCTCAATGCCCCGCTTGCGGGATTGGAGAGCATCCCGCGCCGTGACTGGCCGCCGGTGGCGATCATTTTCTGGTCTTTTCGGGTCATGGTGATCCTGGGCTTGGCGATGCTGGGGCTAGGCCTTCTCAGCTTACTGGCGCGCCTGCGCGGCAAACTGTTCGAGTGGCCCTTGCTGCATCGCTTGGCGGTACTCATGGGACCGGCGGGTTTCGTCGCGGTCATCGCCGGGTGGATCACAACCGAAGTGGGCCGGCAGCCGTTTACCGTCTACCACGCGCTGCGCACCGCGGAATCCGTGTCGCCGATCGCGAGCCCGGGGGTGACGGGCTCGTTGATTGCGTTCGTGCTGGTGTACTTCTCGGCATTCATCTCGGGTGCGATCTACATCTTGAAGCTGATGGCAAAACCGCCGAGCACACAGGAGCCGCTGCCCGACCCGTTACCCACTCATGCAGCCGGAATAACGCCCGCCGCGGCGCTGACGGCGCGCGGGGGCGATTGATGCACGACAGCTTGACCGTCGTTTGGGCCGTCATCATTGCATTCGCCATTGCGATGTACGTGGTCATGGATGGCTTCGATCTAGGCATAGCCATTCTATTTACGCGTTTCAAGGTGGGCGCTGAACGGGACATGGCGATGAACGCCATCGCTCCGGTTTGGGACGGCAACGAAACCTGGCTGGTGCTGGGCGGCGGCGGGTTGATGGCCGCGTTTCCTCTGGCGTATGCCGTCATTCTGCCGGCTTTGTATACGCCGATAATCGCCATGTTGCTGGGGCTGGTGTTTCGCGGCGTCGCGTTCGAGTTCCGCTGGCGCGACCCGGCTCATCGCGCACGCTGGGACGCCGGATTTTGCATAGGCTCCATCGTCGCTACTTTCGCGCAGGGCGTGACCTTGGGCGCGTTGCTGCAGGGGATCGAAATCAACGGCCGCGCGTACGCGGGCGGCTATTGGGATTGGATCACTCCATTCAGTGTCCTGACCGGTGCCAGCCTCGTGATCGGGTATTCACTGCTCGGCGCCTGCTGGCTGATCTGGAAGACGTCGGGGCCGGTTCAGGACGATGCACGTCGCTTCGCAAAGCCATTGACCTGGGGATTGCTGGCAGCGATCGGCGCGGTCAGCATCTACACGCCATTCTTGAGCGACAAGTATTATGAGATTTGGTTTACCTGGCCCGGCATCGCTGCGTTGGTCCTGATGCCTCTCGTAGTGGCGGTGATCGGCGTGATGTTGTACCGGTCCATCGGCAAGGGGCGCGATATGCTGCCGTTCATCCTGACTTTGAGCCTGTTTGGATTGTCCATGTTGGGGCTGTCGATCTCCCTATGGCCCGACGTCATTCCGAGCCGTTTATCGATTTGGGATGCCGCTGCGCCGCACAGCAGTCAAGTATTCATGCTGGTCGGCGTGTGCGTGCTGATGCCGCTGATCCTGGGCTATACGGCGTGGGCGTACTGGGTGTTTCGCGGCAAGGTCGGGGCCGGGGGGTACCATTGAGCAAGGGGCCGCCCGGTCCCTTATACAAGAGGCTGTTGTGGATGCTGGCTATCTGGTCGGCAAGCGTCGTGGCGCTCGCGGCAGTCGCGATGGTGATCAAATTTGCGCTTAGGCACTAACTCGCCGGAGCGGGCAACGACCCCAGGGCGCGCTCGGCGCTCAAGCCGAGCGCGAGAATTGCGCGGTCGTGTCCGGCCGGCGCGTCGAATTCGATCGACACCGGAAGTCCGTCCCTGTTGAGCCCCACGGGCAGAACCAGGCCCGCCAGTCCCGCGGTGCTGCCGGGCGCTATATTTCGCGCGACGGCGACATCGAAGGGCAGGGAACGATCACCCACCGACACGCGCGTCTCCTCGCCGATTTTCGGCGCCGCGACCAGCGTGGTCGGAAATACCATCGCCGCCACACCGGTGCGCGAAAAATAGTCCTGGTACAGACCACGCAGCGCCGGCAAGTGTTGATCGCGGGCTGCTGCATATACCGGCTCGGTGACAAAGTTGGCTCCGCCCGGCAGTACATCGCTGCGAAACACCCGTTGAATGTCCGGGCTGGCGCGGGCGACCAGAGTCTCGAAGTCCACGCCGGCACCGTACTCCTTCAAGTAGCGCGCCAGTGCGACGCGCACATCATGGTTTTGAACAGCGTCGGTGGTGAGCTCGATCAGCGCCGCTAGCCCCGGCATCTGGGTGTCGATGATTTGTGCGCCGGCCTCCTTCAGCCGTGCGAGCGCGAGTTCCGTCAGGCGCAGAACTTCAGGATCCAGATCGATGAACCAGTAGTCGCGAACCACTCCTAAGCGAACGCCTTTGAGCGGAGCAGCGTCGAGCCGCTGCCCGTCATTGGCCGCCACCGAATCGAACAGCGCGAGATCCGCGACCGCCCGCGCGTGCGGCCCCACCTGATCGAAGAGCGGCGAGATGGGCACGCAGCCGCGGGTGGAATAGCGCCCGGTGGTGGGCCGAAAGCCGGCGATGCCGCAGAACGCCGCCGGCACGCGAATGGAGCCTTCGGTGTCCTCGGCGATGCCGAGCGGCGCGAGACGTGCGGCAATCGCGGCCGCGGTACCGCCGCTGCTGCCGCCGGGAATGCGCGACGTATCGTAGGGATTATGCACTGCGCCGAAGGCCAGATTATTGCTGGTCCAGCCGTAGGAGAGTTCGTGTAAATTCGTCTTGCCGAGCACCAGGGCTCCCGCGGTGCGCAGCGTGGCGACCACCGGTGCGTCTTCCTTGGGACGAAAATGGCGCAACGCCGGCGTGCCGGCGGTAGTTGGGTAATCGCGCGTGTTGACGCTGTCCTTGACGGGAATGGGAAGGCCGAATAGCGGTCCCGGCTTCGCGCCGGCAAGTCGTTCGCGGTCGCGACTGCGGGCATCCTCCAGCACTCGCGCGGGTTCCAAGGTAATGAAGGCGTTGAGGCCGTGCGCTGCCTGACAGCGCGCGAGCAGAGCCTCTGCGTAGCGCTCCGACGTAAGAGAACCTTGCGACATGTGGGCGACGGCTTCCACGGCGGTGAGATTGCAAAGCTCCGCGCCGTTGCCCGCGGAACCCTTGGCGCCGACGGCCGATATTGCGGCCGTAGCCGTCGTTCCCAGCACGAAGGTACGGCGCGACATGTCAGGCGGGGCGGACACGATCGCGCCTCAGTGCCTGACACATACAATGCACGGCGCCGCCGCCATTGCCGATCATGGACACATCAGGGTCGTAGACCTCGAGTCCCTCCGCCCGGCAAGCCGCGATGAGATTCTTGCTCGACGCGGGCACCAGCACACGCTCCTTGCCCAGTGCCACCACATTGGTGCCCAGCTGCATGGCGTCGCTGTAGGGGACCGATATGGCGCGTATTCCTCTGGAGCGCAGCCACTCGACGAGTTCCGGCTCCACGGCTTCCACGCATACCACCGCCAGTCCATCGGCGAGCATCCCCATCTGCACGTCCAAATGCAGAAAATGTGAATCGAAAGCGTAGGTATGAAACTCCCAACCTTCGGTCTCGAACCAGCCCTGCAATTGCCGCACGGCAGGCTCGATGGAGCGTTCGCCCGAGTAACCACAAACGGCGACGCCGGGTTTGAGCACCATGAAGTCCCCGCCCTCGACATTGCCGGCGGTGATCATGTCGTAAATCGGAATGCCGGTGTCGAGATAAAATTGCAAGCAGGCCGCGTATTCGCCGCGGCGATAGGACTTTTGCAGCTGCATGATTACGGCGCCCCAGGGGGTCATGACGCTGCTGTCACGCGCAAAGATCTGGTAGGGCAGTGTGGACTCAGCCGCGAGAAAGTGTACTTCGACCTCCGCTTGCCGGTAGGCATCGACCATTTCCGCGTATTGCTGCCGCGCCACCGAAAAATCGAATTTCAATCCGACTCGCTCGGCACGCTGGCACACAGCGTTACCCGGCAGCCATTTGAAGTGATCGATGGGCCCGATCAGGACGTCGCGCAAAGTGCCGTATTCGCTGTCGACACCCCATTTGTCGAGCGGGCGCGTGCCGCCGCCTTGAATTCTTGTTCGCAGTTGCATTGAGACCTCTTCGCGTGTCGACCCGGTGGGCTACGCATCATATCAAGCGCAGGATATCCGCGTGTTTCATCAAGTAATCGCGGACCGCGATCAGAAAGCCGGCCATGTCGTGCTCTGTCATGGGCAGCGAAAGATTGATCATGCCGCGCTGGGCAATGTAGAAGCCGCGCTCCAGCAATTCCAGATGAAACAGCCGCCGCCGCGGCGAATCGGACGCCTCGACCTGTCCGGGATCCGGCAAGCCGGCCGTCATCGCGATCACATTATTGTTGAATGTACCGCCCTGCGACAGGGCACCGCCCGCGCGAACGTCGAGGTGCCGCATGACGGCGCGCGATCCGCCGAAGGCGCCAAACGCAAATCCGCCGCCCCCAAATTTACCCAGCGTAGTGAGATCCAGCTGGATTGCGCGCAGTTCTTGCACGCCGCCGGGCGCGAGCCGCGAGGTCATGACCTCGGATTTGCGGGGATGCAGCCCGCCGAACCCATCATTGGCTCGACGAAAACCGCAGCAATTTCCGTGCCGGTGGTGCGCAGGGCGGCTTGAGTACCCTCCAAATCGTTATAGTTCGTCTTCACAACGAAGCGTCAAGGATGACGCGACCCAGCGGCGGCGGTTGCGCAACGAAGTGAAGCAGAGCTGCCAGCTGAGAAGTCACACTAGTTCAGGCCGCGCTCGTTCCCGCATTTCTGGATGAACCACCCATTTATTTGCTTT
>JANXZQ010000461.1 GCA_025355445.1 Gammaproteobacteria bacterium
TTTCGCCCACCGCCTCTCAAACCGGCTCATTGCGCTCCGTGCGCTTTATCTCCAGAGATGCCTGCGAACGCATCGTCGATTCAAAAGGCCGATCGCTCATCAGCGACTATTGGGGACACCACGTCGCCGCTATTCGCTGCGCGGGCGCGTATTCTGCGGTGGTGGTGCGCAGCGCGGCCTCAACGCTGGCCTGCCATCATCTGCAAGAGCGAGGTCTCAATGTATTCTTTTCTCACGTCGAAGACTGCATGGCTCTCAACGATTCGCCGCTATCGATCAACTGGGACAGCATCACGGCTCAGGTCGTCGGCTATGATTACCTGTCGAATGAAACCGCCATCGACCAGATTCGCACAGTAGAAAGCGGCGAGTGTATCGAATGTTCGCCTGAACGTTTTGCCCGCCATGTGTACTGGGATCCACGCCGACTGCTGGGAGACTCCTCGCTGGATGACTTTGGCACGGCGACGCACGCCATGAGAGACGCGGTGCAGTACAGCGTCAGCGCAAGCGCTTCGGCTCACGACGCCATCCTGGTCAAGCTCTCCGGCGGCCTCGACTCCTCGATTGTCTTGAGCGCACTCAACGAGGCTTCGCATGCGCCCGCTTTGACTGCCATCACGTATTATTCGCGAGGCTGTGGCGACGAACGCCGCTTCGCCCGTAGCATGGCCGAGATCGTAGGCTGCCGCCTCATAGAACGTCCGCGCAACGATACTTTGGATCTGCACTGCATTCAGGACTGCAATTGGACCGCACGCCCGGTGCTGAACTTTTCCGCACTGGATACCGAAAGTCGCAACATTGCGCTGGCCCGCGAGCTCGGCGCCTCCGCCATCTTCGATGGTGAAATGGGAGACAATGTATTCGGGAGTCATGCCGGGGTCGGCGCGCTGGTGGAGTGCTTTCGTAGACATCCTTTAAGCCCACGACTTCCTGCAGCAATTGCCGACTATGCCATCCTCAGCCGCCAGTCCCTTTGGCGAACGATGAGGCTTGCCTTCCGCGAATACAACGGTCTCTCGAACCATCCCGACTTTACCGCCTCGCATGAAGTGCAACGTTGGTACACCGCAGAGGCAGTGCGCTCCATGACCCTCGCCTCCGATGACGCCCACGACCACTATAAGCGCACCGCACACCGCTTCCTGCATCCGTGGCTGAGAGATGCACGGCGTCTTGCCCCTGGCTCGCACCTTCTGCTGTACGGGCTCATCGTAGCAACTTCCACGGCCCATCATTCTCCGTTCGCCAGGCCCGACGATCCGCCGCGCATATCTCCGCTGGTATGCCAGCCGTTGGTGGAGACCGCGCTGCGTATTCCGGCCTACCTGCATTTCAGCAACGCCGAAAATCGTGCCGTGGCGCGCGCCGCCTTCGCCGATCGACTGCCGCCCATAGTCTTGCAGCGTGGAACTGGCAAGGGTGGCCCCGACCTATGGGCAAGGGACGTCATCGAGCGCAATGTGGAATTCCTACGTGAGTACTTTTTGGATGGCATTCTGGTGCAGCGCGGGCTGCTCGATCGGCGTAAGGTGGAAGCCGTGGTATCACCGCGCATTGAGAAGTCCACTGCCATCCTCAGCGACGTTTTCACCAAGCTTTATATCGAAGCGTGGCTGCGCAAGTGGCCGCAGACGAACGCCGGCCGCCTACGGTCCGCGGTAGCCCACCTCGGCTAGCGGGCGGTGTGCTTGCGAAGTCTCGCGCAACTTCCGCCACCGCTCATATTGAGCCTGCTTTGAGGGCGCCGCGTCTTCCTCTCCCTTCAGCCAAAACCGGAACCAGTCGATCTGCCTCTCGAAGTTCACCAGCTGGTGCACCGGCTGGATCAACTGATGCGTCTCTTTCGGGAATACATGCATCTCCACGGCCTTTCCCTCTTCCCGTAGGGCGCTCCATAGGGGCAATGCGTTCCAGTATTCGGTGTCATCGTCCTGAATGAGGATAGGAGTGTTAATCGTCGCAGCTTTTTTGGCCACGGACATTTCGTTCCAGCGGCCGGTGGGGTCATGGCGCGGGTCCGGCATGTGCATACGCGCAAAAATGCCATTGACCGGATCCCGTCGGTAAGCGGCCGTATTGAATAGATCCCACTGCGCGCGCTCCAGCACGCTGCCGTGGCGAAACGCCGCCGCGGCAATACCGTGCGTCGGATCCTGGCCCATCGAATGCGCCAGGCAATAGTTGCCGAAATTGGCGCCGAGGCTGTGCCCGGACAAACCTACACGTGAGGTATCGATGCTGCCGCTTCTCCCCTGATCGACGACCAGCGCCGCCACAATATCGCAGGGGATGGGATAGATCCGGCTGATATCCGATTCGCGCCACATGATCTCATTAATGGGGATATCCACGCAGATAGCCACGAACCCCTCATGGGCAGCGACGAATTCCGGCGCATTGTCCGAACCGCCGCCGTGCACGAATCCATGGCCACACAGGTACGTGGTTATCAGCAACGGATACTTGACCTCGGGTTTGAAGTTATCTGGGAGGATGACAATCCCGCGCCCGGGGTAGCCGTCCGCCCCAGCCCAGGTATGCCACGCGGCACGTCCGCGAGTCAAAGAACGCAATTCCGCATTGGGATCGAACAATATTCGCGAAGCGCCACTCGATAAACTGATCGCCTCCAGCCGAGGAGGCTCATCGGCTCCCGAGGCGGCCACCACGATTTCACCGCCGGTTACTCGCACCCCCGACAATTCAAGTCCTAAGGGCGCGTCAAGCGTGTAGATCTCGCCGCCGCACTCCCGAATCAGTCGCACGGCATTGCGGGCCGGATTCCACGCATAAATGGCCGCTTGGCCGGGCAGGCGTGCGCCTACCATTCCTTCC
>JANXZQ010000462.1 GCA_025355445.1 Gammaproteobacteria bacterium
GGGCGCCTTTGTCGGCCATCGGAATCTGGAGGAAACCATATTCCGCACCAATCTCGAGGCGGCGGTGACCATCGCCAGGCAACTGCGCCTGCGCAACCTGGGCGGCATCATCATCATCGACTTCATCGACATGGAGGAGCCTGATCACCGCCGCCAAGTCATCCAAGCCTTGGAAAAGGCGCTCGCCGATGATCATGTGAAGACCAGCATCTCCTCGGTATCACCGTTGGGGCTGGTCGAGATGACGCGCAAGCGCACGCGCGAAAGCCTGGAACATCTGCTGTGCCGGGCGTGTCCGACCTGCGAGGGGCGCGGCTTCGTCAAGACGGCGGAGACCGTGTGCTACGAAATATTTCGCGAGATCGTGCGGCAATCGCGCCAATTCGACTGCCGGCAGCTGATGATATTAGCTCATCAGGACGTGATCGATCGGCTGCTTGACGAAGAGTCCCCCGCGCTGGGCGAATTGGAGCTCGTTACCGGCAAGCCGATACGCTTGCAAACCGAATCCCTGTACACCGTCGATCAGTACGACGTCGTGCTGATGTAATGCGCGCACGCAAGCTCGGAAAAATCCTGCTGTATTGCCTGGCGGGAGTGGCGGGGCTGCTGCTGCTGTTGATGCTCTCCGTCAAGATTGCACTCGATCGCGCGCCCGCCTATCAGGCCGAAATAAAAGCCTGGCTGCACTCGCAGACCGGCTACCACATTGCGTTCGACAAGGTCTCGCCGTCGTTCCGCTGGTATGGACCGGAATTGCATTTCGAGCACATCGAATTGCGCTCCAAGGACGACGCTCGTGTTCTGGCGCGAGCTGCCGGCGGCCGGGTCGCCGCCGATATCTGGCAGCTCGTCAGCAGCGGCAAGTTGCTGGCGGGCAGGATTGAGCTGGATTCGCCCGACATCGTCATCGCGCGCGTGGGTCCCGACAGCTTTGCTCTGGCATCGGAGATCAACCTCGGCGGCGACGAGTCCTCGGTGGAGACGCTGACGCTCGATGACTTGCCGGCCGGCAAGCTGGCGATTCGCCACGCCGTCGTCACCATGCAAAATTGGAATGCCTCGTTGCCGCAGCTGGCTCTGCAGAACGTGAGCCTGGACCTGCGACGCGGCGATGATGGGCTGTCGGTGCTGTTCAGCGGCCGGCTGCCTGCGGTTCTCGGCGGGACTCTGTATGTGGGCGGCAACGCGCGTGGCCGCAGCGATTTGCACGCGTTGGACTGGAATGTCTTGGTCCGGGCACGCGATATTTCCTTCCCCGGTTGGCGATTGCTGCTGCCGGAATACCTAAGCCGGCTCGAGGCCGGCAGCGGCAACTTCGAACTGGCGGCGCGCGGCGCGGGCCGCATGCTCGCTGCGGCGAATCTCAATTACTCGGCGCAGGGCGTGGTCACGCAACTCACCGATCGCCCGAGCGCGAAGTTCGAACAAATCAGCGGCGCGCTCAGTCTCATCCACCAGGGTGATCGCTGGAGCCTGTCGGGCAAGCGAGTGCGTGCGCTGCGCGCGGGCCGCCGCGACCCCGACTCGCAATTCGACGCAACCTGGCGCGGCAGCGATGCGGGCTTGCTGGATTTGCGGGCGAACGCCAGCTACTTGCGCGCGGATACGCTGTTGCCGCTCAGCGGGCTGCTGCCGCAAAAGGATTTGCGCGAGCGGCTGGGCGAGTTCGCGCCCACCGGCGAGTGGATGGATACGGCCATTGCACTGTCCCGCGGTAAGGTGGACGAACCTTGGCGGGTGCAGGTGCGGGCAAAGTTTCGCGACGTCGGCTTCGCACCGGTGGGCCGTGGCGCAGGGCTGCGCGGCCTGACCGGCACGATTGCCGGGAATGAACACGGCGGACAGGTGGATATCGACACGCGCGCGGCGACGTTCACCTGGCCCCTGCAATTTTCTCAGCCCGTGGAACTGCAGTCGCTGAAGACCACGCTGTATTGGAAGCGCAGCAACGAGGAACTCTTGGTTGCCACCCCCAGCTGGGAGATGTCGAATCACGACGCCGCGGTCCATGCCAAGGCGGCTTGGGCCGTGCCCGCCGACGGCTCCTCTCCCGTGCTGACGCTCGTGGCCGGCATCGAGAACGGCAACGTGGCGAGTGCCCGAAATTATTTGCCTCGCGAAAGGATTTCACCACCCGCCATGATTTGGCTGAGCCGGGCATTCGTCGCAGGGCGCATGCCGCACGCCGACGTGGTGATCAATGGACCAATCCGGCATTTTCCGTTTCGCGACGGCAGTGGGTTCTTTGTGGCGCGCTGCGCCTTGGAAGGCATGACCTTGGACTACGGCGAGGGCTGGCCCTTGGCCGAAAAGCTTTCCGTGCAGGCGGATTTTCGCAACGAGGGTTTGACCGCACACCTGCGCTCGGGACGCGTTGGCGATGTCTCGATCGGCTCCGCGGATGCGCGATTCGCCGATTTCAAGAGCGGCGAGTTGGAACTGCACATCAGCGTCGCCGGTGATGCGGCAGATGCGCTGTCATTCCTGCGTGCGACTCCGATCGACGCCTCGGCGGAGCATGCATTTGCGGCAGTGGAGGCCAAGGGCTCCCTGCAGTCCACGGTGAATCTGTTTTTGCCATTCAAGGATTTCGTGCATCGGCGCATATTGGTGCACGGAGTCTTGGAGGGCGTGTCGGTCAATCGACCTGGATCGACGGTCGCGGCGACCGACTTGAACGGCGACTTCGATATCGACGGTGCACAAGTGGCTCGCGCCGACATTCGCGGCCGGGTGTTGGGCGGTGCGTTTCAGATGCAAGCTCGATCACCGCGCAATCGCCCCCTGACCCGCACGCAGCTTGATTTTCGCGGCACCTTGAGCGGCGAATCCCTGCGCACTGAGCTGGGACTACCGGCCGGCATGTCGATCAGCGGCCAGACCGACTGGCGGGGCGTGCTGAAAATGGCCCCCGAGCCGAACCGCGAACGCAGCGTGCGCCTGAGCAGCAGCCTGGTGGGGCTGGAGATGAAGCTGCCGGCGCCGCTCGATAAAGGTGCCGACTCCCCCATGCCGTCCTGGCTCGAGGTTCAATGGCCCGCGAGCGGAGCGCCTCAGGGGCGCCTCGCGCTGGGATCGGTGCTGAGCGGCTCCTACGCGCTGCAATCCGATGCGAATGGCTTGCGGCTGGCGCGCGTGTCCTTAAATTTCGGCGCGGGCGAGTCGACTCCCAGCGATGCGCAAATCGTCAATGTGGGCGGCTCGGTCGCGCGTCTGGACTTGGCGGGTTGGCTGCGCTTGAGTGCGCCCGATAAGAATGCGCGGCCGCTGTCTTACTACCTGCGCTCGGCGAGGTTCGACGTCGCGGAACTGGATTATCTCGGCCTCGCATTTCGCGAGGTCTCGTTGGATTTGGCGGCGTCGGCCGGCAATCTGCGCATTGGGGTGGGCGGGCCGAACGTCGCCGGCAGCATTACTTTGCCCGCCGCCGATTCGCCGCAGCCCTGGGGCCTGCAGTTCGAACGGTTGCATTTCGATGTGGCGCCGGAGGTCGAGGGGGCGGACACCGCCGGCACGGCAGGCGTTGAGGGGCATGCCGATCCGCATGCCATCCCCGCGATTGAATTCCACGCCGCCGATATGTCCGCGGGCGAACGGAAGTTCGGCGACGTGCGCGCGACCCTGGCCAAATTGAACGATGGCATCAGCTTGCAGCGGCTGACCGTCACCGGGGACAGTTTCAATCTCACAGCGAAGGGTGAGTGGCGCGGCGCGGGCCTGGGGCGCATCGCGGGTGCGCTGAACAGCACCGATGTGCAGGAAACCTTGAAGCAACTGGGTTACGTGCCGGTCATCGAGGCCAAGACCGGGCGCATGGATTTCGATGTGAATTGGGCCGGCGCCCCGAGCGGCGAGAATCTGAGCCAGGCCGCCGGGCATCTGCAATTCGCATTGGACAAGGGGCAAATCGTCGGTCTCAAACCGGGCGCCGGCCGCGTGCTGGGGCTCACCAGCGTCGCTGCGCTGCGCCGCCGATTGGAATTGGATTTCAGCGATCTTACCGACAAGGGGTTGGCGTTCGACACCGTTCGCGGTGACTTCGACTTGCGCGATGGCAGCGCCTACACCGAAAACGTGCTGGTGAAGGGGCCGGCGGCGGAAATCGGGTTAATTGGCCGGGTCGGCTTGAAAAACAAGGACTACGACCAAACAGCAGTGGTTACCGGCAATGTCAGCAGCTCGCTGCCGTTGGCGGCTTTCGCTGGCGGACCGGTCGTGGGTGCGGCCGTGCTTCTTTTCACTCAGGTGTTCAAACAGCCGCTGAGGGGCCTGGCACGAGGGTATTATCGAATTACCGGCAGCTGGGATAATCCCATTGTCGAACGCATCAAGAGTGCAGGAGCGGCCGCCGCGACTGCCGAGGCACCGAAATAGATGGGCATAGTTGCAGCCATACAGATGACTTCGAGTCACATCGTCGCAGACAACCTGGCTGCCGCCGCAGCTTTGCTGCGTGAAGCCAAGGACGCGGGGGCCGACATCGCCTGCCTGCCGGAGAACTTTTCCTTCATTGGGCTGCGCGACGCCGACAAGCTGCAGGTCGCGGAGGCCGACGGCGAGGGCGCCGTGCAGTCATTCTTGAGCGACACCGCGCGGCAACTCAAAATGTGGATCCTCGGCGGCACCATCGTCATCCGTGGCGACAGCGAGCGCCGCGTCGCCAATACGTCGCTGTTGATCGACGCCGCCGGCAAACGCGTGGCGCGCTACGATAAAATTCACTTGTTCGATGTCGCGATTCCGGGCCGCGACGAACAGTATCGCGAGTCGACTCATGTGACGCCGGGGCGCGACCTGGTCATCGCCGATACGCCGGTCGGCAAAGTGGGGCTCTCCGTTTGCTACGACATGCGATTTCCCGAGCTTTACCGTGAACTGGTGCTGCAGGGCGCGGAATGGCTGGCGATGCCGGCGGCCTTCACGGTGCCCACCGGGCGAGCCCATTGGGAGACCCTGCTGCGGGCGCGGGCCATCGAGAATCTGTGCTACGTCGTGGCGCCGGCGCAGAGCGGGACACACACCAGCGGCCGCGAGACCTACGGTGACTCGCTCATCGTCGATTACTGGGGCCAGGTGCTCGCGCGCCTCGCCAAAGGCAGCGGCGTCATCACGACCGAAATCGATCTTGCCAAGGAAGCGGAAACTCGTGCGCGCTTTCCCGCCTTGGATAACCGGCAACTCGGTTTGCCCAACGTTGCAACGGTGCTGACTTGAATGCGAGTAGCGCTGAGGTGAGTGAACCCATGTTCGAGGTGGCCGAAAGAATGATTTTGACGCCGTCGGGTCTCGACGAAGGCCGATTGACGACTGTTCTCGATGCGCTCATGAGCCGCGGGGTGGACTACGCTGATCTGTACTTCCAATTGTCCCGCGAAGAGTCGTGGTCGCTGGAGGACGGCATCGTCAAGGACGGATCGCATAGCATCGAACAGGGCGTGGGGGTCCGCGCCATGAGCGGCGAGAAAACCGGTTTTGCCTACACGGACGAGGTATTGCTGCCGGCGCTGATGGAGGCATCCGACGCCGCGCGTGCCATTGCCCGCAGCGGCGGCCGTAATGTCGTGAAAGCCTGGCAGCGCCCGCGCACTCATCGCCTGTACCTGCCGGCCGATCCGCTCGATGCCATACGCGATGAGGACAAGGTGGCGTGGCTGATGCGCATCGATGCCGACACGCGCCGCATCGATCCGCGCGTCAAGCAGGTGATGGCGTCGCTGGCGGCGGTCCACGAGGTGATACTGATTGCGTCGAGCGAGGGCACGTTGACGGCCGACGTGCGCCCCTTGGTGCGGGTCAACGTCTCGGTCATCGTCGAGCAGAACGGCCGGCGTGAGCAGGGTTACAGCGGCGGCGGCGGTCGCTTCGGCCTCGACGAGCTGCTGCGCGGCGACGAGCCTTTTGTGCACGGCCGCGAAGCGGTGCGCCAGGCGCTGGTTAATCTCGAGGCCGTGGCGGCGCCGGCCGGGTCCATGACGGTGGTACTGGGGCCGGGCTGGCCGGGCATCCTGCTGCACGAGGCCATCGGTCACGGGTTGGAGGGCGATTTCAATCGCAAGGGCACCTCGGCATTTTCGAATCGCATCGGCCAAAAGGTGGCAGCCGACGATATCACCGTGGTGGACGACGGCACGCTGGAGCGCCGCCGCGGTTCGCTGAATGTCGATGACGAGGGCACGCCGACCCAGTGCACCACCCTGATCGAGAACGGTGTGCTGCGGGGTTATATCCAGGACAAGATGAATGCCCGATTGATGGGCATGCCGGCCACCGGCAACGGCCGCCGTGAATCCTTCGCCCACATGACCTTGCCGCGCATGACCAATACCTACATGCGCGCCGGATCTCGAGCGCCGGAAGAAATAATCGCCTCGGTGGAGAGGGGCCTGTATGCCGTTAATTTCGGCGGCGGTCAGGTCGACATCACTTCGGGAAAATTCGTGTTCTCCGCGAGCGAAGCGTACTTGATCGAGAACGGCAAAATTGGCGCGCCCGTCAAAGGCGCCACGTTGATCGGCAATGGCCCGGATGTGCTGCAGCGGGTCAGCATGGTCGGTAACGATCTGAAGCTGGACGGCGGCGTAGGGACTTGCGGCAAGGAAGGCCAGTCGGTGCCTGTCGGAGTCGGTCAGCCTACGCTGCGCATCGATGCGCTCACCGTGGGCGGAACCGGCTAGGCAGAATCTGCACGATCGCGATTGGATTGCGGCTGTCGCGCGGCATGCCCGATCAGGAGAATGAACGCGCGGTAGTATCAAGGAGGAAATTCCGTAACGGGTACCGTAACGGGTGCCGTAACGGGGGGCAGGATGCATCACCGCAGCGCGGGCGGGACGCTACGCAGGGCGTTTTGCCCGCGCTTTACGCTTTAAGGCGGGTTAATCTCGCCTATGGAACATCACCCCGCGACCAACAGCGTCTTCTCGCCAAGCAGCGAGGCTCGGCATCGTCTCGATGCGGTGGATGCGCTGCGCGGACTGGCGATCTTTCTCGTGTTGATGAATCACGTCAACATGCGCTTGTTCCTCGACAAATTCGCCTATTGGCAGGCTATCCCCGACAGGCTGCGCGGCGCGCTCGTCTGGAACGGCCAGAACGGGGTGCAGATATTCTTCGTGATTTCCGGATTCTTGATTACCTCAACCTCCCTGCGGCGCTGGGGCACGCTGTCTGCGATTCGAGTTCGGGATTTCTATCGGTTGCGATTTGCGCGTATAGCGCCCTTATTGCTGTTGCTGCTCGGTGCACTGAGCCTCCTGCATTTTGGCGGAACGCCCGGGTTCGTCGTCTCGCAGGAAACGGGAGGACTGGGGCGGGCACTATTTGCGGCGCTCACATTTCATATCAACCTGCTCGAAGCGCAGCGCGGATATTTGCCCGCGAGCTGGGATATCTTGTGGTCGCTGTCGGTCGAGGAAGTGTTCTATCTATTTTTCCCGTTGATTTGCCGCTGGGCAGGGCGCGAGAAATGGCTGCTCATCATCCTCGCCGTGTGTGTGGCGCTGGGTCCGATCGCCCGCACGCTTTTAACCCATGGCAATGAGACTTGGAAAGAGGTGTCCTATCTCGGAGGAATGGATGCAATCGCTCTTGGCTGCCTGACG
>JANXZQ010000464.1 GCA_025355445.1 Gammaproteobacteria bacterium
CGGATATCGAAACGGTGGAACGCTCGGAAATCATTCGCGATCTGCGTCTCGGAAAGTTCGACGTCATCGTCGGCATCAATCTGCTGCGCGAGGGGCTCGATATGCCCGAGGTGTCCCTGGTCGCCATACTGGATGCCGACAAGGAAGGTTTTCTGCGCTCGGAAGGCTCGCTGATCCAGACCATCGGCCGGGCGGCGCGTAATTTACAGGGCAAGGCGATCCTGTATGCGGACGTCAGGACCGGGTCGATCGAGCGCGCCATCGCGGAGACCGATCGGCGCCGCGGCAAGCAGATCGAGTTCAATACCGCGCACGGCATTACACCGCGCACCATCATCAAGGCCGTGGGCGATGTGATGGAGGGTGCGCGCTCGGTGCAGGAACGGGAACGCTATGGCGCGGACGAGGACGTGGCGGCGCTGGCGCCTGAACAGGCAGTCAAGCGCATCAAGAAGTTCGAGGCGGAAATGATGAAGCTGGCGCGAAATCTGGAGTTCGAACAGGCCGCGCGCCTGCGCGATCAAATCCAAAAGCTGCGTCAGTCGGCATTTGGCGTACCGAATACGCGGGCAGGTTAGGGAGCGATTATGGCGAAGGAATACGTTCAATCCCCGGAAGTAGACCTTGACAAGACCGACCGTCTGCCGATTCTTGACGGTGCGCAGTACGATCATGACGTCGAGGACGACGCGGTAGCCATGGATCACACGGCCAATATGCTCGCGCTGCCGTCGTCGGCTGCTGCCGGCATGCCGGAGTTCGTTCGATCTTCGGGTGTTGATTTGCCGTCGCTTGCCGAGAGCGTGCGCTCGGTGGAGGAACGCATCGCCCGGCAAAACGCCGACTATGAGGCACTGAGCCGTGCCTATGAGAAGTCGCTCGATGCCGAAACGTCCCTGGCCAAGCGCGCCGACGCGCTGGCAGGCGATCTGGCTGCGTCGCGCATCTCGCTCGAATCCGAACAAGCCCGGACGCGGGAATTGGACAAGCTGGTGGCCGAACGCACCCACTCGGTGGAGTCCGCGCGCGCGCAGATCGAGGAGGCGCTGCACGAATCGGAGCGTCATCAAGCCGAAGCCGGCACCCTGCGCGTTGCACTCGGTGCGCGCGACGCCACCATAGCGCAGGTACTGCATTCAATCGGCGAGCGTGATGCGCAATTAACGGCGCTACAAACGGAACATGCGCGAGTGGTGCCGGAGCTCGAAGCGACATCGAAGTCCAGCGCGCGGCTCGACACGGAATTGCAGGCGGTGCGCGTGCAGGTGAATGGGCTCGGCGTGGAGTTGCAGGCAAGCCGGGAAGCGGCGGCGGCGGCGGCCGTGCAGGTGCAGCGCGGCGACTCACTGGTGAATGCGGCGCGCAGCGAGCTTAAGGCCGTGAAGTCGCAGGCGAGTTCCTATCTCGAGGTGTTGCGGACGCGCGAATGGCGCCGCGGATTCGATCACAATATGTTCCGCGAATTGGATGCCCAGGTCGGCGCGGCGCATGCGGGACAGGGCGTGCTCGCGTCGGAGCGCGACCGCTTGCAGAGTCAGGTGGCCGCTTTGGAGGCGAGGCTCGCCACGCAAGGCGAAACGATCGACAAATTGCAGGCGGCAGCGTCGGCGAATACGGCGACGCTTGCGCAGCAATCGAACGATTTGAAGCGGGCGGAAGAGACTCGTTCCCGCCTCGCCACGCAACTCGGCACCGCCGATGCGGAAGTGCTGCGGCTGAACGCCCAGTTGGCGGTACGCGATGAGGCTCTCGCCGGAGCTCTGGAACGCGGCAACATCGACGCCAAGAAAATTACTGAATTGCTGCAAGACGCGGACCGCCGGCACGCCGAACACTCCACTGAGATGGAGCAACTGCAGTACGAGCATTCGGCGCAGGCCGCGCAAATGGAGACCGATGCCGAGGCACGTGACCAGGAAATGTCAGTGCTCGTGGCGCACTTGAACGAAGCGCGGCGGCCGCTGCAATTGATTGAAGCGAACGTCAAGCGCCTGAGCGACGAATTGGCGGCCAAGAGCGCGGCCTTTCAGCAACTCGAGGAGGACAGCCAGAAGCTGCGCGCGACCCTGGAGCGGACTCGCGGCGCTCTGGAGGAGCGCGAATTTCTCATCCGCCGGCTGGAACGCAGCGAGAGCAACAATGCGAATGTGCTGGGACGAATCCAGACCAGCATCGAGCGGCTGGGGTCGGTTCCGCACCCCGGGGCGACCGGGACTCCCGCTGCCGCGCCCGAGTGGTCGGCTGAGCTGATCCGAGTCGACGGCGAGAAGGCGGTCACGCATGTATTGTCGCGGCGCACCCGCATCGGCCGCGCGATCGGTTGCGAAGTGCAGATCGATTCCAGCTCGGTGAGCCGCCACCATGCCTTGATCCTGGTGGGGCCGCGTGAATCCATCATCGAGGATCTCAACAGCACCAACGGGGTGCTTGTGAACGGGCGCAAGGTGTCCCGTCAGATGCTGAACGACGGCGATGCGGTCACCATCGGGGAAATCCAATTCCGCTATGTCGCGAGGCCACAGCAGCGCTCAGCGGACCCTGCTGCGGGTGGCGCAGCCTCCTTAGAGTGATTTTTGGCTTAAGATACGGTATCTTTCGCGCCCTTCGGGGTTCCCTTCGAGCGCGCTTAGCTCAGCGGTAGAGCATCACCTTGACATGGTGGGGGTCACTGGTTCGATCCCAGTAGTGCGCACCATCTTGATGGCGGGGTGCCGGACTTAAAGAACGGCCGGCACCCCGCACAATGCCTTTGGTAAGATGCCTCTATGCCCGTGATTACCCTTCCCGACGGAAGCTTAAGACAGTTTGACCATGCGATTTCCGTGGCGGATGTCGCTGCCAGCATTGGGCCTGGCTTGGCGAAGGCCGCGCTCGCCGGCAAGGTTGACGGCGTGCTGGTGGACACCTCCGCGCTCATCGATCGCGATGTCAAATTGAGCATCGTGACTGACCGGGACCCGGAGGGCCTGGAGGTCATCCGTCATTCCACCGCCCATTTGCTGGCGAACGCGGTCCAAGAATTGTTTCCCGATGCCCAGGTCACCATCGGCCCGGTCATCGAGGACGGCTTTTACTACGATTTCGCATATAAGCGGCCTTTTTCCACCGAAGATCTGGCGGCGATAGAACAGCGGATGGCCGAGATCTCGGCCAAGGATTTGAAGGTGCATCGGCGCGTCCTGCCGCGCGATGAGGCCGTGGCGCATTTCAAGAAAATCGGCGAGCACTACAAGGCCGAGATCATTGCCGCCATCCCCTCGAATGAGCCCATCAGCTTATACGGTCAGGGCGATTGGGAGGACCTGTGCCGCGGGCCGCACGTCCCGAGCACCGGCAAGCTCAAGGCGTTCAAGCTCATGAAGGTGGCCGGCGCCTATTGGCGCGGCGACTCGCGCAACGAGATGCTGCAGCGGATTTACGGCACTGCCTGGGCCAATGAGAAGCAGCTCAAGGAATACCTGACGCGCTTGGAAGAGGCGGAGAAGCGCGATCATCGCCGCATCGGCAAGGAACTGGACCTGTTCCACCTCCAAGAGGAGGCGCCGGGCGCAGTGTTCTGGCACCCCAAAGGCTGGGCACTGTTCCAGCAGCTGATTGCTTACATGCGACAGCGCCAGAACGACGCCGGTTACCAAGAGGTGAATACCCCGCAGGTCATGGACCGCGAGCTATGGGTCAAGTCGGGACATGTGGAGACCTTCGGCGAGAACATGTTCATGACCCAGACTCCGGATGAGCGGGTTTTTGCGCTAAAGCCCATGAATTGCCCGGGGCATATTCAAGTGTTCAAGCAGGGCCTGCGCAGCTACCGCGAGCTGCCGCTGCGCTTTGCCGAGTTTGGCGTGGTGCATCGCTACGAGCCCTCCGGGGCATTGCACGGCCTGATGCGGGTGCGCGCTTTCACCCAGGACGATGCGCATATCTTCTGCACTGCGGAGCAGATCACGGAGGAATCGGTCAAGGTCACTGAGCTGATCCTGAGCATTTACCGCGACTTCGGCTTCGACGACGTGCGGATCAAATTCTCGGACCGGCCGGCAAAGCGAGTGGGCTCGGATGAGATCTGGGACAAGGCCGAGGCGGCCTTGCGCAACGCCGCCGCAGCTGCCGGCATCGAAACCACCTTAAACCCCGGGGAAGGGGCGTTCTACGGGCCGAAACTGGAATTCGTGCTGAGAGACGCCATTGGGCGCGACTGGCAATGCGGCACCCTGCAAGTGGACTTTAACCTTCCCACACGCTTGGGTGCGACCTACATCGGGGAGGACAGTCACAAGCACACCCCGGTCATGCTGCACCGGGCCATGTTCGGGTCTTTGGAGCGGTTTACCGGGATTCTGCTGGAGCACCATGCCGGCAAACTGCCGGTTTGGCTGTCGCCGGTGCAGGCCGTGGTCATGGGAATTACCGACCGCCAGGACAAATACTGCCTGGAAGTCGCGGAAAACCTGAGAAATCAGGGGCTTCGGGTAGAAACGGACTTGAGGAACGAGACGCTAAAGTTTAAAATCCGCGAGCACACAATTAAACGTGTCCCTTTTCTTCTGGTTGCTGGTGACCGGGAGGTCGAGGGACGCACCCTGGCCGTACGCACGCGCGGTGGCAAAGACTTAGGTAGTTTGGGGCTTGCCGAGCTCACTGCCTTGCTTTGCGACGAAGTCGCGAGCCGCGGCCGTCTTGTTTTGGAGGATCGCGTATCGCAACGTCGAAGCGCGTAAGGCGCAATGAGGAGATCTCCGCACCATCGGTGCGTGTGATCGCAGCGGATGGAA
>JANXZQ010000470.1 GCA_025355445.1 Gammaproteobacteria bacterium
ACGATCATTGCCGCCGCCGTCGCCCCGATGCTTTCAAATAGGATCATCCAGCGACGTGGCAAGCGGCGTGAACAACTTCGGGCCCGACGCCGTCATGTACCAGCAGTCTTCCATACGCACACCGAACTCGCCGGGAATATAAATTCCGGGCTCGTCGGAAAAGCACATGCCTGCCTCCAGCGGAGTCGAATCGCCGTGGACCAGATAGGCGGGCTCATGACCGTCCAGCCCGATACCGTGGCCGGTGCGGTGCGGGAGTCCGGGCAGCGTGTAACCGGGCCCCCAACCCTCGGGTTCGTAATAGCCGCGAACGGCGTCGTCGATGGCACCCGTGGGAACGCCGAGCTTTGCAGTCTCGAGAGCAATTTCCTGGCCGCGTTTGACGGTGTTCCAAACTTTGCGCTGCTTGGCGCTGGGCCGGCCGAAAACCCAGGTGCGTGATATGTCCGACTGATAGCCCTGTACGGTGCAGCCGCAATCCATCAAGACGATCGACCCGTCGCGCACGTTCTGGACCTTTATCGAGCCGTGCGGATAAGCGGACGCTTCATTCAGCAGCACCAGCGAAAACTCGGACGTGCCGCCGCCGAGAGCGATGGTGGCGCCGTCCATCAGAGCGCTGATGTCGGTGGAACTCATGCCGAGCTGCACGCGTCCATGGACGAAGCGCAGTGCTTCGAGCGTGACGGTATTGGCCAATTGCATGAGCGCCAATTCCGCGGGCGACTTGATCAGCCGGCACGCACGCACCAGAGTATCGGCCGAGACGATCTCGTAGGATTTGGAGAGTTGACGCACGCCGTCGACGATGAAGAACCGCACGGTGGATTCCACTGCCACCACGCCGGAGGCGACGCCGCGATCGCGCAGGCCTTGCACGATCAATGCATAGGGGCTTTCGTGTTCATTCCACGGCCGCACGTCGCCGCCCACTTGCAGCGTTTCGCGCACGGAAGGCTCTTCGAAGGCCGGCGTCACCACGAGGACCCTGCCGCGAGAGGGGATGACGGCGAGCGTGATGCGCTCTGATCGATGCCAGCGAATGCCGGTGAAGTAGTCGAGCGTCGATCCCGGTTCCACCAGAAGGGCGCCAATCTTGCGCTGTGCCATGAGTTCCTGAACCTTGGCAATTCGCGCCTGCCGCTCCTCCGCGGAGATCGGTTTTGCGCCCGCCGTCAGGGATTTCAGGCCGTCGGCAAGTGCGGATTGTGTCGCGGATGCCGCCGGCAACGAGAAACGAGCAGCCATGGCGATCAGGGGAGCGGCGGCGCCGGCTCGAAGTACGGTGCGTCTTGATATCATGCGGCAAGGATACTGCAATTCCCAGGCAACCGAGCCTTCTAGACGGTAATATTCGTGCAAAACTCAAGGGGAAATTTCAATGACGGCAGGGTACAAACTCTACGGGCGGCCGGGTTCCGGCTCGCTCGCAGTGCAGATGGCGCTCGAGGAGATAGGGGCTTCCTACGATCGGGTGTGGGTGGGCACCGAAGCGGCTGACGTAGCGCAATTCCGCGCGACGAACCCCACCGGGAGGGTGCCGGCGCTAATGCTGCCGGATGGCACCATTATGTTCGAATCGGCGGCGATGCTGATCCACCTGACGCTGAGCAATCCGCAATCTGCGCTGGCGCCCCAGCCGGGAACCCATCGGCATGCCGCGTTTTTGCAATGGATGGTGTTTCTATCGGCGAACGTCTATGAAGCCGTGCTGCGAATGTACTATTCCGCGCGCTATTCCACGCGCGGTGAGGCGGACGCCGACGCCATCCGCGACAAGGGTATTGCCGATTTTTGCACCCATATCGCGCTCGTCAGCCAAGGTCTTGGACCCTACGTACTGGGCGAAGACTTTTCCGTTGCGGATCTTTATTTATATATGCTGGCGGGGTGGTATTCGGGGGACAAGCAAGAGTTGTACCGACGTTTACCTAAGTTGGAGGCACACGCTAAAATCATCTCTGCTCGTCCCTCGGTGGCGAAGGTCGAGGCCGACCACAGTGGATGAGGTATTCGTGCGGCGCGACGTAATCGATGCCGCCAAGCTGCGCAGCCTGTGTGTTCCCTCCAATATCCGAGGAGCGGTCCAGGCCCTATCGCATCTCGGAGCCATTGCCGTCACGGGCACACTGCTCTGGCATTGGCAGGGCACTTGGTGGGTCGTGCCGATCTTTGCCGCGCATGGAGTGCTGCTCAATTTCCTGTATGCCGGACAACATGAACTCAGCCATTGGACGGTGTTCCGCACGGGCTGGTTGAACGAGTGGTTGGGGCGGCTGTTCGGTTTCATGCTGTTCTATCCCCGCACCTTCGACCAGGTGCAGCATATGGCTCACCACCGCTTTACCCAGGACTGGGCCAAGGACGGTGAACTGGCGCGCCACCCTTATACGCTGAGCTCGTACCTGCTGTGGATGTCGGGGATGAGTTACTGGTATACCCGCTGGCGTCGCATCCTGCGGTTTTCCATGGGCAAGATCACCGAGCCTTATCTGCCCGCCAAAGGGCATCCGGAACTGATTCGCGAGGCTCGCCTGCATCTGGCGGGCTATGCGTTGATTGCCGGCGTTTCGTTGACGGCGCGCAGCTGGGCCGCCGTGGTTTTGTGGCTGGCGCCGATGCTCGTGATGAAATGCGTGCATCAGCTGCAGAACACGATCGAGCATCTTGGCCTGCCGCATGAAGACAACGTGCTGGTGAATACGCGCAGCACGCGCACCAATGCGGTCATGCGCTGGCTCGGCTGGCAAATGCAGTACCACACGGCGCACCATGCCTTTCCCGGGGTGCCATTCCACCGCTTGCACGAATTGCACGAGGCCATATTCACCGCGCGCGGCGCCGCGCCGCCGACCATGAGTTACTTGGGATTCCAATTGGCGGTGCTGCGCGCCTTTGCCGGCGGCAAAACCGAAGCCAGTTATTCCGACGACAGCACCTGGATAGCCGACTCGACGCATGGCTAATCGCCTGCTGGTTTATCAGGCATTGTGGGCCATGGATCGGCTCAGTACGCCCGAGGCATCGGTGGCGGAGAAGTTCGACCGGGTGCGCGAGGCGGGATTCGACGGCATGGCTATCGACTTGGGCGCGCTCACCTTGGAGCAGGCCGAATCTACCATGCCGCATTTCGCGCGTACCGGATTGGCCGGCGGCCTCACCGCTTTTCCGGCATCGGTCGACGCCTTGAATCCAGCGTTGCAGCTCGCGCATCGCATTGGCGCTCCCTTCGTGGTGGTCATCGGTCAGGAAATGCCGGTCAAGCTTGCCGACATGGTGCCCGTGATCGAAGGCTGGCTGCGGCTGGCCGAGAGGGCGTCCATGCCGATTCAATTCGAGACGCACCGCAATTGCATCACCAATGATTTGTTTACCACCATGCAATTGCTCGACGAAGTTCCCGGCATGCGTCTCGCGGCCGATCTGTCGCACTACGTCGTGGATCGCGAAATGCCCTGTCCGCCGCCGGCAGCGTTGCAGACTATGATCACGAAGGTGCTGGAACATTCCGACTCCTTTCAGGGCCGTGTGGCGGCGCGCGGCCAAATCCAAATAGCCCTCGATTTTCCACAGAATGCAAAATGGGTGGCGCTATTCCGCGATTGGTGGCGGCAGGGATTCGCGGCCTGGCGGGCGCGGCACGCGGACCAAGACGCGGCGCTGGTGTTTTTGTGCGAGCTTGGACCTCCCGACTATGCCATTACCGATGCGAACGGCCGCGAGCTCTCTGATCGCTGGAACGAAGCCCTGCTGCTGGCGCGATGGGCTAGGGAGATCTGGAGCGGCGACTTGCGCGTCCGACAACATTGAAGGCACAATGGCCGGCAATCGCGGTGTGCTTGCACGGCGCGAGTATTCTCGGGGCGGAGTGCAAGTCTCCACCGGCGGTGATGGCGAGTAGTCGCATGAGCCCGCGGGCTCCTGATTGGCGCAAGTCAAACAGGTTGCAGATTTGGTGAGAACCCAAAGCCGACGGTAGGGAATCGATTGCGATTTCCTGAAAGTCCGGATGTACGAGAATTGGAGTTACGCTGGGAGCTGCTGAGGCTTCCGGCCGTGTGGCCGCTGCTTTGCGGTCGCTCACTCGCAATACGCCCCGAGCTTTCACGTTCGGGAGACGTAATGAAGCAGAGAAGACCCCGCAGTAAGAATCTTATCGGCCGGTCGGCAAGGGTCGCGTTTGTGCAATCGTGCTGGCATCGAGACATCGTCGATCAAGCGCGAGTGGCCTTCTTGAGGAGCATCGAGCAGTACGGCGTCACCCGCGCGCGGGTTGACTGTTTTGAAGTGCCGGGAGCGTTTGAGATTCCGTTGCACGCCAAAATGCTGGCAAAGTCGGGACGCTATGCCGCCGTGGTCGCCGCCGGATTCGTGGTGGACGGCGGAATTTATCGGCACGAGTTCGTGGCGAGCAGCGTCATTGATGCGCTGATGAGCGTTCAGATGGACACCGAAGTGCCGATCATTTCAATCGTGTTGACGCCGCAGCGGTTTCACGAGCACGAAGAGCACCGGAGATTCTTCGCTGCACACTTCTTGACAAAGGGCGATGAAGCGGCGCACGCCTGTGCGGGTGCGATCGGCGGAATCAAGACATTGCGGGCGCTGTGCAGCGGCTGATGGGGAATTATCGCTTCTCCGACAGCTAAAGGGCAATCCGTCCTACAGTCGCAAGACGTTTCCCCGCATGACAATGTCCTCCAGGTTTTACGAGTCGGCCGTTCGCCGGCGTGGTTCTGGAGTAATCATGAGCATTAACAAAGATCAAGTAGAGGGCCGGGCCAAAGAAGTGGCGGGTAAGGTGCAGGAAGTGGCGGGCAAGACCATCGGTAATGTCGGCCAGCAGGTGAAGGGCACCATCAACAAGAATGTCGGGGCTGCGCAGGCAAAATATGGCGATGCCAAGAGCAACTTGAAGGATTCCGATAAAAAGTATGACAATGCGACGAAGGACTCGCATCGCTAAGCGACCCGGCCTACAGGGCCATCAGGATGGCGCCGGCGGCAATCAGCATGCCGCCGACGCCTACCTTCCAAGTGAACCGCTCGCCGAGGAAGGCGACGGCGAATAACACTACAAAAATCACGCTGAGTTTGTCGAGTGGCGCGACGCGCGACGCTGGGCCGCTTTGCAGCGCGCGATAGTAGCAGAGCCACGACAATCCCGTGGCGGCGCCCGACAACACCAGGAATGCAACGCCCTTCGCTGACAGAGAATCTAGCCTCTGCCACTCCTGCTTTGCCGAGATCAGCAGCGCCACAACCAATAGAATGACGATGGTTCTGACAAATGTGGCCAAGTCGGAATTAATTTCCGCCACGCCTACCTTGCCGAATATTGCCGTCAGCGCAGCAAAAAACGCCGACCCCAGCGCTAATATGCGCCAGTCCACATTCATACCCAGAGCAGCCTCATGCAGAGAGGCCGCTCGTATACTGTAGCCGGTGTCTTCATTGACATACGCTAAATCCGATTGACGCCCGATACAAGCGTGTGCGGCGCGGCGTAGGAAATAACCGACGCGAATGTCGGTGTAGCGCCACATTTGCGGTGGAAATCACCCGTTCTGTCGGATACGGCCTTCAGAGGCTGCCATGCGGCGCCTACAGAAAGCCGCGCCGGCTTCCAGCACACTGTGTTCCGAGAATTGCGAGAGCCTTTAAGGGCTACCTTTAAAACAATAGCAGGAGTATAAAATGAAAAAGTTCATATTGGCCGGCGTGCTGGCTACCAGCGTTGTCTGTGTGCCCATGGTGCTTGCAGACGATTCGGGAATGGCCGATCACCACTACGTCAAGAATTCGGTCATCACCACCAAGGTGAAGGCAAAATTGGCCTCGAAACATCTCACTACATTGACGCGTATCAAGGTGGACACCGATGCGAATGGCGTTGTCTGGCTGAGCGGCCACGCTCCCACACAAGATGCAGCCGACATGGCGGGCCTGCTCGCGAAGGATACAGAGGGCGTACAATCGGTGCACAACGACGTCGTGGTCAAGCCTGAGTAAGTAGCGGGGACGCCTCGCCGGCCGAGGCGTCCTCGTTTGCCAATCCGCTACTCGCCGTGCGGTATCCGCTCGGCCAACCGGTCTGCCAATAGGGCGACGCACTCGCTCCATGCCTGTGCGACCGCGTTATAACCATCCTGTCCCAACGGCGCGCTGAATGCCTCCGCGCCGGATGATTCCTTGCCGGCCTGTGGGCCCTGAATTCGCCAGTGCACTTCGATGCGGGCGGGTTCGTTGCGGCGCATCCAGACCTGAACGATGTCGATGGTCATTTTGATCGTGGCGCCATTCGTGCTGCTGCCGCCGATGCCTCCGACGAGCACGTCGCTACGGCGCCGTTCGATGTCCCGCGCGAAGGTCTGAGACACGAGGTCTATCAAGGGGGCGCCCCATCGTTCGTGCTCCAAGACGCTGATCGAATCGGCGGAGGTGTTGAGCACTATTTCAGCGCGATCCACTAATGAAGGCAGCGACACCTTGAGCGTCGCTTGCACCGTTGGGGAAGTCCGTGTTGCGCTCCCGTTCGCAGGCTGGGCGGTCAGAATATAGAAGTGATCCGGGTGGCTGGTGGCGCATGCACAGAGCAGGCACAGACAGGCCGCGGCGGCTGTGTATAACTTCAAGGTGAGTCTCCCGGTTTGCCGCGCAGTAGCGATTCCGGATGGCGTTCGAGATATTCGACCAGTGCCGTGACTGATTTTGCCGCGCGCGACAGTTGCAGCAACGTGGCGCCGAGATCGCTCTGCAAGGGTGCATCCTGCGCCAACACATCTTTGGCGTTCTTGAGTGCGCCCTGCGCTTCAACCAAGGTTGCTTGGATCTGCGGCGCCAAGCTGCCGTCGACGTGCCGCATCAATAGATCCGTGCTCTTCAAGGTCTGCTCGAGCGCCTCCATGGTAGAAAGCAATCGAAAAGAGATCTTATCGAAGGGTACTTTGTTGAGCTTGCGCGCGATGCCGCCCACGGAATCTTGAATTTCGTCGAGCCCGTTGGATACTGTCGGGAACACAGCCGGCTGCTCCTTCCACCAGACCGTCTCCGCGGGTGCGTCGCCGTGCACGTCCAGGTCCACGTATTTCTGGCCGGTCAACAAATTGCCGGACCGCAGCTCAGCCCGCAGGCCATGCGCGACCAGGCTGTCGATCAGCACGCGGCTGACGGTTTCGGGTCCTTCCGCGGCGGCTGTCAGGCGCGTACCGTGCGCTTTGCGGCCGCGAATGCGTTGCGGATATACATCCACCACGACGGGAAAGCGCAGCGCGGCGGCGTCCGGATCGTACTCCACGTCCACGCTCGTCACCTCACCCACGGCAATGCCGTGCAGTTCCACCGGCGCGCCCGCCGACAAGCCGCGCAGCGAACCCCTGAAGTACATGACGAAGGCGCGCACCTCCGTCTCGATGGGGCGCATCGCGCGGTCTTCGTCCGAATACAAAGCGAACGATGTGTCGCCGGCGACCGGCGTTACGGCGCTGCCCGGCAACGCTCTGAAGGTCACGCCGCCTTGGAGGATCGAGGTAAGAGATTCCGTGCGCAGCTTGACACCGTCGGAACTGAGCGACATATCGATGCCGCTGGCCTGCCAAAATCGCGTTCCGGCGGTGACAAAGGCGTCAAAGGGCGAATTGACGAATATCTTGATGGTCACACCGTTGCCGCCGGGATCCAGGGTATAGGCCACCACCTGACCCGCTTCGATGTGCCGATAAAAAACCAGCGAGCCGATGCTCAACGATCCCAGATCCTCGGCATGCAAAACGAATTCACGCCCCGGCAGGTCTGCGGTGACGATGGGCGGCACTTCCAGCCCGAAGAAATGGTTGCTTTCGGTGACCGATTTACCTACATCGACGCTGATATACGCGCCGGAAACCAGGGTTCCCAAGCCCGTGATGCCGGCGGCCGAGACGCGCGGACGCACCACCCAAAAGCGCGTGTCGTCGACCAGGTAGTCGCCGGCATCGCGATGAATCATCGCCGTGACGATGACTTCCTTGCGATCCTTGGCCACGTGAATATCCGTCACCTCGCCGATCTCGACATCCTTGTAGCGTATTTTGGTCTTGTTCGTTTCGAGGTCTTCGGCGTTGTGGAAGCGGATTTCGATGCTGCTGCCCTGTGCAAGCTTCTCGTGAATCAGGACGAAGGCGCCGGCCAGAACCACCACTACGGGAAGGACCCAGATCAGCGGGAAGCGGCCCCCTCGCGCCGGCGCGGCCTCGGCCGTGGGCAGTTCCTCCGTGCCTGGATTGACGGGTTCAGTCATCGGTCGGTATCCCACAGAAGGCGTTGGTCAAAAGTGTGCGTGGCGAACAAGGTCAGCACCACGACGGCGCCGAAGGCCCAAGCCCCCCAGCCGACGATAATGGACGCAAAGGACTGAACTTGCACCAAGGTGGCCAGCAATGAAATGGCATAAATATCCAGCATCGACCAGCGGCCGATGAATTCCACCATCCGAAACAGCTGGCTGCGTTGTAAGCGGCCGCGGGCCGAGCCCGCCCAGGCAGAGTAGGTGAGCACGCCGAGCGCCAGAATTTTTAGCAGCGGCACGACGATGCTGGCGACGAACACCAGCACGGCGATGGGCCAGGAACCGGAGCGCAATAGGACCAGCACCCCGCTCATGATGGTGTCGCTTTCATCGTCGAAAATGGTGTGGGTGTCCATCACCGGCAGTAGGTTCGCCGGTACATAGAGTACGGCAGCGGCGACGAGCAAGGCTGTGGTGAGGGCGAGGCTGTGAGGCTTGCGTGCATGCAGCGGCGCGTGGCACCGCGGGCAGCGCTTGCGCGCCGCCTTCACGTCGCGCACCGTCAGATGGCAATCGAGGCACGACAGCAGCCCAAGGCTGCGGCCGGTGGCCGGCGCGCTCAACGCGGTCCCCGCGCGGCGGCCCAGCGCCATAACTGCTCGGGCGACGCGTGGCTGCTCAGCGCGGACAGGCACAGCATGAGCAGGGCGCAGGACCAGAGGGCGATTCCGGGCACGACATGCGTAAATTTAGCAAGCCGCACCAAGGCCACGACCGTGCCCAGCATGAATACTTCGGTGAAGCTCCAGGGCCGTACCCGCGTGATCAAGCGAATGACGAAATTCTGGCCGTAGGCGCTGCGCCCGCGCCAAAGCGGAATCAAGACGTACAACAACGTCACCACCTGCAGCAAAGGAGCGGCCACGATGGTCAGGAACACCATCAGCGCGAGCATCCTGTCGTGTTGCTCGTAGAACCCGAGGGCGGCGCCGACCAGCGTCGTCTCGCGCGAGCTGCCATTGACGTGCATTGCCACCAGAGGATAAAAATTGCTCAGCCACAGCAGCACCAACGCGCTGACGCCCAACGCGATCGCGCCATCCATGCTGCTGTTCTGCGCCCGCCGCAGCGGCTCGCGGCAGCGCACGCAGCGGGTATGTCCGAATGCGGGAGCCGCGGTGCGTCGATGCGCCAAATCACAGGCGGGGCAGAGCATCACCAGCGGCATTGCGGTCTTCAGTACCCTTGAGTGTCCTGTCTCGCGGCAGCCTCATCCTACCGCAGTGGCGCTAGGATTACCTTACTGTCGATCCATTCGTGGTCGGTGTGGAAGTCCTGATGATTATCGGAAACGTTAGCACTGGGGAGACGGCTATACTCGCCATTGTCAGCCGCCAAAGGGGGATGAGATGAAGGCCACATCGCTGGTTCAGCTGGAGAATGAGAGCGTGATCGTCACGGAATGGCGCTTCGCGCCCGGAGCGCAGACCGGGCACCACGTGCATGCCCACGATTACGTCGTCGTGCCTCTGACCAGCGGCACTTTGCGCCTGGAGGAAGCGGGCGGCGTGCGCGACGCCGTCCTGACGATGGGCGCCTCGTATGCGCGCCCGGCGGGCGTTGCGCATAATGTGATCAATGCCAACGAGTTTGAATTTCGATTCGTGGAAGTCGAACTCAAGTGAAGCAGCGGAGTTTGGGAATGCAGGGGCAACTCGACCGCCGGCGGCTGTTGGCAGGAGCTGGCGCGGCTTTGCTGGTCGCCGCCGTGGAGGGCTGCGGCGTGCAAGCCCTCGGCGCCAGACCCCAGTCGCTGCGCAAGAGTTCTCTGAAACTCGCGCGCTTGCGCGCAACCACGGATCGGATCACGCAAATCACGGTCTGCACGCGCCCTTTTCGTGCTCAGGGGCCGCGGGTCGAGGCGGAGCAAATCGGACAAAAGACCATAGTGCACAATTACGGTCACGGCGGCAGCGGCTGGTCGCTGTCCTGGGGGTCGAGCGCCATTGCAGTACAAAAGGCCATGGCCGTCGGCGAGCGCGAAGTGGCAGTGATCGGCTGCGGCGCTATGGGCCTGACTTCCGCGCTGCTGCTGCAGCGTGCCGGCGCTCGCGTCACCATCTACGCCAAGGATCTACCGCCCAACGTCCGTTCGTCCCTGGCCAGCGGCCTATGGACGCCCGACTCAAGGATCTGCTTCGAGGAGCATGCGACTCCACAGTTCAAGCAAATGTGGGAGAACATGGCGCGGCAGTCTTTCCGGACCTACCAGAATCTGCTTGGCCTGCCGGGCAATCCGGTGGAGTTCATCGACAACTACTTCGTCTCCGATGAACCGAACGACGCGAGCCGGCCGCGCCTCGCCGCCGACACCCGGCCGCGGTTTGCCGAGTTGCAACGCGAATTGATCGCCGACCTCATCCCTCGAAGCGAGGAGTTCGTCCCCGGAAGCCACGAGTTCGGCGCACGCTATTTGCGGCGCAATACAATGATGATGTTCAATATCACCGCATATGCCCACTTGCTCATATCGGACTTCCTCGCCGCCGGCGGCAAAATCGAAATCGCCGAGTTCCATGCGCCCGGCGAGCTGGCCAAACTGCGTGAAAAGGTGCTGATCAATGCCACGGGGTTCGGCGCGCGTGCCTTGTTCGGCGATGAGTCCGTCATTCCGGTGCGCGGCCAGCTGGCGCGCACGATTCCCGAACCCGACGTTGGTTACGGGCTCTTCTACAAGAGAGTGTCTTTCGTTCCGCGCCGCGATGGCTTGGTATTCCAAGTGGTAGGGGACGACGATTATTACGGTTTCGACGACGATTCCACCGCACCCAACCGCGCCGAGGCGGAGCTCGCGGTCAACACCATCGCCGGACTCTACCCGGCGGCATAAGTACTTCAAGGAATTCCCATGGCTTTGCAAATTACGGGTTTGTCGAAGACCTATCCGAACGGAGTGAGGGCGCTCAAAGATCTGTCGCTCTCCGTCGGCAACAATATGTTCGGGCTGCTCGGTCCGAACGGCGCCGGCAAGAGTTCGCTGATGCGCACCATCGCAACTTTGCAGGACCCGGACGCGGGCAGCATCGAGCTCGACGGCCTGAATGTGCTGACGCAAAAGAACGAAGTCAGGAAGATCTTGGGCTATCTGCCGCAGGAGTTCGGGGTGTACCCGAAGATGTCCGCCATCGACATGCTGACCCACCTGGCCATTCTGAAGGGGGTGACGGCGAAGGGGGAGCGCAAGGAAATGGTGGACGCGCTGCTGCAGCAGACCAATCTATGGGAGGCTCGCAAAAAGGCGCTCTCCACGTATTCGGGCGGCATGAAGCAGCGCTTCGGCATTGCCCAGGCATTGCTTGCCAATCCGCGTCTGATCATCGTCGATGAGCCCACCGCCGGGCTCGATCCCGCCGAGCGCAATCGGTTCTTGAATCTGCTCTCCTCGATCGGCCGCAACGTGACCGTCATCCTCTCGACCCACATCGTCGATGACGTGCGCGAGCTGTGTTCGCGAATGGCCATTATCGCGTCCGGGCAAGTTCTCCTGGAAGGGTCGCCCACCGAGGCCTTGCTGGCACTCGCGGGACAGATGTGGTCGCGCGTGGTCGCCACCGACGAGGAACTGCGTGCGCTGGAGAGCCAGCTGAAAATCGTCAGCACCCATCTGGTCGGAGGACAGCACGAGATCCGGGTGTTCGCGCCGTCCGCGCCGGGTGAGCATTTCAAAGCGGTCGCTGCCGGGCTCGAGGATGTGTATTTCCTGAACCTGTCCCGCGGACCCAAGAACTAGCACCAGACTTCAGGGAGACAGCGTCATGGGCATGTTTTGGGAATTCTTTACCTTCGAACTTCGCTTTCGCGTCAAGAGCATTTCGACATACGTCTACTTTCTGCTCTGGACGGCCTTCTCGTTCTTCTGTGTTGCGTCGGAGAATTTCGGCCCGATCGCCAATTCCAACGGCAAAGTCCTGCTGAACGGCCCCTACGCCAATACCTTGAACGATGCCTTCTCCTGCCTGTTCGGAGTCATCGTCATGGCTGCGATATTTGGTACGTCGGTACTTCGCGATTTTCAGCGCGACACCTACCAGATGCTGTTCACCAAGCCGATCTCCAAGTTCGCCTACTTGGGCGGCCGTTGGGCCGGCTCCTTCCTTATCACCGTGTTGGTGTTCTTTGGGCTGGTGGTGGGTACCTACCTGGGCACATTCGCTCCCTGGGCCGATCATGCGCGCATCGGACCGAACCACCTGGCGTGGTATCTGCAGCCGTTCCTCTCCATTGTCGTGGTGCAGATCTTCTTCATCGGATCGTTATTTTTTGCGGTTGCTGCGCTCACGCGTAAGTTGATCGTCGTGTACCTGCAGGGCGTGGCCCTGTTCATGCTCTACGTGATCGGCATCACCGTGTTCGCGGCGACCCGCTCGCTGGAGCACTTCTGGTCGGGCATTCTCGATCCGATCGGCCTGCGCATGGTCGACGCCATCACGCGCTACTGGAGCGTGGTCGAGAAGAATAGCCGGCTCCTGCCGTGGGACTTCTCCGGATATTCTCCGGGGGTCTTTTTCTACAATCGATTGCTGTGGACGGCGGCGGGTGTAATCGCGCTCGCCGGTGTGTGGGCGTTGTTCCCGATGTCGGTCGAGGCATTGACGGCCCGTTCCCAGGGAAGGCGAGCGGCCAAGGCCCGCGAACAGGAAGCGCAGGCGGCGCTGCCGACACGCTCGTGGGTGGCGGTGCGCTTGCCGCGGGTGAGTCAGGTGTTCGGCACGGGCACGACGCTGCTGCAGTATGCAGCGTTATCCCGGCTGCGCATCCGCACCGTGATGAGCGAAATTCCCTTCTGGGCCATTGTCGGGCTGCTCATAGCCTTCGCGGTCAACAACGGCCACTTTGCCGGACGGGTGGGCGGAGAGAATGTCTGGCCGGTCACCTACCTGATGCTGCAGGCGGTGGAGGGCTCGGGAACTTTGTTTTTCATCATTGTCGCCGCCCTGTATGCCGGGGAACTGGTGTGGCGCGAGCGCGATACGCGATTCGACGGCATTCACGATGCGCTGCCGATGTCGGCGTCGATCGATTGGCTGTCGAAGTTTACCGCCATCGCGGCCGTCGAGCTGGTTCTGCTGACCATCACCATGCTGGTCGGCATGCTGATGCAGACCATCGACGGCTACTACCACTACGAGGTGCTGCAGTACCTCCAAGAGCTGTACCTGATCACCCTGCCGCAAATGCTGGCGTTTGCGCTGTTCGCCATGTTCGTGCAGACCATGGTGTCGAACAAGTTCATCGGTCACGGCATCGTCATCGGCCTGTTCGTCCTGCAGCCGGTGCTCTTCGCCTTCGGCTGGGAGAACACCTTGTATCTTCCGGGCGCGGTGCCGGCCTACTTGTATTCGGACATGAACGGCTACGGGCACTTCGTCCCCGCGCTGTTCTGGTCCATTCTCTATTGGTTCGCGATTTTTGCGTTCCTCGCCGTGATCTCCATGGCCTATACGCGGCGCGGCACTGATCTGTCATTCGGCTCGCGCAGTCGGCAGGCGCTGCGGCGCGCGCCGGCTCTGGCGCCGGCGGGGGCCCTGTTCCTGCTGCTGGCCGTCGGCGCCGGTGCTTGGTATTACTACAACGCCCACGTGCTCAATGAGTATATGACCGCGGAGGACCGGCGCCACGCGCTCGCCGACTACGAGCGGCAATTCAAGAAGTATGAAAACTTGCCACAGCCGAAGGTCACGGCGGTGGACACCACCATCAACATCTATCCGGAGCGCCGCTCCTTCGACGGCGCGGGGCGATTTACGCTGCAGAACAAGAGCGCGCAGCCGATGTCGGAAATTCATCTGACCGACCAGCACGAGGCGGTCAGCGACGTAAAATTCGACCGGCCGTTCCATCTCGTGAGCCGGTCGGCGCGCGATCTATACACGATTTACGCGCTCGATCAGCCCTTGGCGCCGGGGGAGGTGATGACCCTCACGTTCTCAGTCGGGCATGAGTCGCGCGGTTTTAGCGACGGCAATGAACCCGCACAATTCGCCTACAACGGCACATTTTTCGACACCGAGTATTTCCCCGGCATCGGCTATGACCCGACCGTGGAAATCGATGATCCGCGCCGGCGGCGCGAGGAGCACTTGGGCGATCTCGAGGAGATGGCGCCGCGCGGCGACCCCATGCATACCCGAATCAACTTGTTCACCAAAAACGCCGACTGGATTACCTATCACACCATTCTCAGCACGTCCGGGGATCAGATCGGTATCGCGCCCGGATACCTCGCGCGCGCGTGGGATAAGGATGGCCGGCATTACTATGAATACAGCATGGGGCCGACGCATATTCTGGACTTCTATGCGTATCTGTCCGGCCGCTACGCCGTCCGCAAGGAGGTTTACTCGGGACCCAACGGCCCCGTGAACTTGGAGGTGTACCACGATTCGGCGCATCCGTACAACGTCGGCGAGATGCTCGAAGCCTCGCGCGCCGGACTCGATTATTTCCAGGCGCACTTCAGCCCGTATCAATTCACCCAGTACCGCATCATGGAGTTCCCACGCTACCGCACATTCGCGCAGTCCTTCCCCAACACCGTGCCATTCTCGGAAGGGATAGGCTTCATCACCCGGGTGCTCAAGCCGACGGATGTGGATCTGACGTATTTCGTCACCGCCCACGAATTGGGGCATCAATGGTGGGGGCACCAGCTGATCGGCGGCGAAGTGGCGGGCTCCAACATGATGTCCGAGACACTTGCTCAGTATTCCGCCTACATGGTGATGCAGCAGAAGTACGGCAAGGACTATATGCGGCGGGTGCTGCGGCATTTCTTGGATCGCTACCTGCGCGGGCGGGCGGGTGAGGTGCGCCGCGAGCGGCCGCTGGCGCTGGTGCAGCGCGAGGACTACGTCTGGTACTACAAGGGCGGCCAGATCATGTACACGCTGGCGGACTATATCGGCGAGGACAAGGTGAATCTCGCGCTGCATAATTTCATCATGCAGTACCGCTACGCCAACGCCGCCAATCAAGTTGACGCGGCACAGAGCACGCGCGGTGCCGCCGCGCAGGACCAACCGTATCCCGACACTCGGCAGCTGGTCGACGCATTGCGCGCACAGACTCCGCCCGAACTCCAATACCTGATCGACGATGGCTTCGATCGCATCGTGCTGTATGACAACAAGGCGGTGTCGGCGACGTATCACAAGCGCGCCGACGGCAAGTATGCGGTGTCGCTGGCGGTGCAGGCGCGCAAGGTGCAGGCCGACGGCAACGGTGTCGAAACCTCCATGCCGATGGCTGACTACATCGATATCGGAGTGTTTGCGGGGTCGAAGGATGAAGAGAAGCCGCAGTATATGCGGCGCGAGAAAATCACGCAGGAGCATCAAACCTTCGAGGTGGTCGTGGACGGCAAGCCGACGCGCGCCGGCATCGACCCTTATAACAAGCTGATCGACCGGATCTCCGATGACAACATGATCGACGTCGGCGAGCGTTGACGCCCCCCATCCCGTCGCGACCCGATTCAAACCTTTGCGCCCTTGCTCGCCTCCAATGGGATAGATGCAGGGGGAAAGAATGGGGACGGTTCAGATGCTGAAGAGCGTGGAGGCGATAGACACTGTTGCTGAACCGACAGATCTGATCGCCGCCGCAGCGCGGGGCGACCTTCGCGCCTTCGAACGGCTGTACCGGCAATTCTCGCCCCGGGTGTATGGATTGTGCCTGCGCCTCACCGGCCAGCGCGAAGCGGCGGAGGACTGTACCCAGGAATCCTTTGTCGCCGCTTGGCGGGCCTTGGGCGGCTTCGAGCGGCGCAGCCGCTTCACGACTTGGTTGCACCGCATCGCAGTCCATACCGTGCTTGCGCGACGCCGGGGATTGCGCGTCGAATACGAAATCGCTGAACCCGCCATGGGGCTGCCTGAGATCGCGGATCCCGGCAGCGGCGCTCCGCCGCTCGACTTGGAGCGCGCCATCGCCGGTTTGCCCGAGGGTGCGCGCCACGTGCTGGTGTTGGTGGGCATCTATGGTTTTAGTCACGCCGAGGCGGCCCACAATTTAGGGATCGCCGAAGGCACTTGCAAAGCGCAACTGCATCGAGCACGCGCTCTGTTGACGGCGGCGCTCGGATTGGAGGCATCGCGATGAAAGATCCCGTGCAAAAATCGCTCGACGATGAGCTCGCGGCCTTGAGTCCGGAGGTCGCGCCGTCCGGCGACCTTTGGCCCGCCATTGTCGTGCGCCTGCAGCCCAGCGTGCGGCGCCTGCAGCCCATGCTGTACGCCGCAGCGGCGGGAATCGCCGGCGCCTGCGCGGCGAGCGCCGTGACCTGGGCCGTGCTGCATGGCCGCGCAGCAGGGCCGGCCGTGCTGCCGGCGGTGCAGGCGGCGGTGTTCGAGGAACCACGCAGCCGGAGTTATGTCGCGGCGCGCGCCGAATTGGAAGTGAGCTTTCGCGAGCGTGTCGCGCTGCTCGATCCCGCAACACGCGCAAAAATCGAGGCGAGCCTCGCCGTCATTCGCCATGCCCATGAAGATATCCGCAAGGCGCTGGCGAGTGATCCTGCGAGCCCGGTGCTCGAGCAGTTGTGGCAGAGCACTTCGCGCGATGAACTTGACCTGTACGACCATGTCGTGCGGGCTACTCAACCCACGATGACGAGGACATAACCCATGTCAAAAACACTCTCGACTGCACGCCTCTACGGCAGCTGGATCGCACTCTGCGCGACTACAGCCTTCATCCCCTGGTCACTGGTTCATGCCGGCAGGGCAATCGAGGAACGCCGCCCGGCGGACCCGCAAGGCGAGGTGGAGATCGTCAATGTGTCCGGAACGATAGAGGTGATGGGCTGGGATCGTAACGAGGTGCAGGTTGGCGGCACCGCCGCCGACAATGTGGAGCGCGTCGATGTCGTGAGCGGCGGCAATCGCACCTCCATCCACGTGGTGGCGCGGGCCATGCATGGCTGGGGTTCGGATAACGATGCGCACCTCGTTATTCACGTGCCGGCCAAGAGCATGGTATCGGCCTCGCTGGTCAGCGCGGACTTCAAGATGAGCGGGCTGACCGGGGACGTGAAATTGCAGGCGGTGAGCGGCAGTGTGAGCGGCGATACGAGCGGCGCTATCCGGGCGTCCACCGTCAGCGGCGACGTGCGCCTGACCGCGCACGCCGCTAAAACCATCGAAATCAAAACCATCAGCGGCGACATCCAGCTCATGGGCAGCGGCGGCGAAGTGGACATCACCACGATCAGCGGCAGCGCGACGCTGGAGCTCGGCGAGGTGGCTCGCGGACGATTCAAGGCCGTGTCGGGGGATTTGAGCGCCAAGCTTGGCGTTGCGCCCGATGCGCAGATCGAAAGCGAGTCGGTCAGCGGCGATGTGATCATGACCTTCGCCGGCTCTCCCGCTGCACAATTCGACGTGCAATCCTTCGCCGGCGCGATCAAAAACTGCTTTGGTCCCAAGGCGATGGAGTCTCGCTACGGCCCGGGCTCGCGGCTGCAATTCAAGAGCGGCGAGGGGCATGCGCAGGTGCAAATACGTACCAAGAGCGGCGATGTTCGCCTCTGCGTCAAGGGCATGGCGGGCGGCGGCATGGCCGGCACCGCCGGTAGCGGCATATGCCCCACGACACGGGTGGCACGACTGCGCATGGTCGTGCCGTACGTTTACTGAGGCTGCCGTCAGCAAAGGCCTACGTGCAATGGGGACGGATACTGGTATCGCCCTGCTGCCGCCCCCCTTAACGTGGCCTCCCGACTCACTCGGTAGGAGGCCCCATGAACGCGGCAATTATGTCTTCCCATGCTATCGAGCTGCCGCCATTACCCTACGAGCGTAACGCGCTGCAACCCGTCGTTTCCGAGAACACGCTGAACGTTCACTACGGCAAACATCACAAGACCTATGTCGACACGCTGAACAAGCTGGTCGTCGGCACCGAATTTGCGGATATGCCGCTCGATAAAATCGTCAAGGCCACAGCCGGTGAATCGGACCACACCGCGATATTCAACAATGCGGCGCAGGCTTGGAATCATACTTTCTACTGGCACAGCCTCAAGCCCAATGGCGGAGGCGAGCCCCCCATCTCGCTCAAGCGTCTGATGGAGTCATCCTTCGGGGGGGTCGCCGACTGCAAGAAGGAACTGGCGCAGGCCGCGACCCAGCAATTCGGCAGCGGCTGGGCCTGGCTGGTGCAGGACGGGGAGAAGCTCAAGATCATCAAGACGGATAATGCGAATACGCCTTTGACTCAGCGCGTAAAGCCGCTGCTGACCATCGACGTATGGGAACACGCATACTATCTGGACTACCAGAACCGCCGCGTCGATTACGTCAATGCATTGCTGGATAAGCTTGCCAATTGGGGATTCGCGGCAGAGAATTTAGGCAAGTAAATCCCGCGATGCGCGGCGTTCGGTTTCCCAATCCATTGCAACTGTCGGAGTCCTTTATGAGCCAAGTATTCAACCGCACCGGTATTCGTGCATTGCTCGCGGCGGCGGCGCTCACGGCATTCTGCGGATCGGCCTTCAGCGGCGAAGTAAAAGTGAACCTGGTCGGTGCCGAAGAGACGCCGCCGGTCGCCACGTCGGCGTCCGGATCCGGCATCATCGCCATTGCGGCGGATAGGACGGTGACCGGGACCATCAAGACCACGGGTATCGACGGCACGGTGGCGCACATTCACGTAGGTGCGCCGGGACAAGCCGGGCCTCCCATCATCACGCTGATCAAGAGCGGCGAGGGGGTGTGGTCGGTGCCGGTAGGCTCTAAACTGACCGACGAGCAATATGCGAGTTTCAAGGCGGGTAATTTGTATGTAAACGTGCACAGCGCCATGCATCAGCCGGGCGAGATTCGCGCCCAGCTCAAGCCCTGAACGCCTGGCTTGCGCCGATCATCGGCCGACAGCTTGAGGAGGCCTATGCCGCGTGCCGCAGCGAATTCTCAGGCACGGCACGCTGTTGCACGACGATGTCTTCCGACACTTGCCACAGCCGCCTTGCGAGTTCGACATCGTCCAGCAGCCGGCTGCCCAGGGCGATTCGGCAATCCGACCAGTATTCTCCGGTGATTCCGCTGACCTGCGGGCTGGCGGCCAGCAGCGCCTGGGTTGCCGCTCCCTGCGGCGCCGATTTCTTGAACATGCGCGCGGCCGAGTGGGCAAATCGCAGCGGCCACGCGGCATTGCGGTTGAGGCCGGTGCCGTGCGTGGCGCCAGGATCCAGCGAATTGACGGCGATGCCGCGGCCGCTCAAGCGGCGCGACAGTTCCTTGGCGAACAGCCCGTTTGCCAGCTTTGACTGCGCGTAGAACAGGCGAGGTTGGTAGAATTCCCGGCCGCCGAGGTTATCGAACATGATCCCCCCGGGCGGAGCCCGTTCGGCGGCGGCGGCGCCGCTGACGATCACGATGCGCCCGGTCAGGTTTCGCACCCGGTCCGACAGGTCATTGAGCAACGCGAAGTGGCCGAGGTGATTGACCAGGAATTGCATCTCAACGCCATAGCGGGTTTGCAGCGTCGGCAGATTGGCAACGCCGGCATTGGCGAC
>JANXZQ010000481.1 GCA_025355445.1 Gammaproteobacteria bacterium
GGACTGGACACAGGCGACGAAAATCGGCTACACCCTGCTGTTTTCGCCATTGATCGGCTTCAGTGCGGCGTTCTTGCTGCTGACCATTCTCAAGAAAACGGTCAGGATCCCCGCGCTGTATAAAGAGCCCGAGGGCAACAAACCGCCGCCGCTGTGGATACGCGGCTTGCTCATTCTTACCTGCAGCGGAGTGAGCTTCTTCCACGGCGGCAACGACGGCCAGAAAGGCATGGGCCTCATCATGTTGATCCTCATCGGCACGGTGCCTACGGCTTACGCGCTGAACCGCACCATGCATGAAGAAGACGTCGGCAAGTTCGTCGCGGCTTCCGGCCAGGCGCAGGCAGCCTTCGGGCGCTACAGCGCGGGCCCAGCGCCGGCCGATGCGCATGCGGCCGCCATGGATCTGGTGCGCGCGCGCGCCGTGACTTCCCACGGTGTGGCAGCGCTGTCCGCACTCGCCGGATCGATCTCGGCTCAAGTCGACCAATACCATTCCATGGACAAAGTTCCTGCCGGTTCCATGGTCAACATTCGCAACGACATGTACTTGGTCAGCGAAGGGCTGCGCTTCATGAGCAAGGCCAAGGCGCTGAATGTGTCGGATGCGGACAAACAGACGCTGGACAGCTACAAGAAGCAGCTCGACCACTCCACGAAGTTCATACCGACCTGGGTCAAGGTCGCCGTCGCCATCGCCTTGGGGCTGGGCACCATGATCGGCTGGAAGCGCATCGTCGTCACCGTCGGGGAAAAGATAGGCAAGACCCATCTGACCTACGCACAGGGCGCCTCGGCGGAAATCGTCGCCATGGCCACCATCGGCGCCGCCGAGCTGTACGGTTTGCCGGTGAGCACCACGCACGTGCTGTCCTCCGGTGTGGCGGGAACCATGGTCGCGAACCACTCCGGCCTGCAGTGGTCCACCGTACGCAATTTGTTGATGGCCTGGGTACTCACGCTGCCGGTCTCGATCGCCCTCGCCGGCAGCCTATACTGGCTGCTACGCCACTTCTTGTAGGACGGCAATCAGCCCGCGGGACGCGGCGGCGCAGAGATCGAGCACTTTCTCGAAGCCGCCTGCGTCGCCGTAGTAAGGATCGGGCACCTCCGACTCCTGAAGCTCCGGCGCGTATTCCAAAAAAAGCTGTAGCCGGGCCTGCGAGCCCTTCGGCTGCATGGCCCGAAGCTCGCGCAAATTGGCGCGATCCATCGCCAGGATGAGGTCGAAGCGCGCGAAATCCTGCGGTACGACCTGGCGTCCACGCAACGCGCTCAAGTCGATGCCGTGCCGCAATGCCGCGCGCCGGCTGCGCGTATCGGGCGGATCTCCGATGTGATAGTCGGCGGTTCCCGCGGAGTCGACTTCGACTTGCAACTCGGGCGCTTGCTGCTTGAGCATTTGCCGCAGGACTCCCTCGGCCGTCGGGCTGCGGCATATATTTCCCAAGCACACGAACAAAATTCTCCGCACCGAACTAGCGCTGCGCCGGCGCCGGTGTGGGCGCCGGTGCCGGCGCCGGCTCGAGCAGGCGGCGCACCCGCTGCAGATCCTCCGGCGTATCGACGCCGGCAGGCGGCGCTTCGGTCAACGTCACCAAGTGAATCCGCATGCCATGCTCCAAGGCGCGCAGCTGTTCGAGCTTCTCGGTTTGCTCCAGCGGCGTCGGCGGCCACGCAGAGAGTTGCAACAAACTGCGCACCCGATACGCGTAGATGCCGATGTGACGCCACGCGCCGGCAAAGCCTAAAGGCCGCCCGGCCGCCACGTTGTCGCGCGGCCAGGGCACGGGCGCGCGGCTGAAGTACAGAGCGTCCCCATTCTGCGCGCGCAACGCCTTCACGCAAGCCGGGTCGAGAAATTCCTCGAGCGATGCGATGGGTGCAACGGCCGCCGCCATATCGATGTCCGGCCGGGTGCGCAACGCCGCCGCCACATCGGTGATCACGGAGGCAGGCATCATGGGCTCATCGCCCTGCAAGTTGACGACGATGTCGTCCGCCGCGAGGCGGCGCGCGCGCACGACTTCGGCGATCCGATCCGTCCCGGAATTGTGCTGCGGTGAAGTCATCACGCAGTCGGCGCCAAAATCCCGCGCGGCATCGGCGATGCGTGCATCGTCGGTGGCGATGGTCACGGACTCGGCTCCGCCGGCACGCGCGCACTGCCACACCCATTGGAGCAGCGGCCGATCACCCAGCCTGAGCAGCGGCTTGCCGGGAAGCCGTGACGCGGAATAGCGCGCCGGTATGATGACGTGAAACATGCGCGCTGCGGTTAGCGATCGAGCAGCGGATCGTCGGCGTGCAGGACGCGCGCTTCTTCCGGCAACATCATGGGGATTCCGTCGCGAACCGCATAGGCCAGCCGATCCGCCCGGCATACGAGCTCGAGCGCATTGCCCGAGCCGGCATTGCGCAGAGGCCCTTTGCAAATGGGACACACCAATAATTCCAGCAGTCGCTTATCCATATCACCTCACGCGCGCGTGGCGCGCCTCGCCATGGCCTTGGTCACGATGTCAAGCAGCACATTCGACTCGCCGCCGTCGAAACTTGCCGTAACCGGAACATACCAGTGATGCGCCGCGGCCATCCCCTCGCATTTTACGGCATCTTTTTCGGTCATGAACACGGGACGCTGGTCGTTGAAGAAAATGTCGGCGGCGCTCAAATTCGCGTGATCCGGCAATGGATGGCCGGCGACATTGATTCCGTGGGCGCGCAGCATATTAAAAAACCGCTCCGGATTCCCGATGCCGGCGACGGCATGCACCGACTGCCCCGCAAACTCACTCAATCCGGTCGCGGCGCCGCCGGACAGGTTGAGGGCGCTTTTGCCCTCGAGCCGCATACTGAAGGCGCCGTCAAGCAAGGCGCGCGGGCCGTTGACCACCACGGCATCCGCGGCCGCCAATCGGGCCGGAGTTTCGCGCAGCGGCCCGGCCGGCAGCAACCAGCCATTGCCGAAACGCCGATCGCCGTCGATGACGACGATTTCGCAATCGCGGCCCAGCGCGTAGTGTTGCAGGCCGTCGTCGCTGACGATGACGTCGCATCCGGCATTGACCAAAAGCTGCGCGGCTGCCGGACGGTTGCGGCCGATCGCTACGGGAGCGCCGGTGCGGCGCGCCAACAAGATGGATTCATCGCCGACGAGCTTGGGATCGTCGAAAGAATCGACCAACCGCACATTGCCGGATGAACCGCCGTAGCCGCGGGTGACGACGCCGGGCTTGAAGCCAAGATCGATCAGGCGTGCGACCAGCCAGCACACCAGCGGGGTCTTGCCAGTCCCACCGACGCTTAAGTTTCCGACGACGACCACCGGCGCGGACAGACGTGTCGATTTGCGCAAATGCTTGGCGTACAAATAACGGCGGTATCCGGCGGCCGCGCCGTAGGCCAGCGACAGCGGCAGCAGCCACCACGGCGGCATCGCACGCTCGTACCAAATCCGATTGAGCCAAGATTGCAGCGACATGTGTTACGGTTTAAGCGTTGACCAGCAGTCCATGCAGCGCCGCATACAATCCGCCGCGCGCCAGCAGTTCCCCATGAGTGCCGCTCTCGACGATCCGTCCTTGATCCATGACGATGATTCGATCGGCGCCCTCGACGGTGGATAGCCGGTGCGCGATCACCAGCGTGGTGCGGCCTTGCATCAGGATGCCGAGTTCCTGCTGCACTTTTCTCTCCGACTCGTTGTCGAGCGACGCCGTGGCCTCGTCCAGAATCAGCACCGGAGAATCCTTGAGCAGCGCGCGCGCGATGGAGATCCGCTGGCGCTGTCCGCCGGAGAGATTCTGTCCGCGGTCAGTCAACGGTGTGTCGAGCCCTTGCGCCTGCTGCGCGATGAATTCCATCACATTGGCGGCGCGCGCCGCGGCCTCGACTTGCGCATCCGTCTTGCCGAGGGCATTGAACGCTATGTTGTTGCGGATGGTGTCGTTGAACAGGATCACGTCCTGGCTGACCAGACTCACTTGCGAACGCAGATCCGTCAAACGATAGTCGCGCACATCGACGCCGTCGAGCAGCACCGTGCCGGCTTGCGCGTCGTAGAAGCGCGGCACCAGGCCCACGAGAGTCGTCTTGCCGCTGCCCGAGGGTCCGACAATGGCCACCGTTTCGCCGGGCCGCACCTTGAAGCTCACATGGCGCAGCACCTCACCCTTCTCGCTCGAATAGGCAAAGGAGACGTCACGGAACTCGACCTCGCCGCGCGCGCGCGCCAGCGCCAGTGCGCCGCCGCTGCCCTCGGTGGGATGATCCAAAATTTCGAACACGCTCTGGCCCGCGGCGATGCCCTGCTGCAGCGGCCCGCTCATGTTGACCAGGCTGCGCAGCGGCGATGGAATGAGCATCAGTGCGGTCAGAAAGCCGAAGAACTCATCGACCTGCATATGATGGGTAAACACCTGGCGGATGGCCACGTACAGCACGCTGCCGAGTGCGATCGAGGCGATGCACTGCACCACCGGATTGCTGATAGCCCGTGCACGGATCAGCTTCATGTTCGAGGCGCGATTGTGCTCGTTGACCTGCTCGAAGCGTTCGGTTTGATGATCCTCCGCATTGAATAGCTTGATCAATCGGTGCGCATCGATGGCTTCTTTGGAAACGCGCGTGATATCGCCCATCGAATTCTGGATCCGTTCGCTGTAGCGTCGGAAGCTGCGATTCGCGATTTGCATCAGCCAGGCGATGACGGGAGCGGCAACGATGCAGAACACCGCCAAGCGCCAATTCATGTAGAACAGCGTGCCCAGCAGCACCAGGATGGTGAGGCTGTCGCTGATGAGGGAAATCGCCGCACCGGTCGCCGCCGCGGCCACCAACTCGATGTTGTTGGTCAGCTTCGACAGCAGGTGTCCCGACTGTTGATTGTCGAGATAAGACGTCGGCAGGCGCAGATAGTGCGAAAACACGTCGCGGCGCAGGCCCTTGATGACCTGCCTTCCCACCCAGCTCGGATAGTAGCTCTGCACATAGTCGCCGACGCCCCGCAAAGTGAACAGCACCACGACGCCGACCGGCACCTCCCACAACACGTCCGGATTTTTCACGACAAACGCGCCATGCAGGAATTTCTGCACCAGGTACGCGAGCGAGGCGTTGGACACTGCGAACAGAATGGCGCCCAGTACGCCGATCAGAAACACGCCAAGGTAGGGTTTGGCGTACTTGACCAGCCGCCGATAGATCGACCAGGAACCGCCCGCAGGATTCGGGTCCGCTGCGGCCGCCTGACTCAATGCGGCGCTTCCTCATGGACGGTGGCGATATTCAACTGTGCAAAGCCCAGCCTGCCTGCCACGTCCATCGCCGTGACGACGGCCTGATGCGTGGTGCGCGCATCGGCGCGAATCGTGAT